>CAZXNA010000055.1:0-19397 GCA_964641295.1 uncultured Thermoanaerobaculia bacterium
TGGTGGAGCCGATGGGGATCGAACCCACGACCTCATGACTGCCAGTCATGCGCTCTCCCAGCTGAGCTACGGCCCCACGCGAGGTGTGTTTTTAGCAGAGAGAGGGTTGGCTGTCAACGATGGCCCGGTATTTATGGTATAAGAGTCGACCGGGGAAGTGCATGGGGCCTGGTGGCTCCCGCGGACTTCAAATCCGTTGGGCCGGCCCGGTGAGGGTCGGTCGGAGGGTTCGATTCCCTTGCGCTTCCGCCACTTTTCGTGATGTCTCGAGGAGAGCCATGTCCGAGCAAGGTTTCATCTACAAGGGTCGGTTGGAGAAGACGACCCTGGCGGAGATGCTGGCGACCATCCACCGGCATCATGTGCCCGGTGTGATGGAACTCGAGCGGGACGGTGTGCTCAAGCACATCTACATCCTCGACGGGGACATCATCTTTGCGGACTCCAACGATTCTGGCGAACGGCTCGGGAACCTGCTCCTCGAAGAGGGGCGGCTGACCAAGGGTCAGCTCAACGTGGCCGACGATGAGCTGGCGCGTTCCAAGGGAAAGCGGCTGGGAGAGATCCTGGTGGAGCTGGGGTTCCTCCGTGCGGAGGAGCTGGGTCCCACGGTGCGCCGGCAGGTCCAAAGGATCCTCTGGAGCCTCTTCAACTGGGACCGGGGGGAGGTGACCTTCCGCGTCGGGCGGTTCCGGGAGAGCGAGGTCTACAAGATCACCGTTCCCACGGCGCGGGCGATCCTGGACGGATGCCGGAAGATCACCGATGGCCGGGGCATCACGGCTCGACTGGGCGGGAGGAATGCCGTGTTGAGCCGGCTGGAAGTGCCGCCTCATCTTGCGGGATTGCGTCTCCAGGCCGGGGAGCGGGATCTTCTGGAAATGGTTGATGGCAAGAAGACGTTGTTCGAGTTGTGCGAATCGGGCCCGTTTTCGGCGGGGATCAACGCCCGGGTCCTGTTCGCCTTTGTGGCGCTGCAACTGCTTGAAACGGAGACCCGAACACCGGGTGGTGTCCGGATCCAGGTTCGCAGCAAGGCCTCGGGGGACCAGTAGGCCCGTTCCGGGGGATGATGACTGCCGGAAGCTCAGTTTGGGGAGCAGATCTGGGGAGGGAAACCATGCCGCTATACGAGTACGAGTGTCAGTCCTGCGGTGAACATGTGGAGCGAATCCAGAGGGTCGCCGATGCCCCCCTCAGCGAGTGTCCGAAATGTGGAGGGCCGTTGAGGAGGCTTCTTGGCGTGCCGGCGCTGCAGTTCAAGGGCAGCGGGTGGTACGTCACGGACTACGGCAACGGGAACGGTCGGGGCGAGACCCCGGCGCCGGCGAAGAACGGTGGCGAGGCCACGGTCTCCAAGACGGATTCCGAAACCTCCAAGAAGGCCGAGGGGAGCACCGTCTCGTCTTCGGAGTAGGTCGGGATCCGGATTCCCCGCTGGGAGGGTGCCCCGATGGTTGTCCGGTAGCTGCTGATCCGGCGGCGGATCACCGGTCGAGGATCAGGCTGGAAACTCCCTGGAAGTGCAGCGTGACACCGGGCTTGATGCCGTGATGAGCCGCCGTCCCGGCGTTGAGCTCGAGGACGGCACTGCTCGGCCTGGAGGGCGTGTACTCCGGACAGGGCTCGGAGCGGCAGGGTGGCACCGACGCGGCGACGTCCATGACGGTTCCCTGGGGATCGAGAAACACCATGTCCAGTGGAATCCAGGTGTCTTTCATCCAGAAGCTGGGGAACCCCACCTGGTCAAAGAGAAAGAGCATTCCCCGATCGGGGTCCAGATGGGATCGGAACATCAATCCGCGTCCGTGTTCTTCCGGCGTCTCGGCGAGCTCCAGGGTGATGACGGTTCCATCCGGAAGCGTGACCGTCGGTGGCTGGAGAAGAGCTGTCGTTTCCGCGCTCGACGAGGTCGAGTTCGGTGGTGCCAACGAGGAAGACCGCGAACATGCCAGTGGGAGCGTGGCCAGCACGAGGACGAGGGCAAGGATCGTTGGTTTATGAAGGTTCATTGGGCTCCTCTTCGACGCTCAGTCCGAGCTTCTCGACATAATAACGGAAGGAACGGTAGGACATGCGAAGGAGGTCCGCAGCCCGTTTCTGGTGTCCGGAGGTGCGGAGGAGAGCCTGGCGCATGAGGCTTCGCCGGAGGCCGTCCAGGTACTCCTCCAGATCGAGTCCCTCCTCGGGAAGGGATGCCTGGTCCAGGGGGGGCTCGGTGCTCCGGCCGCTGAGGGTCTCCGGGAGGCTGCCAGCGGTGATGACGTCCCCGATTTCCAGGGCGACGGTCCTCTCGATGATGTTCTCCAGCTCCCGGACGTTCCCCGGCCAGGAGTAGGCCTGAAGGACACTGAGGGCGTCGGCCGTCAAGCGCTTGGCCGGCACACCCAATCGGCGACATATCTTCTCGACGAAGTGACGTGCCAGGTCCGGGATGTCCTCCTTCCGGGCCCGGAGGGGCGGCAGGTGGAGGTGGAGGACGTTGAGCCGGTAGTAGAGATCTTCCCGGAAGGTCCCCTTCCGGAGCTCGGCTTCCAAATCCCGGTTGGTGGCGGCCATGATCCGGACATCAACCTCGATCTCGCCGGCCCCGCCGACCCGGCGAACCCGCCTCTCCTGGAGCACGCGCAACAGCTTGACCTGGATGGCCGGTGAGAGCTCTCCGACCTCGTCGAGGAAGAGCGTTCCGTGCGAGGCTTCGGCGAAGAGGCCGGGGTTGTCCCGAACGGCGCCGGTGAACGCGCCGCGCACGTGACCGAACAGCTCGGATTCCAGAAGGCCCTCGGGCAGTGCCCCGCAGTTGATGCTGAGGAATGGACCGGAGGCGCGGGGGGACTGGGTATGGATGGCGCGGGCCAGCAGCTCCTTTCCGGTCCCGCTCTCTCCCGTGATCAGCACCGTGGAGGGGGTCATGGCGACCCGTGGTACCAGGTCCAGGATCTTGCGAACTGCGGGGCTTTGGCCGATGAACTCTGGAATCTCCGGCTTTGCCGACACCCTGGTGCCGACGATGTGTTTGGCCACGATTTGCTTGAGCTCGTCCACCTCGAAGGGTTTCGAAAGGTACTCGATGGCGCCGGCCCGCAGCGATTCCAGGGCGTTCTGGGGCGTCGTGTGGGCGGTGATGATGATGAAGCGGGAATCGATTCCCCGCCTCCGGGTGGTGTCGAGGACGTGGAGCCCGTTGCCGTCGGGGAGCTTGAGGTCGCAGATCACCAGGTCGAAGTGTCCAGCCTCGAGTCGTTGGACGGCTGTGCTCACCGACTCGGCCGTCTCGGTTTCGTACCCCTCCTGCTGGAGCATGATGCTCAGGAGCTCCCGGATGGAAGGCTCGTCATCAATGATCAGGATGCGTCCAGCGCTCATTGGCTTTCCTCGTGCTCCACGTAGACGGGGAACCGAACCGTCACTGTCGTGCCCTTCCCCGGCTCGCTGTCGATGTCGATGGAACCGTCATGATCGTCCACCACGGTGTACACGATGGCCAGGCCCAGGCCTGTGCCGCCTGGCTTTGTGGTGACGAAGGGCTCGAAAGCATGCTGGCGCACGTCCTCATCCATCCCGGTGCCCGTATCGCTCCACTGGAGGATAACCTGTCCGTTGGTCACCTCACCAGTGATCAGGAGCTCACCTCCTTCGGGCATGGCGTCCAGGGCGTTGAGGGAGAGGTTCCAGGCCAGCTGTTGAATCTGGTGCTCGTTGGCGAAGACGGGCAGCTCGTCCGGCAGCTCGAGACGGACGTTCTGGCCCGGACGTCGTTGCTCGGACCTCTTGAGGATCTCCACGAGGTCGCGGAGGAGGGGAACCAGGTCGCAGACGGTTCTCGTGGACTGGGTGGGGCGCGTGTACGCCAGAAAGCCATCGAGAATGTGAGAAAGACGTCTGGATTCCTCCACGAGGATACCCAGGAGTCGCCGGACCGTTGGGTCCGCGCTCTCGTGGCTGGACAGCATCTGGGCCGAACCGGAGATGGAGGCCAGAGGGTTCTTGATCTCATGGGCCACTCGGGCCGCCAACTCGCCGACCGCCGCCATGCGCTCCTGGAGGCGTTGCCGTTCGGACTCCCGTTCGACCTCTGCCAGGTCCTGGAAATTGACGACGAAGCCGACCTGGCTTCCCGTTTCGTCCTTGAGCCGGCTGACCGTCAAACCGAGGCGGAGCCTTTCCCCGGAAACGACCCCCTCCAGGCGCACGGACTGGCCACGGCGGGCGCGGATGAGGAGAAGCCCCCAGCGGACTCCTTCGAGGGGCAGCAGCTCCTCGAGGGGACGGCCGATGACGGAGTCCGGGTCCTCGATTCCCAGAATGGCCGATCCGGCCGGATTGAGATGGAGTACGGCGCCCTCCATGTTGGAGGCGACGATCCCGGCGGTGACGCTGCGGACCACATGGTCCGTCAGAGCAGCGAACTGCCGCGCCCGCGCCCGCTCCTCCTCGAGGCTTTCTCGCGCTTTCCGCAGGGACTCCGTCAGGTAGGAGACGAGGGTGGCGACAAGGAGGAAGCCAACGATGTGAATCAGCAGTTGCCAGAGGACGCGGGAGAGGGGTACGACGATGTGCTCCCCGACCATGTTCGGAGGAAGGGGGATCAGGCCGAAGACGAGAAGATCCACGAGGATGCCGTAGACGACGGCCGCCAGGCCAGCGAAGATCAGTCCACCGCCCCGGAAAAGGGCGGCGGCCATGCCGATGACGACCAGGTAGAGGAAGGAAAAAGGAGAGTAGACACCGCCGGTCAGGTAGACGAAACCGGTGACGATGCCCAGATCCCCAACGAGCTGCAGGATGGCCTGCAGCTTTGGCGAGAGCCCGCGCAGGTGGAGGACCAGATAGACGAGGGAGAGGGCATAGGTCAGGAGGACCAGTACGTAGAATCCACCGAGCGGCAGGATGGTCCGGGTCGAGGCCTGGATGATCAGGGACGCAAGGAAGAGTGTGGAGATCGCGATGATACGGATCCCCATCAGCCAGAGCAGGGCACGGCCATTCAACGGGAGCAGAGGAGGGGTCCCCTCCTCTGTGGCCGGGATACTCTGCCTCGACAGCCCCTGGGGCATCAGCCGATCTTACTGATCAGCGTGAACATGGGCAGATACATGGCGACAACGATGGTGCCGATGACAACGCCAAGGAAGGCGATCATGATGGGCTCGATGAGCTTCATCATGCCCTCGACGGCGGCGTCGACCTCATCCTCGTAGAAATCGGCGATCTTGGACAGCATGGCGTCCATGGCGCCGGTCTGCTCGCCGACACTGATCATCTGGCACACCATGGGCGGGAACTGCTCCGTTCGGGCCAGCGGTTCGGCGAGGGTCTTGCCCTCCTCCACCGCCTTTCGAACGGTCATGATCGCCTCTTCGATGATGGCGTTGCCCGAGGTCCTCGCGGTGATGTCGAGGGATTCGAGGATGGCGACACCGGAAGCCAGCAGGGTTCCCAGGGTCCGGCAGAAGCGGGCCACGGCGACTTTCCGGAGGATGATCCCCAGGACGGGCGTCTTGAGGAGAATGGCGTCGATGTGTTTCCTGCCGGTCTCGGTCTGGTAGTACTGGCGGATGGCGAAGATGGCGCCGAAGACGGCCATGAATATCAGCCACCAGAACCGGCCGATGAAGTTGGAGAGGGCGACGATCCAGAGGGTCAGGAAGGGAAGATCGGCGCCGAGTCCCTGGAACAGGGAGGCAAAGACGGGGATGACCTTCCACAGGATGATGTACACGACGATGACGGCGATGGTGATGACCGACACGGGATAGATCATGGCCGCGCGAACCTGGGTCTTGAGCTTGACGGCCTTTTCGATGTAGGTCGAGAGGCGTTGAAGGATGGTGTCAAGAATGCCGCCGGCCTCGCCGGCGGCCACCATGTTGACGTACAGATCATCGAAGGCCTGAGGATGCTTCCGCATGGCTTCGGCCAGGGAGGAGCCGGACTCCACGTCCTGACGGACCTGGAAGAGGATCTTCTGGAGGGCCTTGTTGTCCTGCTGTTGTCCCAGGATGTCGAGGCATTGGACCAGGGGCAGGCCGGCGTCGATCATCACCGAGAACTGGCGAGTGAAGACCGCAAGGTCCTTGCTCTTGATCCCTCCACCGAACCGCGGTAGGGCGATCTCCTTGCCCTTTTCCTTGACCGTCGTCACGACGATCTGCTGACGCCTGAGAGCGGCGATGACCGCGTCCTTGGAGTCACCGATCATGACCCCCGATTGCGCGTTGCCGTTCCGGTCACGTCCCTTCCATTCGTAGTTGGGCATGGATCAGGACCTCCTTTGGTGGCGAGGTTCCGGTGAGGCTGCGGTGGGGGTCCCGACCCCCCGGTTGATCATGTCCTGGAGCTCGTCGGGGTGGGAGCTGTGGGACATGGCGGTCTGGAGCGAAATCATGCGTTTATGGTACAGGGTTGCCAGCGACTGATTGAAGGTCTGCATTCCGTGGCGCAGCTGCCCCGCCTGCATCATGGAGTAGATCTGATGGATCTTGTCCTCGCGGATGAGATTGCGGATGCCCGAGTTGGGGATCAGCACCTCCGTGGCCAGGACACGGCCCTTCCCCGAGGCCCTGGGGAGCAGGGTCTGGCAGATGATCCCCTCGAGGACGAAGCTCAGCTGAGCACGGATCTGGGACTGCTGATGCTCGGGGAAAACATCAACGATGCGGTTGATGGTCTGGGGGGCCGAGTTGGTATGGAGCGTGGCGAAGGTCAGGTGGCCGGTCTCGGCGATCCGGAGGGCCGAAGCGATGGTCTCCAGGTCGCGCATCTCGCCGACGAGGACGACGTCGGGATCTTCGCGGAGAACCGAGCGCAGGGCGTTGGGAAAGGAATGGGTGTCCGCATGGAGCTCCCGCTGGTTGATCAGCGCCTTCTTGTGGGAATGCAGGTATTCGACGGGGTCCTCGATGGTGACGATGTGGACCGGCCGTTCCCTGTTGATCTTGTCGATCATGGCGGCCAACGATGTGGACTTGCCCGAGCCGGTCGGCCCGGTGACGAGAACTAGGCCGCGCGGCAGTGTGCAGAGGGATTCGACGACCGGAGGCAGCCCCAGCTCCCGGAAACCGAGAATTTCGTAAGGAATCCGCCGGAAGGCGCCGGCGACGGCGCCCCGTTGCATGAAGATATTGGCCCGGAACCGAGCCAGCCCCTTGATGCCGAAGGAGAGGTCCAGCTCGAGATCCTCCTCGAAACGGTGCTTCTGGGCGTCGGTCAGGATGGAGTAGGCCAGCTTCTTGGTCTCCACGGCGGTCATGGGCTGGCCGTCGAGGGGGATCAACACACCGTCGATCCGGATGACAGGCGGCGAGTTGGTCGTGATATGAAGGTCGGTCCCGCCCCTGGCAACCATCGTTTTCAACAGCTGGTGCAGACTTACCGCCATGTTGCCTCCAACGGGCCGAGTCTTTTCAGAGGACAGTTTCGCGAACCACCTCTTCGATGGTCGTGACGCCCTCCTTGATTTTCTGCAGGCCGGACTGCCTCAAAGAGATCATACCCTCTTCCAGCGCCTTCCTCCTCAACTCTACCGCGGTGGCGCCGGAAAGGATGAGCTCCCGGATGTCGTCCGTGACCTCCATCACCTCGAACAGGCCGACTCGGCCCTTGTAACCCGTGTTGTTGCACACATCACAGCCCCGGCCTCGCTGGAGCTGAATGTTGGGCGCTTCGGCTTCCGGAAAGCCTACGTTGAGAAGCGCCTGGAGCGGAACATCCTCGGGCTCTTTGCACTTGGCACAGATTCTCCGCACCAGCCGCTGGGCACAGATGAGGTTGACAGAGGTGGCCACGAGGAAGGGCTCAATGCCCATGTTCATCAGCCGGTTGATGGTGGACGGCGCATCGTTGGTGTGGAGCGTCGAGAGAACCAGGTGCCCGGTCAGGGCGGCCTTGATGGCGATCTCCGCCGTCTCGAAATCGCGGATCTCCCCGACGAGCACGATGTTGGGATCCTGCCGCAGGAAGGAGCGGAGTGCGGCCGCGAAGTTCAGGCCGATGGACTCCTTCATCTGGACCTGGTTGACTCCGGGGAGCTGGAACTCTACGGGGTCCTCCGCGGTCATGATGTTGACCTCCGGCGTGTTGATGCGTGACAGGGCCGAGTAGAGGGTGTTGGTTTTGCCCGAGCCGGTAGGACCCGTGACGAGCACCATGCCGTAGGGCTGGAGGATGGCGTCCTCGAAGCGCTTGAGGCTGGGTTTCTCGAAACCGAGGCGGGTCATGTCCAACTGGAGGTTTTCCTTGTCCAGCAGCCGGAGCACCACCTTTTCGCCGTGGAGGGTGGGAATCGTCGAAACGCGGAAGTCCAGCTCCTTGAGCTTCCCCGCCAGCTTCATCTTGAGCTTGATCCGGCCATCCTGGGGAAGCCGTTTCTCGGCGATGTCCAGCTTGGAAAGGATCTTGATGCGGGAGGTGATGGCCTCCTTGAGCTTGAGGGGGGGGTTCATGATCTCGTACAGGATGCCGTCGATCCGGAAACGGACCCGGTAGGAGCGCTCGTAGGGCTCCACGTGGATGTCCGAGGCACCCCTCTTGATGGCGTCCGAGAGGATCAGATTGACGAGCCGGACGACGGGCGCCTCGTCGGCGCCGGCCTCCAGATCCGCCACGTCCATCTCTTCCTCTTCTTCGATGACGTCCAGAACGCCGACCTCCTCCACCGTCGAGAGGTCGTCCATGACCTTCTTGAGCTCGATGGCGTGGGTCGTACCGTAGTACTTGTCCAGGGCTTCCCGGAGGGCCTCCTCGGAGGCAACCACGGGCTCGACCCGGTACCCCGTGATGAAGGTGATGTCGTCCATGGCGAACACATTGGTCGGATCGCTCATGGCGACGGTCAGGGTTGCCCCCGTCTTGGACACCGGGACGAACTGGTACTTCCGGGCCACGTCCGCCGGGATCAGGCGGACGATGGACTCGTCGATGTCGAAGTGACGAAGGTTGATGGAGGGTACGCCGTACTGCTGCGAGAGACAGTCGAGGATGTCCTCCTCGGTGACATAGCCGAGGCGGATGAGATGCTCACCGAGCCGTCCCCCGAGCTGGGCCTGCTCGTCGAGCGCGTTCTGGAGCTGCTCCTCGGTGATGAGCTTGGCTCTGAGGAGGATCTCGCCGATCTTCAATGCCATCGTGGTTCCGTCCGTTTCTGTAATCAGTGCCGAGGTGATTGTAACACCCGTGTCGGCGCCGCGCAGGGACCCGATGGCGATCCTCAACCCGGCCCGGCGCCTGGACCATTCCTGAACACTTCAAACATGTTTCGATTCTAACAGAGGTCGTCGCGGGATTCAGCCGCCGAGAAGCCCGTCGACCATCCGGAGGATCTCACCGGGCGAGGGCGGTGGCCCGGGCTCGGCCCGGGCGCTCCCGGTCGCCGTGGTGCCGGCGCCCCTGGCCGTCGAGACCACGGCGGTCCGGAGACCCAGGGGGCCGTTCCGAAGGGGGTTGGTGGCCATGAAGATGGCCACGGTTGCTGTGCCGAGACTGGCGGCCAGATGGACCGGGCCCGTATCCCCGCCGATGACAAGGCGGGCTTCACTCACCAGGGCCGCCAGCTGGAACAGATCCGTCGGTGGCGCCACGATGGCCCTGTCTCCGGTGCGATGGGCGATCTCCTCGGCCCGTTCCCTTTCACCGGGACCCCAGGCGATGACGGGAGACAGGCCCCGTTTCGCGAGGCCGAGGGCCGTCTCGGCCAGGGTTCCGGCCGGCACGATCTTGGACGGATGGCCCGTCCCGGGAAGCAGCACGGCGTAAGCGGAGGCGGCCAGTTGTGGATCCAGCGGATTTGACGCCCTGCCCATAAGCCATCGGCCGTCGGGCGGCCGTGGCGTCTCCGGGGGCCGGCCTCCGACGGCCCGCAGGAGCTCAAGGTTGGTGGCGACCACGTGGGGCGAGGAAGGGGCTGGCCGGACAACCTCGGTGTAGGCCAGCCCTGCCAGGGTCTCACGCCTCCAGGGACGGGCGAGTCCCACACGCCGGTCGGCCCGCGAAAGCCGGCATACGGCGGCCGCCTTCATGGTGCCCTGGGGATCGAGGCAGACATCCTGGCGTGGGGTTCTCAGTGTGCTGGCGAGCCGGGCGAGCTCCCGCCCGGTGGAGCGATCGGTCAGCCGATGCCTCCAGCGGCGGGTGGCCGTCGTGATGACACGGTCGACGGCCGGATGGCCCTCGACCAGGGGGAGGAACGGCTCCTCGACGACCCAGGTCAGTTCCGGTGCCGGGTCCAACTCTTTGAGCGCCGCCGCCAGGGGCCAGGTGTGGATGATGTCACCGAGGGCCGAAAGGCGGACGAGGAGTAGCCGCATTGGCCGATTGTACGGCATCCAGGTCCCGGCGGTTGGCCCGGGTCATTCACGAGTCTTCTGCTGCAAGGGGTGATGCATCCTGCCTGGCGGTGCGGACTCGTTTGCTCGCTCGACGTGCCGCAAGCACGCCTGCGCTGACAAACAGCCCTCGCCGGCCGCGTTGGGGCGCCGCGTGTCCCGCGCGAGAGGACCACCATGCACGGCGCCTCCCCCCCTCGGCGGCGAACCCTCATGGATGATCCGGGTCAGCTTCTGGGACGGGGGCCGAAGCGCTCGAGGATCGTGGTCACGGCATCGGTTGTGGAATGGTCCTTGGGGTCGCCGCAGATGACCGTGCGGCCACCGTATCCGGCGACCACGTCGCGCTCGGGCACCGTATCCTCCGTGTAATCGGTGCCCTTCGCGTGGATGTCGGGAAGCAGCCGGAGGAGAAGCGGTGTGACCGTATCCGTGTCGAAGAGCACCAGTCCGTCGATCATCCGCAGGTGGGAGAGGAGCTCCAGCCGTTCTTCCTGGGGGATGATGGGACGGCCGGGTCCCTTGGAGCGGCGGACGGACGCGTCGGAATTGACGGCGACCAGGAGCCGGTCCCCGTGCTCCCCGGCGGCGGCGAGGTAGCGCACGTGCCCCACGTGGAGCATGTCGAAGGCCCCGTTGGCCAGGACGATGAGGTCACCGTCGCTCCGCCACCGCTGGCACAGTTCGGCGGCCTCGTCCAGGGTGAAAACGGGTGCAGGGATCGTCGCCGTCATGGTTCCAGGCGGGTATCGGAGAGGATGGCCTCGCGGAGTTCGTTCCGCGACACGGTGGCTGTGCCGAGCTTCATGACGACGATGCCGCCGCCGTAGTTGGCCAGAACGGCCGCCTCGGCGGGGGAGGCCCCCGAGGCCAAGGCTGCCGTCAGGACGGCGAGGACCGTATCACCAGCCCCGGTGACATCGGCGACCTCGTCCCCGCCCCACACGGGGATGTGGAGGGGCGCCGCGTCCTCTTGAACCAGGGTCATGCCCCGGTTACCGCGGGTGGCCAGGATGAAGCGGGCCCCCAGGTGGAGCCGGAGCTCCTCGGCGGTCCGGGCCACGTCGTCGTCCCCGGGCAGAGTGGTACCGGCCCATTGCTCGAGCTCCTGCAAGTTGGGTGTGGCGCCGTCGACCCCACGCAGCTCGTCCAGGCGGTACCGGGAGTCAAGGCTGACCCATTCCGGCCGCTCTGGCCCGTGGCGCAACCCGGCCACCGCTTCCGGATCCACGGCACCGTAGCCGTAGTCGGAGACGGCCACGGCGCCGGCTCCGGTGGCCGCGAGGGCCAGGTGTTCGCGGAGGCGCTGACGCCAGGGGGAGTCCGCCGGGATGCGATCCTCCACGTCGTAGCGGGCCATCTGGTGCTTCAACGAGCAGGCTCCACCCCCCAGGAGGCGAACCTTCATGGGTGTCCGGAAATCGGGTACGCGGAGGACACCCGAGGTGTCGATCCCACGTGCCTGGAGGAGGCCCAGCAGGACCGTGCCGGGCTCGTCGTCGCCGACGGCGCCGACAGCCCGGACGATCACACCGAGGGCCGCCAGGTTGGCCAGGGCGTTGGCGGCGCCGCCGGGGAGGTTCCGTTCGGCCTCGTAGCGCAGGATGATGACGGGCGCCTCCCGGGAGATCCGTTTGGGCGTCCCCAGGATGAAGCGGTCCAGCACGAGGTCCCCGTAGAGGGAAACCGTCGCCGACGGAAACCCGTCGAGCAATGCCAGCAATCGGGTCCTGCTGATCATGGCGAAAGTGTACCCCATATCACGGCATGAGGACCTCGACGGGCTCGACGATCTCCAGGCCCTCCGGCCGAATCTCGGCCCGCCATGCGAGAACTTCGACACCCGTTTCCCGGGCCCGCTCCAGGGCGTCGGTGTAGGCCGGGTCGATGTCCGCTGCGGGAACGAAGCCGTCGCCGTCGCTTCGCTGGATGACGAAGAGCATGACGGCCCGGTCGCCGAGGCGGACCCGGGCGGAGAGCTCGGCCAGGTGGCGGCGCCCGCGTTCGGTCGGTGCATCGGGGAAGGCGTAACGGCCGGCTCCGTCCACGAGGGTGACGTTCTTGACCTCGACCCAGCAGGCAGGGCCGGTGCCCTCCAGGAGCAGGTCGACCCGGCTCCGTTCGCCGTAGCGGACCTCCCTGCGGATGGTGTCGTAGCCTTCAAGCTGGGGGATGACGCCCTTTTGGATGGCCTCGGCCGCCAGGGCGTTGGCCCGCTGGGTGTTGATGCCGATCCAGCAGCGGCCGTTGTCGATCATCTCCCAGGTCAACCGGAGCTTCCTCTTCGGGTTGTGGCTGTCGCTCAGCAGCACGGGCCAGCCGGGCCCCGTGCAACTTGCGAGGGATCCAGAGTTGGGGCAGTGGGCCGTGACCACCTGACCGTTCTCCAGCTCCACGTCGACGAGGAAGCGCTTGTAGCGCCTGACGAAGTTCCCGTGAATCAACGGTTCGTCAAACCTCATGGTCCCGGAAGGGTATACTGGCCGGGTGGAAGGTGAAAGACCGCTGGCGCGCTGGGATGGATTGCATCTGGTCCTCGACCTGGACCACGTGGAGGAGATCCTCCGGCAACGTCTGACATCCGTGGAGAATGTGGAGGAGGTCCGGGTGCTGGCCGCCGGTGACGGTCTGGACGTTCATGCGGCGCTTCGCTGGAAGGGACTGGCGAGTCGCGTGTCGATCCGGCTCGGCGAGATCCGCCTCCGGGACCGCTTCCTCGGTTTGCGTTTGAGCCGGCTGCGGATCTTGGGTGGGGTGCCGGTTCCCATGGGCGTCGTAGAGGCCATCGTGGAACGGCTGAAGGACCAGCCCCTGACGGTGTTTCGCGGTACGGGGATCGTCGTTGTCGATCTCGGCCGGTGGTTGCCGCCGGGGGTTTCTCTGGAGATCATCACCGTGCAGTCCATCGGCCGCGAGGTCCACATCTGGCTGGGCCGGGGCTTCCTGAAGAGCCTGCCCCGACCGCTCGTGAGCGCCCTGCCATCGGGAGCTCCATGACCGGGAGTGGCGAGGGCCGGAGAAAAGCTGAATCCGGGGGAGCCAGCGGGTTGACACAGGGGGGCACGTCGGGTAAAGTCCTGCTCCCCTGCGTCCGCAGGGTCGTGAGCTTACTGTGTCCGAGAGCGAGGGAATGATGCGAACCTACATGCCGAAAGCAAACGAGATCAACCGGGAGTGGCTGGTGATCGACGCCTCGAACCAGGTGCTCGGCCGTGTCGCCTCCGATATCGCCAGACTTCTGCGGGGAAAACACAAGGTGACCTACACCCCGCACATGGACACCGGAGATTTCGTGGTCGTCATCAACGCCGAGCGCATCCGGTTGACCGGTAAGAAGGTGGAAGAGAAGAAGTATTACCGGCATTCCGGGTATCCGGGCGGGATCCATACCCGGACGGCCCGCGAAATGTTGGAGAAGCACCCGGAGCGACTGATCCGGCTGGCGGTCTGGGGTATGCTCCCCAAGAACCGGCTGGGTCGGAAGCTCCTCAAGAAGCTCAAGGTGTACACGGAGTCCGAGCATCCTCACGTGGCGCAACAGCCCAAGACGTGGGCTCCGGCATCCTGATAGGGGGACGTTGTGGCAGAGATTCAGTACTACGGAACCGGGCGGCGGAAGACCTCCGTGGCTCGCGTCTACCTGCGGCCCGGATCGGGCAAGATTACGGTGAACCGCAGAGACTTCGACGAGTACTTCCCGAACAGGGTGCTCAAGATGGTCATTCGGCAACCCCTGCGGCTGACGGAGACCGACGACAAGTTTGACATCCTCGTCAACGTTCGTGGCGGTGGCTCGACCGGACAGGCGGGTGCCATCCGTCACGGAATCTCGCGCGCCCTGATCGAATACAACCCGGAGTTGCGTCCACGGCTGAAGGCGGCCGGACTGCTGACACGCGACGCCCGGAAGGTGGAGCGCAAGAAGTACGGTCAACCCAAGGCGCGGAAGCGCTTCCAGTTCTCGAAGCGTTAAGGAGACGGTTGTGGCGACGATTCAGATGAAAGAGCTGCTCGAGGCTGGTGTTCATTTCGGCCACCAGACGCGCCGTTGGAATCCGAAGATGAAGCCCTACATTTTCGGAAAGCGCAACGGTATCCACATCATCGACCTGCAGAAGACGCTGATGCACTTCGAGGAAGCGGCGGGCTTCGTGAGGGACCTGGCCGCGGCCGGGCAGAACATCCTGTTTGTCGGCACCAAGCGCCAGGCCCAGGACGCCATGCGCGAAGAGGCCGTCCGCTGTGGCATGTTCTACGTCAACCACCGGTGGCTCGGCGGCACCATGACCAACTTCAAGACCATCCGCAAGTCCATCGACCGTTTCAAGGAGATCGAGGCGACGCTGGCCAACGAGGACGCCCTGCTGACCAAGAAGGAGCGGATTCGGATGGAGCGGCAGCGCCGGAAGATGGAGCGCGCCCTGGGCGGTATCAAGGATATGGATGACCTTCCGGACGCCCTCTTCGTCGTCGACACGGTGCACGAGCACATCGCTGTTCGCGAGGCCAACCGGCTGGGCATTCCCGTCATCGCCGTGGTCGATACGAACTGTGACCCCGAGGAGGTGGATTACCCCATCCCCGGCAACGACGACGCCATCCGTGCCATCCGTCTCTTCTCCTCCCGGATCGCCGACAACGTGCTCGAGGGGCTCAATCTCTCGGACGAGCGCTACGTCGGTAACGAGGCGGAGGCGGGGCCAGAGGAGGCCGAGGCGGCTCCGGTCGATGAGGTGGCTTCGGCCGTCGAAACGCCCCCGGCCGAGGACGGCGAGGTGGCGACGGCGCAGGCCTGAACCCACCGTGGCAGGTATATAAGCAAAGGGGCCAGGGGCGGTAGCGCCTGGCCCCTTGTCCTACGAAAGATGAAGGAGGCGAAGAAGAATGAGTGTTACGGCCAGTGCTGTGAAGGAGCTCCGGCAGCGGACCGGCGCCGGAATGATGGATTGCAAGAAGGCTCTCGTGGAATCCGGCGGGGACATGGACGAGGCCATCAAGATCCTGCGAACCAAGGGTCTGGCGGCGGCCGCCAAGAAGGCCCATCGAACGGCCAGCGACGGCCTGGTCAGCATCGCCGGGGACGACCGGAAGGCGGCCATGATCGAGCTGAACTGTGAGACGGACTTCGTCTCCAGGAACTCCGAGTTCCAGGAGTTCGCCAGGGCTCTCGTAGAGCAGGCCCTGGAGACCGGCGCCGCCGACGTCGCCACGTTGAAGGCCCAGAAGTTCGCCGCCGATCCTACCCACACGGTGGAGGAGGCCATCTCCCAGAAGATCGCCAAGATCGGTGAGAACATTGTGCTCTCCCGCGTGGCGCTGATGGAGGCGCGGGAGAACGCGCGCCTGGCGAGCTATGTGCACATGGGCGGCAAGATCGGCGTCATTGTCGAGGGCTCCGCCAGCCTCAGCGAGGAGGCGCTTCGCGACGTCGCCATGCATATCGCTGCCATGGATCCGCGCTATGCCAGCCGCGACGAGGTGACGGACGACATCCTGGCCACCGAGCGGGAGATCGCCCTCAAGCAGGCCATGGACCAGGGAAAGCCCGAGCATATCGCCGAGCGCATCGTCTCGGGTAAAATGGAGAAGTTCTACGAAGAGGTGGTGCTGATGGAGCAGGACTTCGCCAAGGATGGATCCAAGACGGTCGGTCAATTCGTCAAGGAGGTCGGTGGCGAGGACGCGACCATTCACGGCTTCGTCCGCTTCAAGCTGGGCGAGGAAGCGGGCGAGTAACTTCATGGGTGAAGGGACGCCGCGGTTCCGCCGAATCCTCGTCAAGCTTTCGGGGGAGGCCCTCCTGGGCTCCCAGTCCTTCGGCATCGAACCTCGCGTCGTCGATACCCTGGCCGGCGAGCTGGTGGCCGTCCACGCCATGGGCGTGCAGCTGGGCATCGTCGTCGGGGGCGGCAACATCATCCGGGGAGTCTCGGCCCACGAGCAGGGCATCGACCGGATCACGGGCGACTCCATGGGGATGCTGGCCACGGTGATCAACGCCCTGGCCCTCTCCTCCGCCGTGGAGCGCCGCGGCGTTCCGACCCGGGTCCAGACGGCCATCGAGATGCACCAGGTGGCCGAGCCATTCATCCGGCGCCGGGCCATCCGGCACATGGAGAAGGGGCGGATGGTCCTCTTCGCCGGCGGTACGGGAAACCCCTTCTTCACGACGGACTCCGCCGCCGCCCTCCGGGCCAACGAGATCGGCGCCGAGATCCTGATCAAGGCGACGAAGGTTGACGGCGTCTACACCGCCGATCCGGTCCGGGATCCAGACGCCGTTCTCCTGCCCAGGCTGAGCTACGGCGAGGTTCTCAAGCGGGGACTCCGCATCATGGACGCCGCGGCCATCTCCCTTTGCATGGAATCGGGGATACCCGTTCAGATCTTCAACATCCACAGGTCCGGCAACCTCAAGCGAGCGGTGCTGGGCGAAGCAGTCGGGTCGATCGTCGGCCCGGAGGAGGTGCGATGAAGGAGCTGTTGAAGGACCTGGAACGCCGGATGATCGGCTCCATCGACGCGTTCAAGGGCGAGCTGACCAGTCTGAGGACGGGCCGGGCCTCCCTGGCGTTGCTCGACGGGATCAGCGTCGACTACTACGGAACGCCCTCGCCCCTCAATCAGGTGGCGGCACTCTCGGTGCCGGAACCCGCGACCATCGTCATCGCGCCCTGGGAGCCCAAGATGTTGGGCCAGATCGAGCGGGCGATCCTCAAGTCCAACCTCGGTATCACGCCAACCAACGATGGCAAGGTCGTTCGGCTCAACATTCCTCCCCTGACCGAAGAGCGGCGCAAGGAACTGGTCAAGGTGGCCCACCAGTACGCGGAGCAGGCGCGGAACGCCATCCGCCAGATCCGTCGGGACGGCAACGACCAGGTCAAGAAGATGGAGAAGGCCAAGGAGATCTCCGAGGACGAGATGCACGACGGCCTGGAACAGATCCAGAAGCTGACCGATGCGTACATCGGCAGAATCGGCGAGCTCGTCGAGCACAAGGAGAAGGAGATCCTCGAAGTCTGACCGCTTCGCCCTCCGCCCCCCGGAGGCCGTGAAGGCGAAACGCGAGGCTCGGGGCAGGAGGTTGGGATGTCCCAGCGCGACGAGGACAGGAGCCCCGGCGCCAACTGGCTCTTAGGGGTTCACGCCGTGGCGGCCGCCCTGGAGGCCGGCAGGTCCATGGACCTCATCTGGATCCAGAGGGGGCGCCGGGATCGCCGGCTTCAGAAGATCGTCGAGCTGGCGGCGGCGCAGAACGTGCCCGTGCGCTTCGTCCCGCGGACCCAACTGGAACGTGTGGCCGCTGGCGGGGCCCACAACGGCGTCGCGGCTCGAACTGCGCCGCGTTCCTTCGCCTCCCTGGAGGAGCTCATCCGTCCTGCGGAGGAGCCGGGCCGGCTGATCCTCCTGGACGGCGTCACCGACCCCCACAACGTCGGCGCCGTCATCCGAAGCGCCGCGGCCTTCGGCCTGGACGGAGTCATCCTCGCCGGCCCCGGGGCGCCACCCCTGGGGGGCGCCCTGGCAGCGGCCGCAGCGGGCCACCTGGAAAGGGTTCCCGTCGCCAGGGCGACGGTCGCGGGCGACACCGTGGCGGTCCTCAAGGACGCGGGGTACTGGGCCTACGGGGCCCAGGCCGGGGGTACCCCCCTCTGGGCAATCGATCCCCCCGATCGCTGGGTCCTGGTCCTGGGCTCCGAGGGCAAGGGGCTTCGGGCCAAGACGCGGTCCTTCCTGGACGACACCATCGCCATCCCCATGAAGCCGGGTGTCGAATCCCTCAACGTCTCCGTCGCCGCAGCGGTTCTCGCCTACGCCCTGACCGAGGCGGGCCGGTCCGATCAGTCGTCCGGCTGAGCCCTGCGCCCCGGTTCGCGAGCGCCGGTCTCCACGCCGGGTGGAGGCTTTGAGGCCACAACGACGCCCGACAGGGGATCGGCGAGTACGATCCGGAGGGGCAGGGAGCGAAGCAGGCGTCGGTCCTGCTCGCTCCGTCCGGGAAGCAGCACGAAGATCGTGTCGTCGATCGTCGGCGGCCTCCTGGTGAAGGGCGGAAGGAACTCCGCGTGGAAGAGGGTCCGGTAGAAATTGAGGCTGGGCTCCAGGAGCCAGTCGATGCCGATGGGTGCGCCGGGAGACCCCTGTGCCAGCGCCCGAACGGCCAGGAAGACGTTGCGTGAGTTGGCGTCGTACCTCCACTGCTCGAAGTAGCGGATATGACCGAAGGTGAGGAAGAGCACGACGAAGAGAGTGACCGCTCCGGTCACGACATTCCCGGCCACGCGCCGGAATGCTCCCCCGGGCAGGGAGCCCGGAACGAGCAGCACGATGAGGAGGGCCAGGGGAACGAAGAAGATCCCCGTGCGTTCCATGGGCAGCAGGATTCCGGCCAGCCCGTGGGCCACGCCGTGGAGCAGGATGGTCACCACGAGGATCGATCCCGTCAACAGGAGCAGGGTGGCGTTGTCGGCTCCGGGATCCCGGCCGACGGAGCGGTCGTTGGTGGTGCGGTCGAGGAGCCGACGCAGCATGACCCCGGCGGCCAGGCCGGCGAGCAGCAGCAGAAGGAACTGGACCCCCAAGGGGAGCGCCGTCCGGATCCAGGGATGCCCGCCAGGTCCGCCGAAGCTCCCGAAGAGGGGATCGAGGAGACTCTCCCATGTGACGGCCCAGCTGCCCGCTCCGAAGAAGAGCGTCGCGCCGTCGAACCTGAGGATGCCAGGATCGATCAGGAGATAGAGGATGCCGCCGGGGATGGAAAGGGTTAGCGCTCCCTCGACCAGGGCACGTCGCCGGGATCCAGTGGGCAGCAGCTGTCCGGCCATCCAGAGTGCGAGCAGCAATGCGGCGCCGACGAAGGCGAAGGCCAGGTTGGAGGCGACCGAGAGGGCGCAGAGGACGGAGACCAGCGGCAGCAGCCCCAACCGGCAGCGATCCCGCTGCCGCTCCGACAGGTCCAGCCACTTCCACGACACGACCAGCGCCCACCTCAGGAAGCCCAAGGCCAGACCGTAGCCGCGCGCCGCCACCAGGTAGTCCAGAATGAACGGGGAGGCGCTGAGACCCAGGAGC
>CAZXNA010000056.1:0-19369 GCA_964641295.1 uncultured Thermoanaerobaculia bacterium
ATCCCCATTCTCTTGGATCTCGGCCCATTTTGCAGAACTTGACATACACAACTCGCACAAGCTGCCAGGACCTTGCTCCCGCCACGGTTTCTCGCGGGCGATCCCGGCCGGCGAGGGACCGGAGGCCGGAGACGGGAGAATGCATTTGGCATGGAAGGGCGTTGACTTCTCGACAGGGAACACCGCCCGCGGAGCGCCGGCCTCCTGGCCGGCATCGCGCCATGAACCAAGTGGGACGCTCCGCTACTTCCAGTGCGCCGCGACGAACTCGTCCACCTCGGGGAGGCCCCCCTGAAGGATCAGATAGCCGTTGTGGGGCTCGCGTTCGGTGATCTCGTGGCTGATGGGTGTCTGCATCATCCGGGCGACCTCCTCCCGGTCGTCCGTGTGGCCCAGAACCCAGCCGAGCTTCATCAGGGCGGTCTCGGGGAGCATGTTGTCCAGGGGGACGACGCCCAGCTGGAGCAGCTCGCGGCCCGTCTCGTAGACGTACATCTGGGCGAAGCCCCAGAGGGTCTGGACGGTCATCATGACGTGCACGCCGCGGGAGACGGCCCGTTCGATGGCGGGGTAGAGGGGCTTGTTGACGTGCCCCAGGCCCGTGCCGGCGATGACGACGCCGTGGTAACCGGCGTCCACCAGGGCGTCCAGGACGTCAGGCTTCATGCCGGGGTAGTAGTAGAGGATGGTGACGCGGTCGTCGTGGAGGGTGTCGATGCGAACCTTCCGCTTCGGGTCGCGGGGCAGGTAGTCCCGGTTGACGATGGTGAAGGAGTTGGCGTCCACAAGGCAAAGGGGGATGTCGCCGATGGTGCGGAAGGTCGAGCGGTAGGAGCTGTGCATCTTCCGGCAGCGGGTTCCGCGGTGCAGGAGGCCGTAGCGGTCCGAGGTCGGACCGAACATGCAGATCTGCACCTCGGCGATGTCCCCGTAGGCCGCGGCGCGCACGGCGTGGATCAGGTTGAGGGCCGCGTCGGAGGAGGGGCGGTCGGAGCTCCTCTGGCTGCCGACGATGACGATGGGGATGGGCGAGTCCTGGACCATGAAGCTGAGAACGGCGGCCGTGTGGCCCATGGTGTCGGTGCCGTGGCCGATGACGATGCCGTCGGCGCCGGCCTCGATTTCGTCGGCGATGGCGTGCGCCAGGGCCGTGTACTCCTCCCAGGCCATGTTCTCGGAGAAGACGCCGAAGATTTTCCGGGTCGTCAGGTTGCAGAGATCGGCCAGCTCGGGGACGGCGCCGTAGAGCTCGCCCGGCGTGAAGGCCGGGATGACGGCCCCGGTCCGGTAGTCCAGGCGGGAGGCGATGGTGCCTCCCGTGCCCAGGAGGCTGACCTTGGGCAGGTCGGGCCGCGAAGGGAACTCCTGCTCGGGGATCTTGTAGACGGCCTCCTTGTAACCCAGCTCCTCCATGGCGGCGATGCGCTCCACGTGGACGCCGACGTTGTAGCCGTTCTTGAGCTTGAGGGAGATGTGCCGGTCGTCGAAGGTCTCGGAGCGGGGCAGGATGACCCCCTCGAAGATCGAGCCGGCGGTATTCTCCAGGCGGACGTCGCTCCAGACGCGGACTCCGAAGGACTCCAGGCAGGCCCGGGCGGCCCCGCGGTACCCCTTGAGAGGATCTGATGCTTGATTCATGATGCGGCCTCCATGGCCTTTGAGAGAATCCCGGCGACCGTTGCGGCGGGGACACGTCCGCGGAGGGCGGCCATGGCCCGGCCCATCAGGTAGCGCCGGAGCTGATCGGTGGTGCCGTCGGGGTGGTCGGGCCGGGCGCTCGTGACGATCCCCTGGAGCTTCTCCTCCCAGCGGTCCGGCGGCGTGCCGATCCCCAGCTCTTCCGCCAGCTCACGGACGGGTCGCGCCGGCTCCGCCGCCAGGCCGGTCGCCAGGGCCCGCCAGGCCTCCCGCGCTACCGGGACGCGGGCGAAGAGCCGGAACAGCTCCACCCAGGCGCCGGCGTCCACGGCGTCCACGGGTACGCCGTCGCGGCGGAGCCCCTTGAGGCGCTCGGCGAAGAAGAAGCAGGCGAAGCGCGGGTCGGCGCCGGTCTCCCTGACGACCCGATCCACCAGGAGGGCGCCGCCGTGGCGGATCAGCTCGTCCATGTCGGCGGGCGGCACGCCCAGGGCGGTCCACTCCGCCTCGCGCTCCCAGGGGGGCGGGGGCAGGGCCACACGGAGGGCCTGGAGCCGGGAGGCAACCAGTGCCTTGGGCGGGCTGTCCGTGTCGGGGTACATGCGATCGGGACCCGGCAGGATCCGCTCGAAGTCCGTGCTGCCGTCGGCGAATGGTTGCCGTGTCTCGTTGGGCACGCCGTCCAGGGCGTCCTCCAGGCGGAGGAGGATCTCCTGGGCGGCCGTCACCGTGTCCCGCTCCGGGCCCCAGACAACAACCACGGCGTCGTCGGTGGTGCAGCCCAGCTCGCGCCGGAGCGCCTCCAGCTCGGCGGCGGCCCCAGGGGTCTCCGGCCACGCCTCGCCGTGGAGCAGGATGGGGGCTTGGTCCAGCGTGGCGATGACCCGGACGCGGCCGGCCAGCTCGTGGGCGAAGTCCCGGTCCGGCTGGGTCGGGTACCCGAGGATTCCCGCGAGACTTCGCAGGCGGATGGCGCGCACGGTGAAGGGCCCCTCGCCCAGCTCAAAGCCGGGCCGCCGCCCCTCCGATTCCACCCAGCGCTCCCACCGTTCCCGGCGGAGAATGGGGATGACGGACTTCCGGAAAAGCTTCGTCACGTCGCGGTCCTCGATACCGAGGTCCGCGGGCGTCGTGAAACCCCGGCGGTGGAGCTCGTCCCGGAGGCGCAGGAGGTTGACCTGGCGGATGGCCTCGCCGTGGACGAGGCGCCGGGCCCAGGAGGCCTTGGGGACGCCCTTGATCTCCACGCGGCGGCCGCCGCGCACGGAGACATTAACATCCTGGCGGCTGGCGCCGATCCCCGTGCGCACGTGGCCGGTGGACCGGCAGACCTTTCCGATCAGGAGGATGGCCTCCTCGACCTCCTCCGGTGTCCGCAGCTCGGGACCGGTGACGGTCTCGATCAGCGGCATGCCCAGGCGGTCGGTGCGCCAGACGATCAGGTGGCCCCGGTCGGAGACCTCACGGCAGCTGTCCTCCTCGATGGTCACCTGGGTGATGCTCAGCTGCCGGCCGCGGAAGGGGATGGAGCCGTTGACGCCGACGATTGCGGTGCGCTGGAAACCCGTGGGGATGGAGCCGTCCAGGTACTGCTTCCGCGCGATGTGGACCTCGTCGACGATGTCGCAGCCCAGCATGAGGCACTGCTCGATGGCAATGTCCAGGGCCCGTTCGTTGATGAGGAAGGGCGGGGTGTCGTCCATCTCGTAGGTGCAGGTGTTGAGCCGGTTGAGCAGGTAGATGATGTTCTTCTGGGTCTTGAACTCCATCAGCGCCGTGCCGTCGTACTCGCCCAGCTCGGACAGCGTCGGGCGCATGTGCCGGAGCACCGTACCGTCGTGCTCACGGGTGTAGAAGCCCGCCGGGCAGCGGCAGAAGAGCTTGTGTTCAGTCAGGAGCTGCTGGTGCACCTCGAGGCCGGCCATGAGGCCGACCCCGGCGTAATCGAAGGTCTCGGACATGATCCTCCCGCCAGGGGCAGTCGCCCGGAGGAGGATACAACGGAAATTGCGAGGGGAGCAGCACCAAGGAGGTTATAGCAGCGCGACTACCTGTGGGGACGGCCCGTGTGGCCGCCCGTGTCGGCCCTTCAATGCCGCTGGGAGAAGGTTCTTTCCGAGGAGCCTAACAGGCTCAACAGGGTGCTTGGAGCCAGGACGAACGATGGGCAGACGACGTGAAAAGAGAGTGCGGAAACTGTCCGGCCTGGCACCAGAGAAGACCTTCAGGCGGGGTTTCGCAATGTGCCGGGAAGGCGGCCATGGGGAGAAACACTGAATATGGGAGCCCGGCACCGTGGCGACCGGTTTGAGCACTGCGCCAGTGTGTTTGGCCATGGCGACGGCGCGCACGAGATGGGGGACGATGCGTACGCGGCCGGAACCCTCCCGGCCGTGCTGCCACCGGATGCTCCCCTCCAGGATATGGGCGGCATCCAGATCGTGGGCGATCTGTGCGACGCTCTTGCCCCGCCGGTGGTAGGAGGTGGTGTTGGTCCGCGAGATCACCGCCAGGCCGTTCACCAGCGCGAGCCGGCTGGCGATCTCGTCGGTGATCCCGTTGGCGAAGAACGCCTCCTCCTCAGGGTCCAGCTTCTCGAAGGGGAGGACGGCGATCCGCGGTGGACCTCTCCCGGCCGAGCCGTTCGTCCCGGGCCAGGTATACCTCGCCCATTTTCCCCGCCCTAGCAACTTCAGGACGCGGTAATGCGACAAGTCGCAGCCGATCAGAGAATTGTTGTCCACCTGAAGCCCGCACCCCACGGTACGACCCGGGGGAGGACGATGCAAGCTGCCGCCGGCGTACCCGGTCGGGCATCATCGAATCAGCGGGGGGGCCGCTGCTGCGCTGAAAGGATATCGCTGCGGAGCCCATCGGGCTCCCTGGCGCCGAGGCGGACGGCGGTGTCGAGCTCCTCGAGGGCCTGGTCGGGTTGGCCGAGGCGGAGCAGGACGACGGCGAGGTTGAGGTGGACCGCGGCGTTGTCCGGGGCCAGCAGGAGCTCCCGCTCCAGCTCCGTCCGCGCGGCCTCGAGATTCCCGAGATGGAGCTGGCAGGTGCCGATGCGGAAGCACAGGCCGGGCGGGGTGCCGCGGAGGTCGACGCCGCCCGGCTGGGCCGTGTCCTCGCCGGGCTGGGGGTCCCGCACCCACAGCTCGACGCCACGCTCGGTCAGACAGCCGACATCGGCGAACGAAGCCGCCTGGTCGGAGCCGGACTGCCGGCGGCGTTCCAGCTCGGTCGCCGCCTCCAGGCGGTCGGCGTCGGCTTCGGCGGCCCGTTTCGCATGAAGCTCCCGGGCCCGAAGAAGCAGGGAGAGGGCGGCCCGGTAGTCGTGCCGCCCCATGGCGACCCTGCCGAGCCCCTCATGTGCCGCGGGATCATCGGGATCGAGGGCCAGCGCCTTCTGGAAAGAACGTTCCGCAGCATCCACCTGGCCGCCGGCGAGCTGTCTGAGCCCCTTCCGGTCCAGGAGGGCGGCGCGGGCCCGCGCGGGGTTGGCGGCCTGGGGGCTGGCCGCCGCCATGGGGGCGACGGCCAGAAGCGCACCGAGCAGGGATATTGTTGCGAGGGCCTTCAGCGGACAGCGTCGCACAGTCATCTCCTCGATTGAGCCAGTATACAGACGTGGAGGGGCGGGAGGAGGGCCGTATACTCGAAGCATGGTGGGAATCGGCAGCCGACGGACGGATGCGTTGCTGTGGGGGAGCGCCGCGGTGGCGCTGGCGTTCGTCGGTCCGTGGCCGGGATGGGCGCCCTCCCCGGCATGGGCCGCTCTCATCCTGCTGGCGGCGGTCGTCGTCTCGAGACCGCGGAAGGTGGGATGGGTGGCCGTGGGGGTCGTGGCCCTGGGTGTGGCACTGATGCGTCCCCTGCCCGGCAGTGAGTCCCTCGACCTGGATCCCATGGGTCAGGAGCTCGAGGAGCGGTGCCGGTCCATGCTGGTGGGGGCGCGGCGGGCCTCGGAGCATCCCAGGGTGCGCCAGGCCTTCGCCGCGGCGGGAGAGGTGCTTGAGCCCAGCTCCCTCTTCGACGCCCTGGGCGGCGCCGTCGGTGGAGTGGCCGGGAGAACCGTGTACCTGGTGGACGACAGGGGGAGGGTGGTGGCCTGGGCCGGGGAGCGGCGCCAGGTGCCGGCGGGCTTGCAGCTCCTGGGGGAACGGCGCTGGCAGATCGAGTGGTGGATCCGTTCGGCGGCCCTGGTGCTGCGCGAACCGGTGCTGGCCGAGGGGAAGTTCGTCGGCGGAATCCTGGTGGTGGACCGGACGCCTGTCAGGGGCCGGTCCATCTGGGGCATGCACCAGTTTGGCTTTGACCTGAGGATCTCCGCGCCTCCGAGGCCCGGTTGGGAGACCCTCGACCTCCCGCAGTACCCGGGAGTTTCCGTGGCCATCCTGGGGACGCCGGCCGTCCGGCCAGCGCCCGGTCCGGTGCGGTACCTTCCGTGGTGGATCCTGGCGGTGCTGGCGCTCTGGCAGCTGCCTCCCGCCGCCCTGGCCGTGGCGGCGGGAGGCTACGTCTCGGCCCTGACCACGGCCCAGCCGTCCTGGGTGGCGACACCTTTCCTGCTGGTGGCCGCCGGGGCGGGAGCGCTTCTCCTCCGACGGGCGCCATCCCGGTTCTCGAGAATGGCTGCGGCCCTGGCCCTGCTCCTCTATCCAGTCGCGGCCGTGCTCCCCCACGGCCTCTCCCCCGTCTCCTGGTTGCCGGAGACGGCCTTTGTGCCGGGATGGGGCGTCGTGGGCATCGTCGCCCTGGCGTGCTTTGTCTGGAGCATGGTCGGTGGACGGTGGAGCGTCGGTCTGGAGGGCCGCCTCCTCGTGGGAGCGCTGGTGGCCCTTGCGGCTCTTGGGGCCCAGCTGGCCTCGGTTCCGTACCTCCTGACCCATGGGGAGAGGCCCCGGTCGACCTCCACGCCGTCGGCCCTTCCCATCGCCATTGGGGAGATCATGACGGCGCCCCTGGGCCGATGCCACATGGATGACCTGGCGCCCGCCCTGGCCGAGCGGTGGAAGGCACGCGACTGGGCTCTGCCGGCCGCGATTCTCGTAGAGCGAGGGGACGGGACCCTGCTCTCCACGTGGGGGGACCTCTCTCCGGCGGGATCCTTCGTCACGGAGCTGGCCTCGTGGAACCTCGGCGAATTGCCCCGGGGCCGGCCCGTTGTGGCACGCCTCGTGGTGGCCACGGGTCCCTGGCACTGGCTGGCCGACTGGAGTCCGTCGGAGCCCGTCGGCGTGGCCGGCCGGCGGAAGGTGTGGTTCGCCTCCTTCGGTCGGGGGGGACGCGTAGCCGCCACACTCCACCCCTCCATCGCAGGCATCGGCACCGGGGCGGCGGGCCGAATCTGGCACTCTGGCTCGGGGTGGGCGTGGGTCGAGGCCGGGACCCGGCGGCTACCGGGCCGGGTGGAACGGCACGGCGACTGGCTCGTGGCCGCCGTCTACAACGCCCCGGCCGCCTCCGTCTGGCTCCTCCAGTTCCTCCTGGCTGTTCTGTGGGGCGTGGCGGGGACCGTTCTCGCCGCTCGACCCAGCTTTGGCCGCGGTCTCTCCCGCAGCTTCGGGGGCCGTCTCCGGCGTCTCGTGGCCGGTTCGGTCATCCTTCCCCTGCTCCTGCTGACGGTCGTGCTTCACGTGCGCCTGCGGGCGGAAGTTCTCCGTGTCGGGCAGATCATCGCCGTCAACATGCTGGACGCGGCGCGGTGGACGGCGCAGCATCTGGAGGGAGGCTACGGCGTCGGGGACGACCTGGCGGCGTGGCTGGCCACCGAGGTCGGGGCGGAGGTGACGATCTTCGACGGGGCCCAGGTGGTTGGCGTCTCGAGACCGGATCTGCTGGCCGAAGAGCGGCTGCCGGGTCTTCCGAACCGGCAGGCCTTCGTCAACCTGCTTCTGGGCCGGGGAGATCCGGCGGTGGAGTCCTCGGGACGACAGGTCGTGGCCGCCGGGCCGGTTTCCATCGGAGACCGTCCCTACCTGCTGGAGCTCTTCGTCCGGGATCCGGGCCGGTCCCGGGGCCAACCCGGCGTCCTGGACTGGCTGCTGACGGGCGCATTCCTGGCGGCCCTGGCGGCCCTCGTCGTCACCATGCGGGTCGAGAGGCGGCTGGGGAGCTCCCTGGCCTCGGTGGTGGAGCTGGCCGACCGTGTCCAGAAGGGGGAGCTCGTCGGTGAGGTGCCCCTCCCCGAAGAGGTGGACCTGGCCCAGGTGGTGGAGTCGGTGCGCCGCATGAGCCTGGAGGTGCAGGAGAGGGAGCGGCGCCTGCGGACCCAGGAGGAGCTGTTGCGCATCACCCTCAGCACGCTGACCCAGGCGGTCATCGTCCTGGAAGAGGATGGGGAGGTGCGCTTCGTCAATCCGGCGGGAGAGGAGCTGCTCCGGGCGCACGGTGACCTGGTGCCGGAGTTGGGGGGGCGTCTGGACACGGGGGGCCCCGGGAGCGCTCCCTCGGTGGAGACCGTACAACCCTTCCCGGGAATGGACGTCACGTGGCGGGTCGGGACGGCCCACGTCCCCCTGCCGGGGGGGCGGATGGGCCGGGTGCTCGTGGTCGATGACATCAGCGAGGTCGTACGGGCCGATCGCCTCCAGCAGCTGACGGAGATGGCGCGGATCGTCGCCCACGAGGTCAAGAACCCGTTGACCCCCATCCGACTGTGGGTGCAGGAGTTGAACGAGAACGTGGAACGTTCCCCGGGGGAGCTGACCTCCCTGGTCCGCGAGGCCTGTGCCGAGATCTCGGAGCAGGTGGAGAAGCTCCGCGAGACGGCCTCCTCCTTCTCCAACCTGGTGGCCCTGGAAAGCTGGGAGCCGGAGACCGTGGACCTGGCCGGGCTCGTCGCCGAGCTCCCCGTGCCGAGTGTGCTGGAACGCCGGGGGATCACCCTGGAGCGGAGGATCCCCGGGGAGGGAGAATGTTTCATCGTCGGAGACAGGGACTGGCTGTTGAGGGCCCTGTCCAACATCGTGCAGAACAGCCTCAACGTGTTGCAGGGCCGGGAGGGGAGCATCGTCATCGAGGTCGACTGCGACGAGAGCAGGGTTCGCCTGGAGGTTCGGGACACGGGGGGAGGGGTCGACGAGCCCCTGTTGCCCGATCTCTTCCGCCCCCATTTCTCCACGACGGGAGGCGGCTCGGGACTGGGCCTGGCCCTGGTGCGGCAGGTGGTGGAGCGCTGCCATGGGACGGTTCACGCCGAGAACACCGCGGAGGGGCTGGCAGTGCGCCTGGAACTCCCCCGGGCCTCTGCTACGATGAGGTCATGACGCGGTTCGCACGGCTGTTCGCCCGCATGTCTCACCGACGTCCTGCCGCGACCGCAACGACACCTGCCATTGGGACGTGTCCCCGGTCGAAACTCCACATGGACAGGTGTCTTCACCGTGTTGCGACGAGAATCGGTGAGATATGCAGGCTGGGGACCATTCTGGCGGTCGGCTATGCCGCCGCTGCCTGCGGGGGACCCACGGATACCGCCCCCAAGCCCCGGCTGGATCACGTGCGGGAGACGGTCGTCTGGCTCGGGAAGGAAGGCCTCGATGCCGCCGAGGCGGACCTCCTGGCCAAGGCGGGGGTCGACAGGGTCGCCTTGCGGGTTGGCGAGGTCGATCTCGCCGGGGATGTGCCGGTGGTCAAGCTCTACCCGGAGGTTCCCGTGGGCGGGGAGCTTCCGGTCTCCATCGTCGTGCGGGTGGGGTTGCTGCGACCCAAGCTTGATCCCAACGCCGCGGTCCCCGTCTGGGGTGTGCTCAGGGACAGCCTGGGCGCCGACCGACGTCCGTCCGGGATCATCCTCGACATCACCACGGTCAAGGAGGGGTTCGCCGACTTCGTCGCCAACCTGGCCCGGGTCTCCAGGGTCCCGGTCGTGCCGCTGATCACCCCAACCCAACTCGCCGACCCCCAGGTTCTCGCCGTCGTCAAGGCCGCCGGCCGATGCAGCCTCCTGGCCTGCGGCGCCATCGGGCTGGAGCATCGTGGGGCGACGGTTCCCAACCTCGCCCTGGCCGAACAGCTGGTTCCTCTCCGGGGCATGAGGGTTCGGCCCAGGATCGCCCTCGTCCTCCGGCCCGAGATCAGGCCGCCCCTCCGGGGCTGGGGTCGGGACCTCGACCCCCTGACCAACCCGCTGGTGGCCGATGTTTCCACCCAGTCGGAACTCGACCGGAGCTTCACCTTCCGCAAGGCCGTCACCTGGAGCGGGCGCACGTGGCGCGCCGGAGAATCGGTCGCCGTCCGGTGGATGGATGTCAGCCGGCTGGACGCCGGCCTCCACGAAGCGAGCACCGTGCTGCTCCCCGAAATCGTGGGCTGGGACCTGGTGACCCTGCCTCCTCCGGGCGGTGCCCTGGGCATCAGCCGCGAGGCGTTGCTGCGCTATCTGCAGGGCGAGGGACCGGCCTTCGAGCCCAAGCTCAGCGTTCAGCGGCGGGGCAGGAGCCTGCGCGTGACCCTGACCAACCCCTCTCCTTTCGGGAGCGCCGTTTCGGTCTACGGCAGCTGGGTCCAGGTGACCCTGGAGCGGGGCGTCCTGGTGGCCAGCGACCGAGGCGGTTTCGATCGCATCATCCTGGGGACCCTGCGAAACGAGGCCAGCGGTGAGTGGCAGCGTCTGTCCGGCGGCGGCGCGGCCGACGCCGTGCGTTTCTACGAGACCTACCTCGCACCCGAGGAGAGCGTGACCTCAGGGGTCGTGCGCCTGCCCTCCAGCCGGAGCCGTGTCACCGTCAGTTGCAGGATCCTGTTGAGGACCGGCCGGGAGCTCTCCAGAACGGTCCACTGAGACCCGCGGAAGAGAGGGGGCACAGGGGAGCCGGGGGCTGGGGATCGCTGCTGGCCCGGGGGCGGTAAGTCGCCGGCGGCTGTGTTACCCTTTCGGCCGTTCCGATGGAGTACTCGAGGGGTCGTGCCGCGGGCTGGTGTGGTCTTCCCGGACAGGGGCCGGGGGTGTGGGAGTGACCCCGCAGGATCGCCGCCGCGGCCTGTGGATTCAGCGGGTGGGCTTGACCCTTGCCGTGCTGGCGTTCCTCGCCTTCGGATGGGGGATCCACCGGCGGCACGTCCTGGAGGTCAGCGGCGAGAGCGTCATCCGGATGCTCTTCGTCCCCTCGGTGGAGCAGGGGACCCTGGTCCGGCGGGGCGACGAGCTGGCGCGCTTCATCCAGAACGACTGCGGCCTGGTGCTGCGTTCCGAAGTTCCCACCAGCTACGCTGCCGTGATCCAGGCCCTGGGATCCGGCCAGGCCGACGTGGCGTGGATCCCCGCCTTCGCCTACGTGCTGGCCCACGCCCGCTACGGTGCCGAGGCCAAGCTCCAGGTCGTGCGCTCCCTCGATCTCTTCGTCATCGTCATCGCGAGGACCGGAGGAGGGGAGCCGGCGGCGCTGACCGACCTGGCAGGCCGCAGGATCGCCATCCCGCGAAACCTCAACCCGAAGCTGCGGAAGGTCCTCCGGGGGCGGCTCGACCGGGCGGCGCCCGGCTGGGTCGAGGTCCCCGCCAACGACGACAAGGAAGCCGTCCGGCTCCTGGTGGAACGCCCGGGGAGCGTCGATGCGGCGGCCTCGAGCCACGTGTTCTCCGGGCCCCACGATCTGGTGGGCGACGGCCGCAAGGAGCTGGAGTACGACCGCCCGGGCACCCTCCGGGAAACGCGTGTCATCGACAGCTCGGAAGACCCCGTGGCCCAGGACACGACGACCTACAACGGCTGCATCTTGACGCGAACCGACTCGGGAATCCGCCGGCTGGAGGACCTCAACGGCCGCTCATTTGCCTTCTCCGACGAGACCTCCACCTCGGGACACATCTTCGCCCGTGCCCTGCTCAACCGGGCCAGCGTCACCCTGGGACACGTCTACTTCGCCGGGGGTCACCCCAACGTCGTCCAGGCGGTCATGGACGGCAAGGTTGCCGGCGGGGCGGTCTTCTACTCGCCGCCTGGGGAGCGCGAGGTCCGGGACCGGACGCTGGTGGGCGATGCCCGGCGGCTGATCATCAAGCGGATGCCGGAAGACGAAAGCCGGCGGCATCTGTTGGAGGTCGTCCGGATCATCGCCCTGACCGATCCCATTCCCAACGACGTCTGCTGTGTCCGGAAGGGTTTCTCGCGGCGCGTCTGGGAGCGCTTCGAGACCTCCCTCCAACGGTTCCTCGAGACGCCCGAGGGCCTGTCGGCCTACCACGATCTGGTGGCCGGCGTCGCCGCCGCCCCGTGCAACAACGCGGCCTTTGACCCCTTCAGGGAGGCGTTGCGGCAATCCGGCGTGACCGCCGGAAAGATCCTGGAGGCGGCGGAGAAGAAGCTCGAGGCCAAGCGGAAGCGTGCCGGGGGAGGGGGCTGATGCCGGGGCATCGGGAATCGGTCGCCGCCGTCAGGATCGAGGGACTGGGCAAGGTGTTCCCCGGCGGAGTGCGGGCGCTCAGCGACATCGACCTGGAGGTGCGCGAGGGCGAGTTCCTCGTTGTCGTCGGCCTGTCCGGCTCGGGCAAGAGCACCCTGCTCCGGTGCATCAACCGGCTGGTCGATCCAACGGCCGGCCGGATCTGGATCTTCGATCGGGAGATCACCGCCGCCCAGGGCGCCGAGCTGCGGCGGTTGCGGCGGCAGATCGCCATGATTTTCCAGCAGTTCAATCTGATCCGGCGTCATTCGGTCCTGGACAACGTGCTCTCGGGGGGGTTGGGGCGAACCCGGCTCCTGCCCAGCCTCTTCCTGCGTTTCCCCGCCGATGACAGGCGCCTGGCCCGCGAGGCCCTGGAGCGGGTCGGCCTTGCTGATCGTGGCTCGACTCGCGCCGACGCCCTCTCCGGCGGGCAGCAACAGCGGGTGGCCATCGCCCGGGCCCTTCTGCAGAAGCCGCGGATCATCCTGGCCGACGAGCCCGTAGCCTCCCTGGATCCGGCCCTGCGCCACTCGCTGATGCGTCATATCGAAGTCCTCAACCAGGACGAGGGATTGACGGTGGTCTGCTCCCTTCACGACGTGGACCTGGTCAAGCGCTACGCCACGCGGATTGTGGCGCTCCGGGACGGGCGCCTCGTCTGGGAGGGATTGCCCAAGGACTTCGACCGGAGCACTTACCGCGACATCTACGGAACCGACGCCGAGCCGGCGTCCAACACCATGGTCTGAGGGGAAGATGCCCAGGGGAACCGAAATCACCACGGCGGATGAGCACTGGGCCAAGACCGCGGCACGGCTCAAATCGGTGGCCGTCGATGCGGTCCTGCTGACCGGTACGGGCCTGATGATCGAGCTGCTCGTGCTGGCGTTCTCGGGACGCCGGAGCTCGACGGGGATGCTCCTGGGGGCCGAGGAGATCCTCGACCTGCTCCATTACGCCTGGATCGCCGCCGGGGCCATGGTCGTGGCACTGCTGTGGAACCTCCTGAGTGGTTGGCTCGGCGCTTCGCCCGGCCGGGCCCTCGTTCGGGGCGTGCCCGAACGCGAGCGGGACATTCCCTGGGGGTACACGCTTCGCGGCTGGTTCACCATCCTCTTCATCGAGCTGACCTTCTTCACCGGCTGGCTGATCACCGAGGTGGACCTGCCGACCTTCCTGACAAAATTCTCCAAGGCTTCGGACATCGTCCGCGGGCTCCTCCACCCCTCGGGGGCCGTCCTCCACCAGGGCGTTCTGCTGCTGGTGCAGACGATCTTCCTGGCATTCATGGCCACGGCTTTCGCCATCCCCGCAGCATTCGCCATCTCCTTCCTGGCCGCCCGGAACCTGACGAGGGGCAGCGCCCTGTCCCGTTTCCTCTACACCGCCACGCGCACCGCCATGAACCTCGTCCGGGCCGTCGAGCCCCTGGTCTGGGCACTGATCTTCATCTCCTGGGTCGGCATCGGACCCTTCGCCGGCGTCCTGGCCCTCTGGGTCCATTCCGTGGCCGCCCTGACCAAGCTGTACTCCGAGCAGATCGAGAGCATCGACCCGGGACCCGTGGAGGCCATCACGGCAACGGGCGCCAGCACCCTCCAGGTGATCCGCTACGGCGTCGTTCCCCAGGTCATCCCGCCCTTCCTCTCCTTCACCATCTACCGGTGGGACATCAACGTCCGCATGTCCACCATCATCGGCTTCGTCGGCGGAGGTGGCATCGGCTACATCCTCAAGCCCAGGGTGGACCTTGGCGAATGGGGCGAGGTTGGAACCCTCGTACTCCTCATCGCCATCACCGTCTGGCTGATGGACGTCGTCTCCGCCCGCATCCGTGAACGGATCGTGTAGGGGCCCGGCGAGATCACGCGCTCCGTTCTTTCACGGGAACCGGCCTTCGGCGGACGGTCCGCGGACCGTGCAGGAAGATTCAGGACGCGGGGCCTCTACAATCGTTCAGTAGGGCACGATGGGAGGTGTCGAGGTGGCTGGCTCGCGGCGACTGATCGGGAACCCGGTTCTCACCGTCTTTCGGCGACACGGCCTCGCCGCCGCAGCGGTCGCCGTGGGAACGGTCCTCTGTGGGACGTTCGTCCTGGCCCAGGGGGTGGGAGACGGGTTCGTGGCGGCCGTGCTGGCGGGGGCACGGGACTGCGTTCGCCGTGCCCCGTTGTACGACCCGGCCTACGTCCCCTTGGCCTACCCCGGCGGCGATCCCGGTTGGCGGCGGGGGGTGTGCACGGACGTGGTGATCCGTTCGTTCCGCACGGCAGGCGTGGACCTGCAGGTGCTGGTCCACGAGGATGTGCAAAGCCGGCCGGCGGCGTACAGGATCTCCCGTCCCGACCCCAGTATCGACCACCGCCGGGTCCGGAACCTGGTGGTCTTCTTCTCCCGGTACGCCGAGACGCTCCCGGTGGACGGTCGATGGCAGCCCGGCGACATCGTGGTCTGGGACCTCAAACGGCGCGGCATCTCCGACCACATCGGCATCCTATCGGACCGCTCGGCGCCGCTCGGGCGTCCCCTGGTCTTTCACCACTTTCCCCGCCGTGGCCCGTTCACCGGTCACCCCAGCGAAGACGACTGCCTGCATCGCTGGCGGATACTCCACCATTTCCGGTGGAGGGGAGGGGCGGCAGGGACCTGAGGATGCTCCCGGCGCCGTGTCGAGGGGTCGGGCCGGCCGGGGTGCGCCGTGACGGCTCGAACTGGCCGGCGGCGATGGGTGGGGGCTGTCGTGTATATTGGCCGTGGGATGCCTTCCCCTAGCTACCCGAGGTACTTCGGATGATATGGCCGCGCAAGTTCGGGGCGATGTTGCTGGTGTCGCTCGGTGTCGCCCTGATCCTCCTGCCGTTTCCGGAAGGCCTGGGGGGCGAGCGACCGGAGGATGTGGTCCGCCTCGAGGCCCAGCCGGCGCCCTTCACGGAGGAGGCGGCCCGGACCCGCTTCGGTGGGTCCTTCGTGAAGCTGAGCTACGAGGGTCTCGCCGGGCGTCCCGAGCTCCGTGAGACCATTCTCGGCTTGCAGGGCGCGTCCGGTTCCCGCTGTGTACCCCCGGCCGAATGGTCCGCCTTTCTCGGGGAGGCGGCGGTCGCGGAGCCGGTGGGACTGGTCTACGCCTTTCGCGATGGCCTGTACCGGATCGAGAGTGTCCGGAGTGAGGACTCGGCATCCGACGGCCCCCTCGTGTGCTTCGAGGTGGCCAGGCTGGGCGCCTACGACAACCGGGATTGGAGCCCGATGACACGTCTCGAGGCCCGGGACCTCCAGGGCTACCCCGGAGTGAGGGCGGAGCTGGAACGGCTGGCCGCCGGACCGGTCCCCTCCGGGAGCGAGGGGCGGATCCCGGCACGCCGGTGGCGGCGGTTCCTGCGGCGCGAGGTGGAACCGCGTGGCGGCGGACCATCCTTCGTCGTCCTGGACAGGTTGTTCCGGGGGACGGTCGTGGAGAAGGCGATGCCGTGGAAGCTGGACGCACCCTGGCTCCGGAGGGCGGCCGTGGCGGCCGGCGCGGCCGCCCTGCTCCTCGGCCTCGTCGTGGCCGCCGGGGGATACCGCATCGCCTCGGCGAGACCGGGCATCCCCGTTGCCCCCACCTGGTTCGTTGTCTTCTGCGATCTCGTGGGCCTCGCCGCCGGCGTGTTCCTCGTCGGCGTGGCTCTCGACACCGTGTGGGTGGGCCTGCTCGGCCAGCCGTCACTGATCGGGCTCGAGCCCGAGTGGCCGCGAAGCCAGGCGATCACCGGGCTCCACTTCGTGTCCGTCCCGGGCCTGGTCATCGTCTGGCCGTTGTTGACCTTGTGGCTCGCCAGCCTCTCGGCACAACGAATCGAGGTGGACGGCGAGCGGATCACGTCCCGCGGCGCACTGGGTTTTGTGAGCATCCCGTGGGACGGCCTGGAGCGCGTCCGGCTGCGCGAGCAGAAGAACCCGTTCTCGTTCTCGGTCATGGACTTCCGGGGACTTCAGAAGGTCCTGGACCTCGAAGGGCTGGAAGAGACCATCACCATCAACGAGCCGGGATCGCGCAAGCTCAAGAACGCGATCATCGACGTGCTCCGGCGGCACGCTCCGCCGGAGAAGGACGGACTCCTGGAGATGCTGGAGGAATGGTGAGCGCTCCACGGCACGGGCGGCAAGGGCTCGACCATGGCCATCGGCGCCGGCGGCTTCACCCTGCCGACCGACGGTGACGTGGCGCGGGAGTGTGACCGGCTCCCGATCACCTTGGGGGATCCTCGCACCGGATCCTCCGACCGGGGAAGCCCCGCTGCGGGCGGCGTGGACCATGAGCGAGCGAATGGAGGGATTGCCCCCAGGTGCGGAGCATCCCGTCCCGCAGCGGATGGATGATGACCGGTGCTGGTTGGGGGTGTCCCCGGCACCTTCGTCCGCATGGCGATCCCGGGGCTGGGCGGGTGCGTGCGGCCGTCAGCCCGTTTCCGATGGGCCCTCGACCTCCTCGAGCTCCCAACCCGCGCGGCCGCGTTTCTTGACCCGGTAGGCCAGGTCGTCGGCCCGGAGCAGGACGGCCCGGGGGTCGATGGGGTTGCCGCCACCGCGGACGGCCACGGCCCCGGCGGAGATCGTCACGAGAACGGCTCCCTCGCCTTTTCCGGATCGCACCGAGATCCCCCCGACGCGCTGCGCCACCGCCTCCACCGCCTCCCGGTCGGCGCCCGGCAGGACCACGAGGAACTCGTCACCGCCGAAGCGGCCCACCATGTCGCCGGGGCGGATGGAATCGCGCAGGAGCCTGGCCACCTCCCGGAGCACCCGGTCTCCCTCGGAGTGGCCGAAGGTGTCGTTGACCTCCTTGAAGCGATCGAGATCGAGGAGGAGAACGCCGCAGCGGCGCTGGGCTCCTCCCCGGGGACGGAGGGCCTCTTCCAGCTCGCTCCAGATCAGGCGGCGGTTGGGCAGACCCGTGAGGATGTCGTGGTTGGCCAGGAATTCCAGCCGGTTGGCCAGTTCCTTCAGCTCCTCGGTCCGTGCGTCCACCTCGGCCTCCAGCTCTCGAGCACGCCGGCGGAGCCAGGCCATGCGCCACCGGTGGCCGGCCAGTGCGGCGAGGCCCAGGAGGAACAACACCGTGGCCTGGAACCAGCCCGTGGCCCAGATGGGCGCCGTGACGGTGATGGGAACGACCACCTCGGCGCCGGGAATCCCGGCAGCGCTGACGGGCTGGAGCACGAGACGTGTGGAACCGGCGGGCAGGTTCGTGTACCGCAGCTCCTGCCTCGGTGACCTGACGGGAAGCCAGCCTTCGTCCACACCCTCCATCCGGGCCCGGTAACCGCAACGAGGGTGGTCACGAAGGGCGAGAATGGCGACCTTGAAGCTCACGTTCCGCTCGCGCCACCTGAGGTGGAGCTCCGTGGGGAAGGGGACAGTGCGTTCCGGAAGGCTCGCACTCTCCACCACCAGCGGGGGGGCTTCGCGCCGCGGGTGGTCCCGGGAAGGATCGTAACGGGAGAGCCCTCCGATGGTCCCGATCCAGACGACGCCGTCCCGGTCTCCGAACAGTCCGTGCTCGTTGGCCTCGAAGGCGGCGAGCCCGTCCTCGGGCGTCAGGAGGCGGGTGGAGCCGTCCGGTGCGATCCGAAGGACGCCCCGGCTCGTTCCCACCCAGATGCCGCCCTCCGAGTCCTCCGCCAGGGAGAAGACCTGGGAGGCGCCTGCAAGGTCCGGAATTTCCATGAGCGACCACTTCCCAGCGGGGGAGCGCACGGCGAGTCCCGTGTCGTTCCCGGCCCACAAACGGCCCCTCCCATCTTCCAGGAGGACCATGATCCAGGAACGTCCCGGCAGGGGAGGAGCTTCCTCCAGGAGATGTACCGTCTTCCCCTCGGAATAGCCAATGCGGTTGCCGAGGCTGGCCCACACGCCACCCGCATTGCGGCGCGCCAGGCAGCGGACGAACTGCACGGGCTCATTGCGGAAGGTCCGGGCGATGGCGTGCCAGCTGCCGTTGGCGTCCCGAACGGCGAGACCGTGCCTCGGAGAGCGGCCACCGACCCAGAGACGGCCGTCTGACGTGACGAGCATATCGAAGACGTTCTCGGGAAGGGCGTTGTTCTTGAGGGGATGGACCCTCGAGGCCCCCCGTGTGAGCCGGTCGATCCCGAGGTTCGTCAGGAACCACGTGGCGCCGTCCGGCGTTGCGGCGACGTTCCACACGACCGGGTGGGAGAGGCCGTCCGCGGGCTCGATCGTACGGACAACGTGAGGTCTGCGGCCGGGTGCCAGGAGAGCGGCACCGGCCAGGGTGCCAACCCAGATTCCCTCCGGCGTCCGTTTCATGCCGAAAACGCAGGAATCCGGCAGGCCGTCGTGTTTCGTGACGGTGAGGAACGCCGCTCCCCCGAGACGAACGAGACCACCGATGTCCGTCCCGACCCAGAGGTTGTCTTCGGCATCACGGAACGCACAGTTGACCACATCGGATGGAAGGCCCGTGGACCGGTCCAGATGGATGGCTCCTCCGCGTGCGATTCCGCCTCCGAAGAAATACAGTCCGCCACCGTTGGAGGCAACGATTATCGTTCCCGAAGGGTCGGACTGGAGGCGCCAAACATCCTCGATTCTCTCGCCCTCAAAGAGCACCTCGTCCCAGGAGCCATCGCGGCGTCTCCACAGTCCGTCGGCCCCGCCACCGGCCCAGATCTCCCCCCGATGCACCGCCAGTGCGTGGAGCGCCGACCAGCCAGGAGGGGGAGCCGGGAGCTCCTGGATTTTCCCGTCTTCAGTCCAGAACACGATCCGGTCCTGGTATGCCACGAGAATGCCGCCGTTGTACCGGGCCAGCGCCGGGACGAACGCCTTGGGAAGCTGCTGGGGCGGAGGAATCGTCGCGTCGCCGGTGGGAGAGATCAGCCGGACACCGTGCTCGGTGCCGACCACGATGGTCCCGCCCTCTCCCTCGAGAGCCGCGCCACACCATTCCCCGCGGAGCTCGGGGAGGCCGATGGTCCGGATGGCATGGTCCTCCACCACGGCGAGCCCTCCACCCGTACCGATCCACAGCCTCCCGCGGGAATCAATCATCAGCTCGTGGATACGGTTGGCCGGAAGCCCGTCGCGCACGGTGAAGGTCGTGAAGTCGTCACCGTTGTACCTGGAGAGGCCTCCCCGCGTGCCGACCCACAGGTAGCCCTGCGGGTCCCGGATCAATGCCGTGACCTGGGACTGGGGGAGCCCATCGCCGATGGACAGGGCCTGCACCGGGACAAGTTGGGCGGAGGTGGAAAGGGCGACTCCCAGTGCAAGGACCATCAGCCAGGTCACGGTTGAGTGTTTCGGCATGGAAACCCTCACTCTCCTCATCCGTGGGATCC
>CAZXNA010000057.1:0-19365 GCA_964641295.1 uncultured Thermoanaerobaculia bacterium
AAGAGGCAGCATGATCTTCCAAAGTCAACTGTCCACTGAAACAGGGCAAGGCCAGAGTGCCACGGATTGATACGGACCGAAGGAATGGGAGGTGGAGAGAGAGGGGAGAGGGGAGATGAGGGAGTGGAACCGGCAATCCCAAAGAGCACCCATCCCTGAACATGCGGAGGAGATCCCACCGCTTCGCGCCCCGCCGGGGCGCTTCGGTCGCGATGGCAGGCAGGAGAAAGCCGGTCTCGGCCTGGACAGGCAACGGTTCTGGGAAAACGCTCTGCCGCCTTCAACGAAGGCGAACCTCCCTCCCGTCTCCGTCTCTCAACGAAAACGCCCCGGCGGGCGCCGGGGCGGTCGGTGTTGGATCCGCTGGATCGGGATCAGAAGGGGACGTCGTCGTTGTCGGCGGGGAATGACCCGCCGGGCCCGCCCGAGGAATCGCCGGCCGGTCCCGGTCCGCCGCCGCCGGCGCGGTCGTCACGCCGTCCGAGCAGCTCCACCACGTCGGCGTGGATCTCCGTGAAGTACTTCTTCTGTCCGTCCTGCTCGTAGGTTCTCGTCCGGATGCGCCCTTCGATGTAGACCTGGCGCCCCCGGCTGAGGTAGTTGGAGCAGAAATCGCCCAGCTTTCCCCAGGCGACGATGTTGTGCCACTCCGTGTGGGGTTCTCCCGTCTCGCGGTCCTTGAACCGGGGTTCGGAGGTGGCGACGCTGAACTTGCACAGGGTCGTTCCGCTTGGAATGGCCCTGGTTTCCGGATCGCGTCCAACGTTTCCGACCAGAATGACCTTGTTGATACCCATATTGCCTCCTGGAATCCTCTGGAATCCTCCAGTGGTGGATGGGTGCCCAATGTACCATAAAACCGCTTCGGGGGATGCGGTTGTATGGGAGAGCCCGGGGCCGTCCTCCACGGGAGCGCCGATGGTACCCTGGGGGCGTGGTACGCGAGGAGGAGAGTCCGGGGACCGGTGGCGTGGACGGTACGGCGGGAGGGGGCGAAGCGGCCGCCACGGGGATGGTGCGGCACGCCTCCCGCATGGTGGCCGTCACCCTCCTGAGCCGCGTCACCGGCTACCTTCGGGACAAGACCCTCTCCTACGTCCTGGGCGCGGGAATCGTGTACGACGCCTTCATCACGGCGACGCGCATCCCGAGCACCTTCCGCGCCCTCCTCGGCGAGGGCGCCCTCCACGCCGCTTTCATCCCCAGCCTGGCCCAGCTCCGCGCCTCCGGTGCCGAGGCCCGAAAGGCCAGGGAGCTCGTGCAGGGGGTGCTCGCCGCCCTGCTGTTGATCCTCTCGGCGGTCGTTGCGGGGGGTATCCTGGCGTCGCCCCTGCTGGTGAAGCTCTTTGCGCCGGGTTTCGCCGCCACGCCGGGCAAGATGGCCCTGACGATCCTCCTCAACCGCCTGGTCTTTCCCTACCTGATCCTGGTCTCCCTGGCCGCCCTCTGCCAGGGGGTGCTCAACAGCCATGACCGCTTCGTCCTTCCGGCTGCGGCGCCGATCCTCTACAACCTCTCGGTGGCAGGAATCGCCTGGTCCTTCGTGCGGCACTCGGCCAGGCCGGTGTTCTGGCTGGCCGGCGCAGTGCTCCTGGGCGGGCTTCTCCAGTTTGCCGTGCAGGCGCGGTCCGTCCGGCGGCTGGGTTACAGCCTCCGCCCGGCCTGGCGGGCCGCCACCAGCCCGGAGGTCCGGAAGGTCCTGTTGTTGATGATCCCGGGTATCCCCATGCTCGGGATCTACCAGCTCAACCAGCTGGTTTCCAACTTCTTTGCCTCCCTGACGGGGGACGGTGGTGTGGTCTATACCTTCGCCGCCTACCGGATCACGGAGCTGGCCTTCGGGACGGTCGTCGTCCAGCTGACCACGGTGCTTCTGCCGACCCTCTCCCGTCATCTGGCCGAGGATACGGGCAAGGCGGGGGAGACCCTCCGGCAGACCATCTCCCTTGTCAGCTTCGTCACCATCCCGGCCGCGGCCATCATGGCCTTCATGTCCCGCCCCATTGTCGGGCTCCTCTTCGGCGGAGGACGCTTCGACGCCCACGACGTGACGGTGACGGGCGCCACCCTTGGCGCCTACGCCTTCGGATTGATCGGCATTGGCCACGCCAAGGTCATGGCCAACGCCTTCTTCGCTCACCGTGACACCAGGACCCCCATGTGGGGGAGCGTCGTCCTGCTGATCGCGTTCACGGCGGGTTGCGCCGCCATGGCTGGCCCCTGGGGAACACCCGGCATCGGGCTGGCCAACACCATCGCCATGCTGGCCTACGCCGCCTTCCTGACGGGCCTCTATTCCTACCGGTATGGCATGGGACGGTGGGGCGGCCTGGTGCTTTCGGCGGCGCGGCAGCTGGCGGCGGCTGCAACGCTGGTCGGTGTGCTCGTATTGCTCCGCCCCGTTGTAACCGGGGTGGAAACCACATCACTGGGAGGCGCGGTTCGGGTGGCCGCCGTGCTGGCGGCTGGCGGCGCCGTCTATCTTGCGGCCGGCTGGATCCTTGGAGGCCGCGAGCTGAGGATCCTCCGCCAGGCCGTCGCCTCTCGAAACGGAGCGTGAGCCATGAAGATGGTCATCCAGAGGGTCAGCCGGGCGGAGGTCCGCGTGGACGGAGCGAGCATCGCCCGCATCGGGGCGGGCTACCTGGTGCTCGTGGGTCTGGAGAAGGGGGACACCGAGATTCAGGTCGGCCGCGCTGCGGCCAAGGTTGCCTCCCTTCGGGCCTTCGAGGATGACCAGGGCCGCCTCAATCGGAGCCTCCAGGAGGTGGGAGGGGCCGTGCTGGCCGTTTCCCAGTTCACCATCGCCGGATCGATCCGCCGGGGACGGCGTCCGAGCTTCGACGGCGCCATGCCGGGCCCGGAGGCGGAGCCGCTGTTCGAGCGTTTCGTCGGCGAGCTGCGGAACAGCGGCGTCCCCGTGGAGACCGGCCGTTTCGGCGCCATGATGGAGGTCGAGCTCGTCAACCACGGCCCCGTAACGCTGCTCTGGGACGACCCGCCGGAGTGACAGTGGGTACGGCCTGTGCCGCACCCGCTGTCATCCTCCAGGATGTGCGGCGTGCCACGATTCCCACATCTTCTCGGCGTCCGGCAGGTGTTCGAGGGCAGTCTTGATCTGGTTGTCACCCCGGATGGCAACGCGGTATCCGGCCTCCAAACCCACGGCGGAGTTGAGGACCTCGATCTGAATGGCCCGGTCCATGTCTGCGACGGACTGCGGATCCTCGAAGAGCTGGGATATGTATTTCTCGTCGAGGAGCTTCTCGGCGCGGACAAACCGGAGGAAGCGGTCGCGGACTTCCTGATCGACCACGAAGGAGGTGGCCATTTCCCGCTGCTTCTCCTCGGGGGTTCCCGCCAGGAGCTCGACGGCGAAGCGGAAGAAGGCCGACTGGCCGTAGAGCCGCGCCACCGGCTCGGAGAGCTTCCGGGCCTCGACCTTGACGTCCGGCGTGATGCCGCCGCCGCCCTTGAGAGGACGCCCCCCGTCGGTATGGTAGTCCGCCGGACTGTCCTCCTCGTTGCCGTTTCGGTGGGTGATGTAGTCGATGAACGAGTGGTAATCCCGCTGGATGCACCGCCCGGAGGGGGTGTAGTACCGCGCCGTGGTCAGGGCCAGACCGGCGTCCCGGACGGTGAAGACCGTCTGGACGAGGCCCTTGCCCCAGGTGACTTCGCCGACGATCAGCCCACGGTCGTGGTCCTGGACGGCGCCCGAGACGATTTCGGACGCCGACGCGGAGCCGGTGTTGACCAGGATGACCAGGGGGCCGTCGAAGCGGAAGCCCTTCCCAGGTGCCTCGAAGGAGGAAATGCTGTCCTTGGTCCGGCCGCGGGTGGAGACGATCAGCTGCCCCGGAGCCAGGAAGGTATCGGAGACACCGACGGCGGCGTCCAGGGAACCGCCCGGGTTGTCCCGGAGGTCCAGGACCATGGAGGTCGCCCCCTGGGCCATGAGCTCCTGGATATGTCGGCGGACCTCTCGCGTGCTCGTTCCCGAGAACTCGGTCAGGCGCAGATAGCCGACACCGGGCCGGAGCATGAAGGCGTAGCGCACGGAGTTCGTCGGAATCCGGCCCCTGGTGATGGAGATCTCGAGCGGCTCTTCCATTCCCGGACGGGTGATCTCCAGGTGCACCACCGTGCCCTCGGGCCCCCGAATACGATCGACCACCTCGTCGAGGCTCAGCTCTTCCGTGCTCTCCCCCTCGATGGAGGAGATGACGTCACCGGCCCGAAGACCCTTGCGAGCGGCCGGCGTCCCGGCGATGGGCGCGATGACGGTCACCTTGCCGGCCCGGCGCGAGATGATGACGCCGATGCCGAAAAAGGAACCTTGGTTCCGCTCGCGCATCTTCTGGAACGCCTTGGGCCGGAGAAAGTTCGAGTGTGGATCGAGTTTTTCGAGCATCCCGTCGATTCCGTCGTAGACCAGATCCTCGGGTCTCTCTTCCTCGGGAAGCCAGTCCAGTACGATGCCGGCGATCTTTCCAGCCCGGATGACGATGTCGTGCTCGTCGGCGGGTGCGGTGCGTTGACCGAAGATGGCTCCGGCCGCGGCACCGAAAGCGACAACCGCAAGGACGGCGATGGCAAACAGCGGCGGACGTCTGGGCATCGAGCGAACCTCCTGGCGCGTCGGAGCGAATCCGGACCATGGGGGCCTGGGTTTCGCGAATTCAGTGTAACCCGGTTTCCGGCGGACCTGCTTCATCCACGAGGTTTCGTGGTGAAAGGAGTGAGGGGGGTGCATGGTCGTACTCTCGCGAGATTCGTGAGGAAAGGCGTGCTTGGGGCACGTCGAGCGAGCAAACGAGCCGGCGCGGCCGGCCGTTGTGCATCGCGTCTTCCAGCAGAGGACTCACGAATAATCCAGGCTCGATCATTCACGGGCCCCCTTGTGAGCTATACTGCCCGCTGGAGGACGATGTGTTTGGTTCCCTCGGATTCCCCGAGCTGATGTTCATCTTCGTCATCGCGCTGATCCTCTTCGGACCGCGCCAGTTGCCCAAGATCGGAAAATCCCTCGGGCGAGCTCTCGGTGAATTCCGGCGAGCTTCCAACGAGTTCAAGAGAACCGTCGAGGAAGAGGTGGCCGCCGAGGAAATCCGGCAAGTGGAGAAGGACCTCCGGAAGGTGACCGAGCCCCTGGGCATCGACAAGGAGGCCGAGACCTCCGGCGGGCCGGGCTCGGCTGCGACAGGAGAATCGGCAAGGGCCGGCGGCGACGAGCCGGTGGATTCCGCTGCGAAGGAGCCCGGCTCCTCCGAGAAGGAGAGCGGTGGGGCGTGAGTTCGGAAGCGCCGCGAATCGAGAGTGGTGAAGCCGCCGCCGAGGAGGAGCTGCCGAGGCTGACGCTGATCGAGCACCTGGAAGAGCTCCGTCAACGCCTCCTCCGCAGCATCGCGGCCATCTTCCTGGCCTTCCTGGCATGCTGGTACCTCGCTCCCACCATCTTCCACTGGCTGGAGCTGCCCATCCTCCGGTACCTGCCCAAGGGCGAGAAGCTGGCCTTCACGGGCCTGGTCGATCCCTTCATGCTGTACATCAAGGTGGCGCTGCTCGCCGGTATCTTCCTGGCCTCGCCCTACGTGCTGCTGCAACTCTGGCTCTTCATCAAGCCGGGGCTGTACCGCCATGAGCGCCGGCTGGCCGTCCCCTTCATCATCTTCACGACCTTGTTCTTCGTGTCGGGAGGTTACTTCGGGTACAGGGTGGCGTTCCCCATGGTGGTCAAGTTCCTGTTGACCGTCGGCAAGGACTTCCGTCAGGTGATCACCATCCAGGAGTATTTCTCCATGTTGTCCAAGATCCTCCTGGGCCTTGGGCTGGTCTTCGAGCTTCCGATCCTGATCTTCTTCCTCGCCCGGCTGGGCCTGGTGACCGCCGGTCAGTTGCTTCGATGGTTCCGGTGGGCGATCCTCCTGATCTTCGTCCTTGCGGCCGTCATCACCCCGACGCCGGACGTGGCGACGCAGACGGTCTTTGCCGTCCCCATGATCCTCCTCTACATCCTGGGGATACTGATCGCCTGGATCTTCGCGCCCAAGTCCCGGCGCCGCCAGCGTGATGACAACCGATGACGACGCGCTCCGCTGTCAGAAGGCGGCGGGCCGGCTGGCGGGGAAGGTGCGCCGGACCTGCCGGCGCTGGGATCTGCTTTCCGGTGGCGAGACCCTTGGCGTGGCCGTTTCGGGAGGTGCCGATAGCCTCGTCATGACCGAGCTCCTGCTCCGGGTGGCGGCCACCATTCGGGACGGCTTCGAGCTGATCGCCTTCCACGTGGCCTTGGATGGACGCGGCGTGACGGAGGGCCTCCCCGCGGAAACCCGCCGCTGGCTGGAGCGTGCCGGGATCCCCCTGCGAACCGTACCCCCGCGCTTCGATGCCGGCGAGTCGGCGCCGGAATCGTGCTTCCGGTGTGCGCGAATCCGGCGCAGAACGCTGCTGGAAGCGGCGGACGCCGAAGGGGTGCGGTATCTGGCCCTGGGCCACCACGCCGACGACGTGGTGGAGACCTGGCTCATGAGCCTGTTCTTCACCGGTACGCCGGAGGCGATGCCGCCGCGGCGCAGCTACTTCGGCGGCGCCGTGACCGTCGTGCGGCCCCTGTTCGAGATTCGCCGGCGGGAGATCGGGCGGATGGCCCGCCTCTGCGCCCTCCCCGTGGTCCCGGCCCGCTGTCCCCTGGAGGAAACCGGCACCAGAAGGGACGCCGTTCGCCGTGCCCTGGCCTCCCTGGGCCGGGACGAACGCCTCGTGCGGCGCCAGCTGTTCTGGGCGGCCGTTCGTGCCCTGGAGGCCGGGGAGCGTCCCGGGAGGAAAGACGGGCACTCTTGTGGTACGGTATCCCGAGAATGAACCCCGACGAGATGCTTCAGGAATACGAACGGCTGCTCCGCACGGGGATGATCAGCCCCGAGGAGTACGAGCGTCAGGTGGCCCGGCTGAAGGCGGAGCTCCGGCGGCGGGCCGTCGAGGAAGAGGGGCTGGGCGCGGTGCTCCGGCTGGATCCCCTGACGATCCAGCGTGTGCTGCAATCCCAGGTCTTCTGGGTCGTGCTCGTCGTCGCCATGATGCCCCTGCTCCTGGCCGCCTTCGGATTCCAGTCGGCACAGGGAATGATCCTCTACTTCGCCTTTCTCTGGTTTTTCATCTTTGTCCGGCTGTTCCGGCTCAACCTGCACGGGGGCCGTTCCGCCGACGTCTTCCTCGTCATCGTTCTCGTCATCTTCTTTGGCCTGGGGATGTTCCTCCCCCTCATGCGGTACCTTCTCAGCCCCCTCTACTCGTTGATCCAGGTCCCGTTCCTGCCCTTCCGCTGGCTGGGCTTCGTCCTGGGGGTGGGGGTGACGGAGGAGATGACCAAGGCCCTGCCGGTGTTCATCCTGCTCTGGATCGCCTCCCGGCAGGGGAGGAGGCTGAGTCTCCAGGCCGCATTGCTCCTGGGAGTCGCCTCGGGCCTGGCCTTTGCCGGTTTCGAGAACATCATGTACTCCGAACAGTTCGGCGCCCGGATCTTCGGCATGACCTTCACGCAGCCGGATGTCGTCCTCTCGAGGCTCCTGATGACGCCCTTCCTCCACTCGGTATGGGCCGGACTGGTCGCATTCAACCTCGGATTGGTCCACGTCAGCGGTCCATTCCGCCTGGGCAGGGCCTTCGCCATCGCCGGACCCGGCTTGATGCTGGCGGCCCTGCTTCATGGAAGCTACGACACGCTGGCCGCATCGCCCGTTCTCGCCATCCTGGTGGGAGCGATCTCGTACCTGATCTTCATGGTGGCCGTCATGGCGGCCAAGGCCTGGGAGGGTGGGAGCGAAGCGTTCCTCGGTGAACGCGTACTGTGAGATGTGGGCGGGCGGACGCGGCGCCCCCGTTCCTTGGAAGGGAGAACACAATGGAAGCGTGGGAAGAGACGATGGCCCTGGACATTCCGCTCGAGGTGCGGGAGGACGTCCTCCAGGGGTTGCTGGTCCGGGATTTGTTGCACGGCGCATCCTTCGACGTGGAGACCGATGACCCGGAAGCGGTTTTCTCGGTGGATTTCACCTGCGGCGATGAGACGGAGGAGGGCGTGTACCGCCTCCTGATCATTGCCGAGGTCCAGGGCTCGGAGGACCACGAGCTGGTGCGGAGCTTCACAGAAGAGGTCCTCTCGGAGTACCTGGAGGAGGCCGCCAACACGGTCGATGATTCCCAGTGGATCGGCGACCTGGCCGAGGACGAGGTCGAGTGCCGGATCGTCCCCGAGGACGAGGAGCGGTGGGATCTCGTCGTTCCCGATTGGCTGGCGCCGGACGAGGCCGAGGTTCCCTTCGGCTTCCGCCTCTTCCGGAAGGCGGACGGGAAGCCCTGGCCCGCCGACGCCGATCTGGATCGTTTCGGGAGGGTCGTCGTGGTCCCCTGGCAGGGTCGCCTTCACGTGGCCGGCACCCCCATGCCGGAAGGGGAGGAGTGACACGGCGGGGGGCGTGACACCCGCCCCGCCATTACGAGGAGCGAAACAACGAAGCAATCCCGGATGGGGGTACCTGTCGCCTGAGGCAGGAGGGCAGACCTTGGTCCGCTTCCCGTCTTCTCCCAGCGGCCTGCTCAGCCCGCGGGATCGCCGCGTCGCCCGCCGCCCCCCGGTCACTTGCCGAGAACCCTGGCGCTGTGTATACTTCGCGGCCCCGGGCACCGTGCTAGGTGTGCCCGTATCCACGGGAGGCAGGATCATGGACATTCTTCAAGAAGTGACACAGGAGCAGCTGCGGAATGATATCCCGGACTTCCGGCCCGGTGACAGCGTCAAGGTGCACGTTCGGCTCAAAGAAGGAAACAAGGAGCGCATCCAGGCCTTCGAGGGGCTGGTCATCGGTCGCAAGCATGGGGGCATCACGGAGACCTTCACGGTTCGCAAGATCTCCTCGGGCATCGGTGTGGAGCGGACCTTTCCTCTCCACTCGCCGAATGTTGCGAAGATCGAGGTGACCCGCCGCGGTCGTGTCCGGCGCGCCAAGCTCTACTACATCCGCGACCTGCGCGGGAAGGCAGCCCGGATTCGCGAGGCCGCGCGCAAGTCGTGAAGACGGCCTTGGGCCACGCCGACCGGAAGCTGCTCCGGGAGGCGTCCCAGATCATCGGAGTGGACGAGGTGGGACGGGGCTCCCTGGCGGGCCCCGTCGTTGTGTCCGCCGTCGCCTGGACGAGGATTCCGCGCAATCCCGAGATCCAGGACTCCAAGGGGATGACGGCCCTCGCCCGGCAGAGGACGAGCGGATGGGTCCGGCAGCACTGTCATGGATGGGTGATCGTCGAGGTCTGGCCGGAGGCCATCGACCGTGTCGGGATCGCCGTGGCGACCCGCCTGGCCATGGAGAGCGCCGTGGAAGAGCTGGCGAAGCCGGGAGGAGTCGCCATCGTGGACGCCGTTGAGTTCCGCGCCCCAGACGGGTTGCGGGTGCTCAGCGAGGTCCGGGCCGACGGCCGGTACTTTTCCGTCGCCTCGGCCTCCATTGTCGCCAAGGTCCACAGGGATGGTCTGATGACGCGGCTGGCCACCTCATACCCACAGTGGATGTGGTGTAAGAACAAGGGTTATGGCACTCGGGAGCACCGGCTGGCCCTGTCCGTCTCCGGCTCCTCCTTCCTTCATCGGCGCAGCTTCTCATGGAGGCCTGTGCTACCATGAGCTGAGAGCAGGTCACATACCTGCGCGACTCCCGCGTCGCCCGTCGGGGGCGGCGATCTGGGGTGGAATACGGCGGGTCGGAAGGTACGGCATCGAAGGCCGGTGCACGTGGAAGAGGGTGAATGATGGCCCGATCCCGAATGCCCCAGATCACCGGCTGGCGGGGGGAGGCGTCGGGAAAGGCGGATCAGGAAGGGGACGGCTCGGATGGCCATCAGTCGGGATAAGGTCCTGCGGGAAGCCGAGAAGCTTGTTCAGAAGGGCAAGCTGGAGGCTGCCATCCGGAAGTACGAGAAGCTTCTGAACGCCAACCCCAACGACGTCACCACCATCAACAGGGTCGGAGATCTCTACGGCAAGGTCGGCCAGATCGACAAGGCCGTCGAGCTCTACGAGCGGATCGCCGATTTTTTCGTTCAAGACGGCTTCTTGAAGAAGGCCATCGCCGTTCTCAAGAAGATCAACCGCATGGCGCCCCAGCGTCTCGACATCTTCGAACGTCTGGCGGAGCTTTACCTCGAGCTGTCACTGACCGGTGAAGCCAAGAACCAGTACCAGATCCTGGCGGACTGGTATGCCAAGAACGGCGATCGTGAGAATGCGCTGAGAATCCAGCGGAAGCTGGCCGACGTCGATCCGGGCAACCACGTGGTGCAGCTCCGCCTGGCCGACATGCTGATGGAGGCCGGGGAGTACGACGAGGGCCTCGAGGCCTTCGGTCAGCTGATCCGGGTCCTGTTGGAGCGTGACCGGATCGACGATGCGGAAAAGCTGGCCCAGCACATTCTCGATTTCAAGCCGCCGCGGGGTGATTTCCTCGTGCCCATCTGCACCAAGCTGATGGATATGGGGAAGCGGGAACGGGCGGAGGAGCTCCTCGAGAAAGGGCTTGCCCTGTCTCCGAACGATGCCGACCTCAAAGCCCTCAAGGTGCGGCTCGCCATGGGAGAGGGCAGCCCGGCGGACATGCCTCTGGACGTGGCCGAGAACCTTCTCCAGTCGGATCCCGACAACGTCGAGCTCCGCCGGCTGGTCGGCTGGAAGCTGATCGAGGCCGGGGATGCGGAAAGGGCTCGAGACGTTCTCGAGCCGATTCTCGAGTCGGCATTGCGGCGGGGAGACCTCCGTCTCGCCCAGGAGCTGGCCGACGAGCTTCGCCAAGCCTTGCCCAGGGATCTCAAGGTCCTGATCTGGGCGCTGCGCGCCTTCGAGCCGACCGGCCAGCGCGACAAGATCGTGGAAATCAAGGGCGAGCTTGCCGATCTCCATTACACCGAGGGGCGGCTCGACGCCGCTCAAGCCCTCTACATGGAGCTTGCCGATCTCGATCCCGAGAATACGACGTTCAGACGGCGTCTCCTGGAGCTGTCATCCCGGGAACAGGTGCCCGGGGCAGCGCCGGCAGCGGCACATCCCGCCCCTGCGGACTCCGTCCCGCTTGTCCCTCCGCCCCGCGTTGGGACCATCGATCCGGAGGAACGTCTCGGTGAGGCGCGGGTCTTCGCGAAGTACGGTCTCGTGGACAAGGCGGTCAGGCACCTCGAAGAAGTGCTGATGAACTTCCCGGAGTTCCACAATGCCCGGCGGGAGCTCGTGCGCATACTCTACGACGACGGGCAGCTGGACCGGGCGCGCGAGCTCGCCAGGCCCCTCGAGGAGCACTACCGTGCGACCTCCGACGCCGATGGGTTGGCCTGGCTCGAGAAGATCCTTGGTCTGCGGGTGGAGCCTGCTGCCGGCGAGGCCCTCGAGTTCATGGCAGCCGGCCGGGAAGAAGCCATGTCAGCCGGCCGGGAAGAAGCTCCCTGGGCAACTCAAGGTGAAGAAGAGGTGCTCTTCCTGGACCTCGATGCCGAAGAGGAGGCCCTGGAGTACCCGGCGGACCTTCAGGAGGCCGCCAAGGCGCCCGCTGGCGAAGCCGATGCGGTCGAGGTCCTCGAAGACGAGATCCTCAAGCCTCCCGTTGGGGATCGTGCGGGCGCTGGTGCACCTGCCGGCGTGGAGGAGCTCGATCTGTCTTGGGTCGACGAGGCAATCCAGGTGGAGCTCGGAGGGACCCTCAAGGGGGCCGCTGCGCCCTCTCCCGGCGAAGCCGCCCCATCCGGCGCCGAAACGATGCCGCCCGTTCCGGAGTTCCCGGAGGAGGTCCTGAAGGAGACCAGCGAGCCGGTGGAACTGCTCGATATCACCGGCGTCGTTGATGGACCACCGGTCTCGGAGCTCGATCGGCTGGACTTCTTTATCGCCGAGGAGCTCTTCGAGGATGCTGCCCGCATCCTGGCGGGCCTGGAGAGCCAATTCCCCGGCGACCCGGAGCTCGCCGAGCGCCGTCTTCGCCTCAAGGAGCAGGGCGTCATCCTGATGGAGACCCCGCCGGATGTGGAGGAGGAGGCGGCGGAAGAGCTGTTCTCGGAGGAAGAGCTCTACGTGGACCTGGCCAGTGAGCTGGAGAAGGAGCTCGCGGAAGAGGAGGCCATGGTCGAGGAGGCGACGGGCCACGGGAAGGACGAGGCCTTGCTGGAAGAGGTGTTCCGGGAGTTCCAGCGCGGCGTGGCCGAGCAGCTCGGCGAGGAGGACTCGGATACTCACTTCAACCTGGGCATCGCCTACAAGGAGATGGATCTTCTGGCCGAGGCCATCGGGGAGTTCCAGATCGCGGCGAAGGACCCCAGTTTCCATCTGGAGGCCTGCTCCATGATCGCCGTCTGTTACGTGGAGCAGGGCCTGTACGAGGAGGCGGTCCGCTGGTACGAGCAGGCCCTGTCAGCGGAAGGCATCTCCACCGAGGCGAGGGTCGCGCTCCTCTACGACCTGGGAGCGGCCCTGCTGGCCGCCGGCCGCGAGGACGACGCCTACACCGCCCTGAGTGAAGTCGCGGAGGTCGATCCCTCCTACCGCGACGTCGACAGCCAGCTCCAGGCCCTCCAGCGCCAACGCCACGCCAATTGACAGGACGTGGCCAGAGCCACGCCCCTGTCATTGCGAGGAGGAGCGCAGCGACGACGCGGCAATCTCACGGGCAGAGCAGCGGGCCGGGGAAGGAGCATTCTGACCTCACCGGCTCCTGGTCACCCCCCGGCGGTCGCAGAGGTCGGCCAACGAGCAGGTGGAGCATCGGGGCGAGGTCGGGTGGCACTGGTTCTGGCCGAATGTGACCATCAGGTCGTTGATGGGGATCCAGAGGTCCTCGGGGAGAAGCTCTTGCAGTGCCCGCTCGGTGGCCGCCGGCGTCGTCGTCTCCACCAGTCCGAGCCGGTTCGAGATCCGGTGCACGTGGGTGTCGACGCAGATGGCCGGGATGCCGAATCCGAGCCCCAGCACCAGGTTCATGGTCTTGCGGCCGACGCCCGGCAGGGCCAGGAGGGCCTCCTCGTCCGGCGGCACCTGGCCCCCGTGCTCCTGAACGAGGATCCGGGCGATCTCCCGCAGCTGCCTGGCCTTGGTGTTGTAGAAGCCGGCGGGATAGATGGCCTTGGCGATGATCTCCTCTGGAAGGGCTTCCAGCTCTGCGGGGCTCTGGGCCAGTGAGAACAGCCGTTCCGAGGCCTGGGCGGTCACCTCGTCCTTGGTCCGTAGAGAGATCACGCAGGAGACGAGGATGTGGAAGGGAGACCTGGTCGCCCGTTCCACGTTCGTCAGGGTGGTGGTCCTCCAGGCGGCCCGGGCCGCCTCCATGCGTGCGGCCATTTCGCGCAGCGCGGCTTCGTTCCAGTCGGTCATGGGGAGACCTCCGTCGTCGTCCATACCGTTTTCTCCTCGCGGTGTTCGGCGTAGGAAAGTGCAATCAGGATCAGGGTGCCCGCCGCGGCGCCGGCCAGCCCGGGCTCGAGATTCTTCGCCATCCCCGCCCGGTGCAGGCCTTCCATGAGGAGCTGTACGGAGGGCCCGGCGATCATGGCGGCGACGGCGCCCCGCCGGCTCGCACGCTCCCAGTTGAGTCCGAGAAGGATCGCCGGCAGGAGTGCGGCTGTGAAGGTGCCCCATCCAAGAACCCCCAGCAGCGCCACGGACCGCCCGCTCCCGGCGGCCAGGGCCATGGCCAAGCCGGCCGCGCCAACGGTGGCCAGGCGGGGCAGCACCAGGCTTTCGCCGGGGGCGTGGCCCGTTGCCAGAGGGAGATCCCTCGCCACGGCTGCGGCCACCAGGTTGAGCAAGGTCGCGGCGGTGGACATGACGGCGGCCGCGACCGCGGCCGTGGCCACCAGCAGCAGGGTGGGGGAGAGGCTGAGGAGCAGGGCGGGAGCGAGCTGGTCTGGCGTGGAGATCCTGAGGTCGCCCCGGGCCACGAGCGCCGTTCCCCCGAGACCGACGCCGATCCACACGGTCAGGACGGCCAGGAGCCCTCCCGTCATGACCAGGGGCATCCACCGGAGGGTCTCTTCGCTGCGGACCAGCAGGAACTTCTGGAGGTAATGGGGCTGGGCGCAGGTGCCGAGACCGAAGAGCAGGAACCATCCCAGTGCCGTCGAGGGGCCGATGCCGTTCCACGGGTCCAGCAGGGCGGGCCGGAGGTCGTGGAGCGTGTGCAGCGCTGCGGCCGGTCCGCCGGCCCTGTCCAGGGCAACCCACGCCAGAACCAACGCGGCGACGGCCATGAGCAAACCCTGAAAGCCCTCGGCCAGCAGTCCCGCCCTCATACCGCCCGCGGCGGTGTAGAGCGTCGTTCCACCGACGAGCACGGCCGCCAGGGTCCAGCCCCTGCCCCCCAGGAGCACATCGCCGGCCACGGCCACACCCTTGACCTGGACGGCCAGCATGGCGATTCCGCCGGCGATGACGGCCGCCGCCGCCAGACCCCGCGGGGCCCCCTCACCGTAGCGGGCGGCCAGGATGCCGGGCACCGTCAGCGTGCTCCGGAGCCGGGCGATCCGGGCCACGGGCTCGCCGACGGCCCAGCATTGCAGGGCCCCGGTCAGGGGAGCGCTGAGGATGATCCAAAGGCTGGCCACACCGATGGAGGCGAAGAGGCCCGGCCCGCCGATGAAGACGAAGGCCGAGAGACCCGCCGCCGTCCCGCCGAGACCCGCCAGGATGGGGCCGGCCGTGCGGGACGCGGCGAAGTAGCCCGAGGCGTCCCGGGCGCGGCGGAAACCCCAGACGGCCAGCAAGCCCGTCGCCGCCGCCAGGAGCACGGCCCAGACCGTCACGATCGGTTCCCCCGGCCGTTTCCGAAGGTCGCCGCGTAGAAGAGGGGAACGGCCAGGGATCCGGCGCCGAGGGCCAGGATCTCCAGCTCGAGGGTCCACGGTCCCGGGGGTTGCCCGAGGTACAGCGCCAGAAGAAGCGCTGCTGCCGCCACCGCCGTGCCGCCGAGGCCCACGGCGAGGATCCTGCGCCGGGGCGGCGTACGGCGCTGGATGGACCAGCAAGCCGGGAGAATCAGCCCGGAAACGGCGGCGATGCCCAGGAGCAGGAAGGATCCAGTCAATGCCCCGACCAACCAGAGCAGGGCGACGAGGGCGGCTGTGAGGGGTGCCGGGTCCATCCGGGCGATCATGGGCATTTCCGGGGGATCCGTCAACGCCGGGAGAATCCAGGCGTCAGAACCAGTGGCCGGTGGCAGGGACCCGTGGGATCAAACGCCCGCTGACGACGCCCCAGGGGTTTGCGCTGCCGGCCTCTCATTGCGTTTCTGGCCCGATATTCTTCCGTTCCCCATCCCAGAAGCTGGGGATCGCCTCGGCCTCTTCGTCGAAAATCTCGAAAACACCGATGAGCCGTGTGACCTCCAGGAGGTCGTATATCTTGGGAGCGAGGTGGAGGAGCTTGACGGTGGCACCGTGAGCGGCGGCGGTGGCCTTGCTGCGGATCAGCTCTCCGAGGCCGGAGGAATCGATTGTCGTCACATCGCCCATGTTGATCAGGATGTTCTTGTAACCGTCCTCGAGAAGGTCGAGGATGGACTGCCGGAACTGGACGTCTCCGCCCCCGAACACCAGCCTCCCGTGGAGGTCGAGGATGGCCACCGATCCGTACAAACGTATTTCGATGTGCATGGCTACCTCCGCACTGTGGTACCAGGATACCGCAGATCAAAGGTGGAGAGGGGAAAGTGGCCACGGATTTCACGGATTGGGGAGTGGGAGAAGTCATCAGGGTGGGTCGAGAGGGTGAAGAGCGGGTTTCGTTGAACGAACCATGCCGGGCTGGAGCGTGGCGCTCCCTGCCCTGACCTCTGCCCGTCCAGCGCCGGGTCTTGGCCACTGTCAACCATCACGCGCTCGGGCCGGGCGAAGCGCCCTCCGGGTAGCGCCGGCCTCCCGGCTGGCATCGCCCGCCCGACGGAGCCCGGTCTTCGTATCTTTCCTCTTTCCCTGAGGTCTCAGGGTCTTGGTTTCCAGATCACTCCGGGATCCGCAGCTTCTGGCCGACCTTGATCAGGTCCGGGTTGTCGAGTATGTCCCGGTTGGCCTCGAAGACCTTCGTGTAGGCACTGGCCTTGCCGTAGAAGCGCTGGGCGATGTGCCCAAGGGTGTCGCCGGGCTGGACCTCGTAGATCCGTTCTTCCGGAGGCGCCGGAATGTCCTCTGGTTCCCCCTGGACGATCGTGGGGGGCTCGGGGGCCGGAGGTGCCGCATTCTTCTCGAGGGCAATCTTGTTGATGACATTGGCGTCGCCGACAAGCTTGGAGAACTCCTGCATGACCCTGGACTTGGCCTCCATGTTCCTGGCGGTGCCCTCGAGGATCACGGTATGGCCGTCGGTGGAGGCCGTGAGGCCGCTCACCTCGGGGTGTGCGGGACGGATCCTCTCCAGAGCCTTGCTGGTTTTCTCCTCGAGAGGATCACCGAAGATGCCGAACAGTCCCATGGTTCGTTTCTCCTTTCACGCAGCTGAACATCGTTGTTTCATCAACCGGTCAGAAGCTAACGACAAGGGCCGCCTTGGCCGTCGTATCGGTCTTCTTGAAGCCGGGCACGGGTTCGTTCTGGTATCGAACCTCGTAGCTGAGCTTGACGCTGAAAGGCCCGGCGATGGCCGACTGGAACGCGGTCTCCGAAAAAAACCGCCAGTTGGCCGTGTCGTCGAAGTTGGGGAAGTACTGAAGCTTCTGGCTCAGGGATGTGCCCTTCCGGGGAACCCAGGCGAAGTTGAGGCCGGCCACCGCACCGAGGAAGTCGAGGTCTTCGTCGGCGATCCGGTTCTCCTTGGTCCACGTCAAGCCCATGTCGAAGTCCAGAAGGAACCTGGGTCCAAGGAGCATCTTGTAGTTGACGCCACTGGAGAGAATGGCCCGGAGGTCGAAGCCGGCGAAACGGTCCTTGCCCGCACTTCCCGAAAGAAAGATGGACCAGCGCTCGCTGAGCTTCCGGTCTCCACGGAGCTCGGCACCGTAGCGTTCGGCCGTGGTTTCACCGTTGTCATCGCTCTTGAGGTAGGTCGCTGTGAACTGGAGGCCCCAGGGATCCGGGATTCTCTTGATGTCGAAGTCGAAACCCAGGGTGCTCGTATCCGAATTCCCGGTCGTGGCCAGGTACGAGAGTCCGGCCGACCCGGACCAGATTGGGGGTGACGTCTCGGGCGGCTCGTCCGCCAGTGCGCTTCCCGCCATGCCAATGGCAAACGCAGCGAGCACCAGGAACACAGCCAGCCGTCTGCCGGTGTGGTTCGTCAACAATGAATCCGAGCTTCTATTCTTGATCACGTACAAGTCCTCCTTCAGTACAGGCTATGTGAAACGATGCTCACACGAGGCCATCTGTGCGATTTCAGGACTCTAACACAACTTATCGAGAGCCGTTGTTATCAAGGGTCAACCGACCGAAGAGGGAACGGGTACCGACGGGGAAGCCATGCCGGAGACGGTGCCTACCCCCGCCGTCCCGTCATCGCGAGGAGCACGCCGCCCGGGAGGGCAGCGGGCGGCGCGGCGATCTCACGGGAATGGCATTTCACCGGAAGAAGCACGTGGACCAGGCCCCCCCCGGCCCCCTTCGCTGTACCTTTTCCCGTTCCCAATCCGTGGAACTCCGTAGCCGCCTCTCCTCTTCTCCTCACGCTTCAGCCGTCGTTGTACACTTTGCGGCAGCATTCGATCTCGCGTTGTGGAGGCTTCATGGCGGACGACGAACTCTATCTGGGCACCGACGGTATCGATCGTGTGCTCCTGGACAGTGACCACCTGACGACCCACGCCGTCTGCCTCGGCATGACGGGCTCCGGCAAGACGGGGCTCGGCATCGTCGCCCTGGAAGAGCTGGCGAGGCGCCGGGTTCCCATGCTGATCATCGATCTCAAGGGAGACATGGCCAACCTGCTGTTGCAATTCCCGGAGCTGAGACCGGAGGATTTCCTCCCGTGGCTTCCTCCAGACGAGATGGGGAACCGCGACGCCGCCGAGCGGACCGCGTCCCTCTGGCGCAGGGGCCTGGAAGGGTCCGGCCTGGACGGGAGGGACATCGCGGCGGTCGCCTCGGGTGTGGAATGGCAGCTGGTGACGCCGGGTCTTGCCGGAGGTGTTCCCCTGGACGTGTTGCCCAGCCTCTCGGCGCCGGCCGGATGGGATCCCGCCGGCGCTCCCGACGCCGCCCGGGACCGGGTCGAGGGAGTTTCCGGCGCCCTGCTTTCCCTGGTCGGCCGTGGAGGAGACCCGCTGACCGACCGGGACATGGTGCTCCTGGGGAACGTCCTCATGGAGCTCTGGCGCCGCGGGGAGAGGGTCGATCTGCCGCGCCTTCTGGGAAGCCTGGCCGATCCGCCCCTGGAGCAGCTGGGGGTCTTGCCCCTGGAGACCGTGTACCCGCGCAAGGATCGCATGGAGCTGGTGCTGGCCCTCAATACCTTGCTGGCCAGCCCGGCCTTTGCCGCCTGGACAACGGGTACGCCCCTCGACATGACCGAGCTGCTGGGGACGCGAAGCGCTCCCCGGGCCACCATCGTCTCCCTGGCCCATTTGGATGAGGAGCAACGTCTCTTCGCCATGACCCTGCTCTTCACCGAGTTGGTCGCCTGGATGCGCAACCAGCCGGCGTCCGGCAGCCTTCGCGCCCTGCTCTACGTGGACGAGGTGCAGGGGATCCTGCCGCCCTACCCGGCCAGCCCGCCCACCAAGCGGCCCCTCCTGACGCTCATCAAGCAGGGGAGGGCCTTCGGCGTCGGCGCCTGGCTGGCCACCCAGAACCCCGTGGACCTGGACTACAAGGCCCTGGGCAACGCCGGTGTCAAGCTGGTCGGCCGGCTGATCACCGACCGGGACCGGGACCGGGCGCTGGAGGGGCTCGGTCTGCGCAGCCTGGAAGACGGCCGTGACGCCGATCAGCTCGTCGCCGGGCTGGCCAAACGCCAGTTCCTCCTGTACGACGTCCGGGCCAGGCAGAGGGTGCGCGTCTTTTCCAGTCGCTGGGCCATGAGCTACCTGCGAGGTCCCGTGGCCACTGCCGAGCTGGCGCCCCTGATCGAGCGTTTCGGGCCCGGGACAGCCCGGCCCAGCCGGCCGGCGGGCTCGACGGTGGCCTCGCCCGGCGCGCCGCAGCCACCTTCGCGGCCCCCGGGCCAGACCCACCCGCCCGTCCTCGACGCCGACATGGCCGTCCGCTACGTCCCGGTTCCCGGGCCGGCGCCGGCCCGGCCGTGGCTCCACGTGGAGGACAGCCTGACCGTGGAGCGCCGCAGCCTCGACCTCTACCGCAGGATCGAGGAGAGGTGGCGCTTTCCCTTCGACGACGACGGACGGATCCTCTGGGAGG
>CAZXNA010000058.1:0-19069 GCA_964641295.1 uncultured Thermoanaerobaculia bacterium
CTGGGATGGGTCGGGTCGGTCAGCGGGGGCGGGGCGTGGGGCCCGCGGGCCCTTGGCCGGGGGGCCGGCGCACGTGGCCATGGGGGTCCTCCGGGGGGGCTCCCGGGCTGTGTCCAGGCCCTCCGCCACGGCCGTGACCAGGGCTTCGTGGAGGGCGTAGAGGGCGTTGACCGGCGCCGTGTGGTGGTAGGCGCGCCGCTGGCCCGAGCCCCAGTAGCCCATGACGAGACCCATGTCCAGGAACCAGCTCTGGACGGGCGTCGTGCGGGACTCGATGCGCTCCACCGCCCGCGGGCCGAAGCTGACCGGCGACAGGCCAGGTACGCAGGAGAGGCACTTCTGGCTGCCGGAGTAGGTGGCGTCCACACCCCACGCGTCGATCTCCACGGGGATGCCGCCGAGGGAGGTCACCGTGTCGACGATGGCCAGGCAGCCGTGGCGGTGGGCGATCTCCACCAGGGTGGGCACGTCGGAGCGCGCGCCGGTGGAGGTCTCGGCATGGACGAAAGCCACCAGGGAGGCCTCGGGGTGCTCCTCGAGCGCCCGCTCGAGCTTGGCCGGATCCACGGGCTGGCCCCAGTCGTCCTCCACCGCGACGGCCGTGCCGCCACACCGGAGCACGTTCTCGCGCATCCGCCCGCCAAAGACGCCGTTGACGCAGACGACCACGGTGTCGCCGGGCTCCACGAGGTTGACGAAGCAGGCCTCCATGCCGGCCGACCCCGGTCCGGACACCGGCAGCGTCAGCCGGTTCTCCGTGCGGAAGGCGTACTGGAGCAGCTCCTTGATGGAGTCCATCAGGTCGACGAACGCGGGGTCCAGGTGCCCCACGGTGGGCTGGGCCATGGCGGCCAGCACCCGGGGCGGCACGTCCGACGGGCCGGGGCCCATCAGCACACGGCGTGGCGGAAAGAAGCTCTTGGCCGGCATCGGGTCCTCCCTTCTCCGGAAAGTGTGAACCATCCCGGGCCACCCAACAATGGCCGGGCGCCGCACCGGCCGGCGGCTGCCGGTTTCGGCGAGCCCGCCGGTTGTGACAAGATGCCCCCGTGGAGAACGCCGCCGGCTACGACGTCGTCATCGTCTGCTGGAACCATGCCGCGACGCTGGACGCCTGCCTGGGGGCCGTGGTCCGGTTGCGGCCCGCGCCGGCCTCGGTGACCCTGCTGGACAACGCCTCGGCCGACGACTCCCTCGACGTGGCCCGCTCCTGGGCCGGTCGGCTTCCCCTGGAGATCCTGGAGTCCCCGGAGAACCTCGGATTCGCCAGCGGTATCAACCGGTCCTGGATCCGCGGCCGGGCGCCCTGGGTGCTCTTCCTCAACCCCGACTGCGCGCCGCGGTCCGACCACGTGGCGGTGCTTCTCGACGCCGTCGCCCGCCGGCCCGAGGCCGGAGAGATCGGCAGCGCCACGGGCAAGCTCCTCCGCGCCCGTGACGACGATCTCGCCGAATCGGAGACCCTGGACGCGGCCGGCATGGTCGTCACCCCCTCGGGACGCCACTTCGACCGCGGCTCGGGACAGGCCGATGACGGCCGCTGGAATCGGTCCGCCTGGGTCTTCGGCGGAACGGGCGCCTGCACCGTGTTCCGGCGTGCCGCCCTGGAGGACGTCCTCTACCCCGACGGGCAGCTGTTGCCGGAATCGTTCTTCGCCTACCGGGAGGACGCCGAGCTGGCCTGGCGCCTCCAGTGGCGGGGCTGGCGCTGCCTCTACGTGCCGGAAGCCGTCGCCGCCCACCGGCGCGGGCTCCGGCCCGAGCACGGGCGCCGTCAGGACCCGGCGGTCAACCGTCTCTCCGTCCAAAACCGCTTCCTCCTGCGCCTCCACTGCGCCGACCGGGCCTGGCACCTCCGCTGCTTGCCCTGGTGGCTCCCGCGCGACCTCCTGGTGGTGGCCGCCTGCCTGACCGTGGAGCGAAGCTCCCTTCCGGGCCTGGTCCAGGCCTGGCGATGGCGCCGGGACGCCCTGGTCCGGCGGCGCTGGGTGCTTGGACGCGCCCGGGTGCCGTCCCGACGCCTGGGACGCTGGTTCCGTAGAGGAGGGTGGACGGAACCGTTGGAGGGCGCGTGAGAATCGCGATCATCGGCTGCCGGGGGGTCCCGGCGCGCTACGGGGGCTTCGAGACCCTGGCCGAGGAGTTGGGCCGCCGCCTGGCCGCCCGGGGTCACGAGATCACCGTTTACGGCAGGACGGGCTTTGTCGACCCGGCACTGGAGTCCTACCGGGGTATGCGGCTCGTCGTGCTGCCCGCCCCCCGGCGCAAGCACCTGGAGACCGTCCTCCACACCCTCCTGGCTTCCATCCACGCCGCCTGGACGGGCTTCGACGCGGTCCTCATGCTCAACGCCGCCAACGTCCCCTGGGCCCGGATCCTCCAGCTCAACGGCATCCCCGTGGCCCTCAACGTCGACGGCCTCGAACGGAAGCGGCGGAAGTGGGGCCGCGCCGGCCGGGCCTACTACCGGTTGTGCGAGCGGCTGGCGGCACTGGTGCCCGACGTGCTCATCACGGACGCCGAAGTCATCCGCCGTTACTACCGCCGGAGCTACCGGGTCCCCTCGCGGATGATCGCCTACGGCGGGGACCTGGAAGCGCCCAACGGGACGGCCACCCTCGACGGCCTGGGGCTCGAGCCCGGGACCTACCTTCTTTATGTCTCCCGCTTCGAGCCCGAGAACAACCCCGACCGGGTCGTGGCGGCCTACGAGAAGGCCGGGGTGGAGCTTCCCCTCGTCATGGTGGGTGGAGCGCCGTACGCACCCCGGCTGATGGACCGGATCCGGGAGCTGGCGGGCCCCCGGGTGCTCCTGCCCGGGCCCATCTACGGCGAGGGCTACCGGGAGCTGCTTTTCAACTGCCGTCTCTACATCCACGCCACCGAGGTCGGCGGCACCCACCCGGCCCTCGTGGAGGCCATGGGCGCGGGGCGTCCCGTGCTCTTCTACGATACCCCGGAAAACCGGGAGGTCGTCGGCGCGGCCGGGTTGCCCTTCCGTTTCGAGGGCCCACGGCGGCTCGAAGACGTTCTCCGGGAGGTCCTGGACCGGCCGGAGCTCCTGGAGGAGCTGGGCGGCCGTGCCAGGGCGCGCGTGGAGGCTAACTACCGCTGGGATGCCGTGGCCACCGCCTACGAAGAGGTGCTGGAGGGAATGTGCTGAAGGAACGGGCGCAACTCGTGGCCTACTGGGTGTGGACGGCGGACCTGGTGCTGACGGCGGCCGCCTACCTCCTGGCGTGGTGGCTCCGCTCCCACCTGGCGCCCCGGCTCTTCCCCGGCCTCTTCCCCACCGAGCTCTACCCTCTGGGCCGCTACCTGGGGCTGCTGCCCCTGGTGCTGGCCATCTGGACCCTGCTCCTGGTGACCCGGGAGACCTACACCTCCCGCCGGACCGTCAGCCTGCACCGGGAGGCCTGGCAGGTGGTCCAGGTTGTGGTCCTCGGCGGGCTGGCCCTGGCGGCCACGGGGTGGATGCTGCGGCTGGACTTCATGTCTCGCCCCTTCCTGGTGCTCTTCACGCTCCTCGACCTGGGCTTCCTCCTGGCCGAGAAGGTCGGCCTCCGGCTCCTGGCCCGGCGCATCCGAAGCAGCGGTTTCAACTACCGCACCATGCTGATCGTCGGGATCAACCCGCGCTCCCGCGAGATCGCCCGCATCGTCCGCGCCCACCCCCACTGGGGGCTCAAGCTCCTGGGCTTCGTCAGCGCCAACGGCTCGCCCGGCGAGGAGGTCGATGGCCTGCCCGTCCTCGGAGGCGCCGAGGACCTGTCGGCGATCCTTCAGCGCGAGGTGGTCGACGAGGTGTTCTTCGTCCTCTCGCGCCGCCAGCTGACCGAGTTTGAGGATGCCGTTCTGCTCTGCTCCGAGCTCGGGGTCCGGGCCCGCGTCGCCCTCTTCTTCCCTCACCTCAAGGCCAGGGTCGTCCTGGAGGAGCTCGAGGGCATCCCCCTGCTGACCTTCACGACGACGCCGGCGGCCCCCTTTCCCCTCTTCGTCAAGCGCCTCCTCGATCTTGCCGTCTCCACCACCGGCCTGATCCTGCTGTCTCCGCTGATGGCCCTGATCGCCGTGGCGGTCAAGCTCGGCTCCCGGGGACCCGTTCTCTACCGGCAGGTGCGATGCAGCCTCAACGGGCGCCGCTTCGTCCTCAACAAGTTCCGCACCATGGTTCGCGACGCCGACAGGCGGCTGGACGAGGTTGCGCACCTCAATGAGGTGGACGGCCCCGCCTTCAAGGCGCGGCGCGACCCGCGGGTGACGGGCGTGGGCCGCCTGCTCCGGCGTTTCTCCCTGGACGAGCTGCCCCAGCTCTGGAACGTGCTCGTGGGGGACATGTCCCTGGTGGGTCCCCGGCCGCCGATCCCCGAGGAGGTCGAGCGCTACGAGCGCTGGCAACGGCGGCGCCTATCCATGAAGCCGGGCATGACCGGCCTCTGGCAGGTCTCCGGCCGCACCGAGCTCGAGGACTTCAACGAGTGGATCGAGCTGGACCTGGCTTACATCGACAACTGGTCCCTCTGGCTCGATCTCAAGATCCTCCTGCGCACCATCCCCGCCGTCCTCTCAACCCGCGGCGCCGCGTGACCCTCCCCTCCAACCCGGGGATGCTCTACAATGGGGAAACGAAGGGTGCCACGAGGCTGGTTGGAGGTGTCGTATGACCCGCTGGAGCCGTTTGGGGTTGGTGGTGATCGCTGGCTTGGCCATGTCGACCGCATGTTCGAAGCCGCCGGTTCTGGGTGTGCTGTTGCCCATCTCGGGCTCGGCGTCCACCTATGGCAAGAGCATGTCGGACGCCATGCACCTGGCCCTCGACGAGGCCCAGAAGAACGGCGAGGTTCCGGTGGGGTTCAAGGCCTACTGGGCCGACTCGGCGTCGGACCCGGAGACGGGGGTCAAGGAGCTCAAGGTCCTTGCGAACGAGGATCACGCCCGCTTCATCATCGGCGGCTGCACCAGCGACGTGGCCAAGGCCCTCCTCCCCGTTCTGAAGAAGGAGCGGGTCGTCTGCCTCTCGCCTTCGGCCTCGGCACCCGAATTGACCAAGAAGAGCAAGCTGTTCTACCGGCTCTTCCCATCCGATGAGCTCGAAGGGCTCCGTGCGGGGACCTTCCTCTACCAGGAGCAGGGCAAGCGCAAGGTTCTGATCTTCAGCTCGGGAAGCGAGCATGCTCGGGGAATCGAGCCCGAGTTCCGGCACCAGTTCGAGCAGAACCTCGGGGGCAAGGTCGTCTCCCGGATCCTCCTCACCGACGCCAACTGGCAACGGGAGGCTGTCGACGCCATCACGGTGGGACAACCCGATTCCGCCTATGTCATCGCCTACGCCCAGCCGACCGTCGAGGTGCTCCGCTTCCTCCGGCGGCGCCGTTTCCGCGGGACCATTTGCGTCACCTCCGCCATCTACAACCGGGCGGTGCTCAACGCCAACAGGAAACTCGTCGAGGGCGTCTACCTGCCCCTGCCCTCCTTCGATCCCCAGTCCACCGCCGAGAACGTGCAGAAGTTCGTGGCGGCCTACAAGGAACGTTTCGGCGTCGAGCCCGACATCTTCGCCGCCCACGCCTACGACGCCATGCGGGTGGCCCTCTACGTTCTCAAGAACACCAAATATAAGGTCGTCCAGGAGTTCCAGAAGACGCTCCAGTTCGGTCTCAACGACTTTCAGGGCGTGACGGGTGTCATCCGTTTCGACGACTACGGAGATGTACACCACAACCCCATCATCTACATCGTCAAGAACGGTGAGGTGCTCAACTTCGAGCGCTACCGCAAGCAGCAGCTGAAGAGAATCCGGGAAGAGATCATGGGCCTGACGGGGGGCTGATCCCCCCCTCCTGGTCCGGCGGGATGGAATCCCAGCCGGGATACCCGAGCATCCCCTGATACCGGAGAACCCGAACGAACTGGCCGACCCGCTCCTCGGCGGGATCGACGGCCTCGCCGAACCGCTCCCGGAGGGCCGCCGCCACCTGGCCGACGGTCCGTTGCCCGTCCAGCAGCATCCAGCAGAAGCTGCCGACCTCGTCCAGCCGGATCCGCCGCACGGACATCCAGAAGGAGAGGAGCTCGGCGAGACCGCGGAGCCCTCCCACCATGGGCCGGGGCCGTGTGACCGTGACCCGCCCTTCGGACTCCTCCCAGGCCGCAAGGCGCACGGGGGCAATCCCCAGGAGGTTGACGTGGGAAAGGTCGCTCGTGTCTCTCATGCGCCGCACACCCTACCAGATCCACCTTGCCGTCTCCGGCGGCCGGCATTTCACGGGCTGGGACCGCCCGTGACACGCCGCCGTGCACAACGCAAAGGGGCGCGGCCGAGGGCGAAATGGGGTTCGTCCAACCATCTTCGCCCTGCCTTCAGCCTTCGATCTCGATGGCCAGAATCGACACATCGTCGTCCGGAGCTCTTTCCCCGCCCCACGACCACACCTTTTCGAGCAGCGTTGTGAGGCTCTGGTCGAGGCTCTCGTCCTGGGCGGCACGAAGGGTCTCGGCGATTCGCTCCATGCCGAACTCCTCATCGGCCGGCCCGTTGGCCTCCGGGAGGCCATCGCTCATGAGGTAGAGCCGGTCGCCGGGGTCGAGGGGGATCTCCACCTGGCCGTACCGGCTCGGCGCCAGCATCGGCGGAATCAGTGCGACCGGCGGCCCGGTGCTGCCATGGAACACGGGCTCGCCTCCCCGCCGCAGGTGCACCACCGGTGTGTGGCCGGCGGAAACACAGGCAAAACGCCGCCGTGAGGTGTCGAGCGTCCCGTACACCATGGTGAAGTACTGATGGGTCTCCTCGTCGTAGGGGAAGCGCCGCGACAGCTCTTCGGCCACCTCCACAGGCGTGGCGATGCGGGGTTGCCCGTTGTCCGGATCGTCGGCCCACAGAACGGACGATCCCGCGGAGACGTCCGAAACGAGCCGGCTCAGGGTCACGGACAACAGGGAGGCGGGCACGCCGTGGCCGCTGACGTCGAGGACGAACAGACCGACCGTGTTCTCGTCCAGGGGGATGACGTTGAGAGTGTCGCCCGCCAGCTCGTCGCAAGGAATGTACCGCCAGGCGCACCGCCCGCCGGTGATGGTCAGCGTCTCCGCCGGCAACAGGGTCCGCTGGATCCTGGCCGCTGCTTCGAGGTCCTTCTTCATCCGGCGGTTGGCCCGGGCCAGGGCGTCCTGGGACCGCTTGAGGGCGACCTGGGTCCGGACGCGCGCCAGGACCACGGGAAAGTCGAAGGGCTTGGTCACGTAGTCGTTGGCGCCCATCCTCAGTGCCTTGACCACGTCCACGCTCTCGGTCCGGGCCGTCGCCATGATGATGGGAAGATCACTCGGGCCATGGCGCTCGCGAACCTTGGCCAGGACCTCGTAACCGTCGACCTCCGGCATCATGATATCGAGCAAGACCAGATCGAAGCTGGAACTCTGGATCATCTCCATGGCCCGGGCACCGCCGTCGGCCACCTCCACCGCATACCCCTTCTTCCCCAGACGCCGTGACAACATGTCACGGTTCATCTCGTTGTCGTCGACGACGAGTATCCTTCCAGGGATATCAACCACCGAGGAGCGCATCGATCTTGCCCAGGAGCCTCTTGAAATCGACGGGTTTGGTGTCGTAATCGTCGGCGCCGGCTTCAAGACACCGCTCACGGTCGCCCGCCATGGCATGGGCGGTTAGGGCGATGATCGGGATGCCGCTCGTCGCTGCGTCGGTCTTGAGCCGTTTCGCTGCCTCCCAACCGTCCATCACCGGCAAGCTCATGTCCAGCAGGATGATCTCCGGCCGCTCCGAGGTCGCCATGTGAACCCCCTGCTTTCCGTCAACCGCGATGAGAACCTCGTGGCCCCGCTTGGCCAGCCGCCGCGACAGCATGTCGCGGTTCATTTCGTTGTCCTCCACGAGCAGGATTCTCGCCATTCGGTTCACCTCACTGACCCGTCTCATCCGGGCCCATGTCATCGCCGTGCGCACCGTGCTTCGCCACCAGCTCCCGGACCTGCTGCAGAAGCTCCTGCCTCGTCAGGGCCCCCTTCTCGACGATCCGCTCCACGCCGCCGAGGAGGTGCTCCCGCTCCCCCTCGTCGAGATCCTTGGCCGTCACCACGATCACCGGCGTCTCCTTGCACCCCTCGAGCCTACGGTAGCGCATCACGAACTCGAAGCCGTCCATGACCGGCATCATCAGGTCGAGCAGCACGAGGTCGGGCCGATGTGCCGCCGCCAGCTCGAGGGCGACGGCACCGTTCTCGGCCAGAGCCACCGTCCACCCGTCCGCTTCGAGAGCACGTTGAAAGAGCGATCGGATGCCCTCGTCGTCGTCCACAACCAGGGCGTGCCCCCCACCGTTGGCAAGGGCGTACTGGTTCGCCAACCGTCGCAGCCTTTCCCGATCCACCGGTTTGGTCAGACACTCGACGGCCCCGAGTGTGAAGCCGAGGTCCTTGTCGCCCGCGATGGAGATCATCATGACCGGGATTCGGGCGAGCTCCGGATCGGCCTTGACCTCCTGCAGCACGGCCCACCCGTCCATTCCAGGCATCAAGACGTCGAGCGTTATCAGGGACGGTTTGAGCCTTCGGGCAAGGCGGAGACCCTCCTCCCCGTTCGATGCGGTGACAACCGGGAAGCCCGCGGACTCCAGGGTCTTCCGGAGCATGTCGCGGGAGTGGGGATCGTCGTCAACGATCAGGATGGGCCGGCCGGAGACCGGCTCCGGGACGACCTCCTCCTGAACGGGGGGCTCCTCCCGTTCCGCCTCCACCGCCGTCCTCACCGCCTGCATGGCGTCGACCCGAGCCGGGAGCTCGATGGTGAAGGTCGCTCCCTTGCCCAACTCGCTGGCGACGGTGATGTCGCCCCCCATCATCCGGCAGAAACGCCGGCTGATGGCCAGCCCGAGTCCGGTCCCGCCGAAATCTCGGGTTGTGGAGTCGTCGGCCTGGGAGAACTCCTCGAAGACCTTCTCGAGCTTGTCCTCCCGGATACCGATGCCCGTGTCGGCCACGCTCAGGACGATCCTCTCGACCCCATCGCGTTGCCCCCTTCGGGCGGCAAGGGTGATCGTGCCGTTCTTGGTGAACTTGGCGGCGTTGGACAGAAGGTTGAAAAGCGCCTGCCGGAGCTTGGTCAGGTCCATCCGGACCGTGCCAAGGTTCCCGTCGAACTCGGTGACCAGCTCGTTCCCGTTCTTCGTGATGAGGGGTGTGACGGTCGCCACGGCCTCGTCCAGCATCTGCCGCAGATCGAAGGTCTCGAAGTAGAGGTCCATGCGGCCGGCCTCGATCTTCGAAAGATCGAGGATGTCGTTGATCAGTGCCAGCAGGTGCCTTCCAGCCGCGTTGATCTTCTCCAGATCGGGGACCATCTCCTCGTAGCCATCGTCCTCGGCGTCCTCGGCCAACATCTCGCTGTACCCGATGATGGCGTTCATGGGTGTCCTGAGCTCATGGCTCATGTTGGCGAGAAAGGTGCTCTTGGCGCGGTTGGCAGCCTCCGCGGCATCCCGCGCCCTCTCCAGCTGGAGCTCCATGGATTTTCGTTCCGTGATATCCAGCGAGTACTCGATCATCTGGACGACGTTCCCGTGGTCATCGAAGATCGGGTAGCCATGAACCTCCACGTACCTCGGGTTGCCCTGGGAATCGTGGTGGATGTGCTCGACCGTGAACGGGTTCCTGGTTTCCTTGACCTCCACGAGCGGACACCGGTGCTCTTCGCCGTCACAGGGTGTCTGCCGGCCGTGGGTGAGGGCGAAGCATGTCGCGGCTTCGGGAGGTCCCAGAGCACGGGCGGCAGAGTTCGCCACCTGAATCGAGTAATCCTCGGCGTCAACGACGTAAAACGGGTGGGTCAACGACTCCAGCGTGTTCTCCAGCAGCTGCTTCTGCTCGGAGATCTCCTGCTCGATCCGCCGCCGCTCGGTGATGTCGATGCCGATGGTGAGAATCTCCCGCAAGCTCCCGTCGTCATCGAGGATCGGCTTGTTGCGCCACGCCATCCAGACCCGTTCCCCGTTCTTGCGCTGGTTCTCCGTTTCGTCGTTCTCGTACTTCCCGGGGTTGGCGGCTATCTCCTCGATCATCCGGCGCAGGTTTTGCTCGACCTCCGGGGATGCCGGGACGATGGTTCCCGCGATCTTCTGTCCGGCCAGCTCCTCCGCCGTGAAGCCGAATAGCTCCAGACCGAACTCGTTGATGAACCGGATTCTCCCCTCGGTGTCCCAACGAAGAATGACGCTCTTGACACTCTCCAGCTCCTCGGCCTTCCTCTTCAGCTCGGCCGCATTGCGTCGGATGGCCAGAACCATCTCGTTGAAGGTCCGGGCCAGCCTCCCGAGCTCGTCCCGGCTGGCCACCCGGACCTCCACCTTCTCCTCACCGGCGGCGAGACGCTGGGCGGCGGCGTCGAGCTCGACGATGGGCGCCACGAAACGCCTGGAGACGTACCAGGAAGCCGCAAGAAGAATGACCAGCAACCCGGCAAGCTGCATCGCGAGTTTCCGGGTGAGCTTCCGGATGGGGGCAAAGGCCTCGGCGGCGTCGATCTCCGAGAGGATGACCCAGCCGACGCCCTCGATACCCAGCGGTGCGTAGGAGGACAGGACCTTCACACCTCGGTAGTCCCTGATGGTCGCGGTGCCCGTCCTGCCGGACAGCGCCGCGGCCACGGCCGGGGTTCGCACATCCTGGATCAGGATCGTCGTGCCGAAATCGCGGATCTGCCGGATCTCGGCCTGCGAGGCTCCCGCCCCCCTGGCGACCCCTGCATAGCCCTCCGGGTCCTCCAGGACGAACCTCGAGTTCGAACGCATCTTGGAATCACGCCCCACCAGATAGGTTTCGCCCGTGACCCCGAGACCCTCGATCCGCCACCTCCTGTTGGACGTCGTGATCCGGTCGATCTCGTCGATGGGGATCTGGAAGGCGAGGACTCCGAGGCGCTCGTCTTCGTCGACAATCGGCATCGCCATGAACGACGCGGGCTGCCCCAGGGACGGAGCGTAGCGGGCGTAATCCACAAGCACCGGCCCAAGGTCCGGACCAGCGTCCCGGACCGCCCTGAATGCCGCGGCGAGGTTCGAATCCGCATAGGGGCCGTCGAGCAGGTTGGTGCCCAGGTCGACCTCCTTGGAGACCGTGTAGACCACATGGCCCCCGTTGTCGATGAGGAAGAGGTCGTGGAAGCCCAGCTCCTTCGCGACGTCCTTCAGGAGCCGGTGGTAGGCCCGGTGCGCCGCGGAGTATTTACTCCCGTCGCCCGGATCTTCGAGAAGGCTCTTCTCTCCCTCGGGAGACGGATTCGTGATCACATACCAGTACTGGAGATAGAGCTCGGCAGCATCCCGTGGGAGAAGATCCTCGGGGTCCGCCGCAAGGTCCGTGTGGGCTTTCAGACGGGGAACGAACACATGGGTGTAGTACACGGCGACGGCATCCCGTTGCTCCCCGTCCAGCCGGCCCTGTCCCAGTGCGCCGTAGGCAGCGCCGAACGCCCGCATGGCCTCGTGGGCCGTCTGGCTTTCGGAGAGAATGCGTGCCTGGCTCCTGATCTTGGCGAAGTAGTCCCTGATCTGGTTGGCCTTGTCCGCCCGGACGGAGGTCAGGCGCTCGAAGGTCGACCTCTCGAGCGCCGTCGTGCTTCCCAGGTACGACAGGGTTCCAACCAGGAGAAGCGTTGGCACCGCCAGAGCCAGCACCGCCAGGAACAGCTTTGTTCGGATACTCACCGTTTATTTCAACCCCTCCAGCGCCCATTGCGACGCGGAAACGATCAGCTCCTCCTCGCCACCTTGTTGGCCAGGATCGACAGCAATAAACCGAGTGTAACGTAGCCGAGAATGCGCTCAACGACCAGCACGACCTCGCCAACCCAGTGTGTGGGCGTGATGCCCCCCGAGCCCAGACGGGTGAAGGTGACGACCGAGAAGTAGTAGGGTGTCAGCGGGCTGTCGGCCGATGGGGGAATGTTGAAGAACCGCCACCCAAGCACCGAGTCCAGGTGCAGGATGAGCCCGAAGACCATCATGACGGCGAAGGCCCCCAGCGCCAGCTTGCCGAGGCTTCGTCCGTAGTCGATCAACCCCCAGGCGTCGAACCAGAAGCGTTTCCACCGCCGCAGGATCGGGGACGGCGTTTCCTCGATGGCCACTTCCAGGGCGTCCAGGTAGTCCTGATCCTTGGCGTCACGTACGAAGAGGGGGTTGCCGAAGCAGGAGTCGAGCCCCCGGATCCCGTAGTACCGCCCCTTCTTCTGGCGAAACCCCCCATCCTTCATGCCGGTCAGGTTGGCCCCGGCGAGGTTGGCGCTTCGAAGATCGGCCCCCGTGATGTTCGTCCTGCTCAGATTGGCATCCGTCAGATCCGCCATGTTGAGGTTCGCATTGCTCAGGTCAGCACCGGTCAGATCGGCGCCCCGGAACGTGACGCCCCTCAAATCGGCCTCCCCGAGATCGACGGCTCCAAGGTTCGCCCTGCTGAGATCGGCTTCGATCAGACACGCGTTGGACAGGTCCGCCTTGTAGAGGGCGGCTCCGCCGAGCTTCGCACCGGACAGGTCCGCGCGGCGGAGCACCGCCATCTTGAGGTTCGCGTCGGCCAGATTGCCCTGAAACAGCTCGGCATCGCTCAGGTCGGCCTCTCCCAGGTTCACGCCGTTCAGGTCCGCCTCGCTGAGGTCCTCACCCGCGAGGTCCGGCCGTTTGCCCGGGTTTTCCCGGCGCCATTCGTTCCACGCCTCGACACCATCGTCCAGCCTCTCCACGTGCTTCGTATCCGCCATGAACCACCTTCCGTTTCCAAAGGCGACACCTTACACCATGGGTGATCGTGCGGCACACGGCAGGCCTGGAGCCAAAAAAACCGCCGCCCCGAGGGGCGGCGGTCGTGGGTCCGGTACGTGGACTGCGTTACATGTTGACCGGTGGCGGCGCCGGCTCGTCGGCGGATCCCGCCTTGCGGATCGGCGTGATGATCAGGTAGCCCGCCAGGAAGGCCATGAACACGACGGCCAGCGGACGGGCGAGGCCGCCCAGGCTGGTCACGGCGACCATGCCCTCCCAACCCTTCTGGTTGAAGAAGACGATGGTGGCAATGCCGAGCCCCATGAGGGCCTCCCCCGCGATCAACCCCGACGCCGTCAGGACACCGGCGTTTTCAACCCGGGTGGTCTGTGCCTCGTTGAACTGCCGCTTGGCCACGATGGTGTCCACCACCCAGCGAATGATGCCGCCAACGAAGATGGCGAAGGTGGTCTCCAGCGGCAGGTACATGCCCACGGCGAAGAGCATGGGGCTCTTGACCCGCACCATGATCAGCGCCAGGCCCATGATGATGCCCACGATGACCAGGGGCCACGCCATCTCACCGCCCACGATCCCCTTGGAGAGCGTGGCCATGAGACCGGCCTGGGGCGCCGGCAGGAGCTTGTCGCCGAAGCCCTCGCCGCCCTGCTTGATGTTGGAAAAATGCAGGATGGCCAGGGGAACGAACATGAACGCTCCGGCGGCCAACACGCCGATGAGGTCGCCCAGCTGCATCTTCCAGGGCGTGCCCCCGAGGATGTGCCCCACCTTGAGGTCCTGGAGCATCTCGCCGGCCACTGCCGAGGAGACGCAGACCACGGTGGCCACCCCCAGGACGGCCATGACGCCCTGATCTCCCTTGACGCCGATGATGAGCATCACCAGGGCGGCCACGATGAGGGTGGCCAGGGTGAGCCCCGACACCGGGTTGTTGGAGGACCCGATGAGGCCCACCAGGTTGCCGGACACGGCGGCGAAGAAGAAGCCCGCCACCAGCATGACCAGGGCCGCCATGGCGGCACCGCCGATGGTCCCGGTGAAGTAGTTGTAGATGACGATCATGAGAATGAGGACGCTGACGATGCCGAGAAGCACCACCTTGAAGTCCAGATCCCGCTCTGTCCGGGTGGTGGACTGCTTGGCCTCGGCGGACTTCTTGAGGTCCGAGACGCCGCGCCTGATGCCCAGCCAGAGGTTGTCCCGCATCTTGTACAGGGTGTAGACGGCGCCCACCAGCATGCCGCCCACCGCGATGGGCCGCACGATGAACTTCCACATCTCCACCGAGAGCTTGATCCACGTCTCGTGGGAACCGGCGTCAGCGCCGACGGAGGCCGCGAAGGCCTGGATCTCGTTGGGACCCAGGAAGAAGATCAACAGGGGAACGAAAAGGCCCCACGCCAGAAGGCCGCCCGCGAAGTTCAGGGCGGCCAACTCGGGACCGATGATGTAGCCCACGCCCAGGTAGGCCGGGCTGACGGCCGGGGCCGAGATGGTGGACACGCCGCCGGCCGAGACCGTGTAGGCGTTGTCCTCGTAGCCCAGCCGCACCATGCTCTTGCCGATCTGTCCCACCTTGACCACGAACTCGTTGGCCGCGGAGAAGATCTTGAGCTGGCCCAGCAGGTTGATCACGGCGCCCACGCCCATGGCCTTGAACAGCTGCTTGGCGGCTTCGGAGCCCCGCTGTCCGGCCTTGTGGATCTCCGAGGCCGCCACCGACTCGGGGAAGGGCAGCTCGGGGTCCTCCACCATCACCCGCCGCAGCAGCGTGACGAAGAAGATCCCAAGGGCGCCGCCGAGGACCATGAGCCCCGTGGCCAAGATGTAGTCACTGAAGCTCTTGAAGTCCCAGTAGCCCAGGATGGCGAAGGCCGGGATCGTGAAGATGGCCCCGGCCGCGATGGACTCGCCGATGGACCCCACCGTCCGGGCGAAGTTCTCCTCGAGCAGGGTGCCACCCATCAGCTTGAGGACGGCCATGCCGATGACCGCCGCCGGGTAGGTGGCGGCGATGGTCATACCGGCCTTGAGGCCAAGGTAAGCGTTGGCCGCGCCCAGGATGACGCACATGAACAGCCCCAGGATCAGGGCCCGGAAGGTGAACTCCCGCATGTCCGTCTCCGGTGCGACGACCGGACGGAAGGTTTGATGACTCATGAAAAGACCTCCTCCTCGCTCTCGAAAATCGACACGGACATGGTCACCGTCAGGCGACGGCAGCGGGATTGTACCAAGGCGGCGGAGCTCCAATCAAAGGTGTGGCGTGCAGCGCCGAGCTGCCGGCCCGGCAACCCTACCACCGGCTGTCGTGCTTCACCCCCCGCCTCGCCGTCCTTTCTCCCACGGCCGCCCTTTCGCATCCCCGATTTTTCCTTCCTTTTTCCACCCCTCACCCCTCACTCCCCATTCCACGCCCTCCTACAGCACCTCGTCCCAGCCCAGCTCCTCCATGGCGGCGACGAGGCCCTTGACCTCCTGCGCCCGATCGGCCGGAACGACCAGCACGGCGTCCGGGGTGGCAACGACCACGAGGCCCTCGACGCCCAGCATGGCGACGGCCGGGCCCTCGCTGATGGCGATGTTGCCGGCTCCATCCCGGCACAGGGTCCGCCCCTGGAGCACGTTTCCCCGCTCGTCAACGGGGAGAATCTCGGCCAAGGCGGGCCAGGAACCCACGTCGGACCAGGAAAAGTCAACCGGGATCGTCCACGCCCGCTTCGCGCCCTCCATGATGCCGAAATCCACGGAGATCCTGGGCAGGATCGAATACACCTGCTCGAGGGCCTTCTCCCCGGCGGCAAGGGCATCGAGCCCCTGGGCCAGGGCGGGCAGCTGACGCCGGATCTCCTCCAGGAGGTCGGCCGCACGCCAGGCGAACATCCCGGAGTTCCACAGGTAGCGGCCGGATCCCACGTAGTCCCGGGCCGTGGCGGCGTCCGGTTTCTCCACGAAGCGCTCCAGCACATGGACGGCATGACCACCGATCCGCCGCTGGACCGGCCCCAGCTTGAGATAGCCGTAGCCCGTCTCCGGACGGCTGGGACGGATCCCGAAGGTCAGCAGCCCGCCGACCTCTTCCACGTGGCGGGCGCCGACCGCCAGGGTCTCGCGGAGCCGATCCTCCTCGCCGATGACGTGATCGGCCGGCAGAACGATGCAGACGGCCTCCGGATCCTTCTCCAATATGGTCTGAGAGGCCCACCCGGCGCACGCAGCCGTATCGCGGGCCGCCGGCTCGGCGAGGACGTTTTCCGCGGGAAGCTCCGGGAGCAGCTGGCGACTGGCCAGGGCCGTCGCCCGGGAGGTCACCACCCAGATACGCTCGGCGCCAACCAGGGGCTCGATCCGTTCGTAGGTGCGCCGGAGCAGGGGCTGGACGGCACCGAGGGCCAGGAACTGCTTTGGACGGTCCCGGCGGGAAGCCGGCCAGAACCGTGTTCCCGAGCCCCCGGCCATGATGACTGCGTGCAACATGACAGTCTCCTTCGGCCCTCGCGGACCTTGTCTCTTACAGCTCTTCCAACAGCGACGGGACCGGCCTCAGGTCGGGCACGGTCCGGTAGCCGTTGTCGGAAAACAGGCCGAACCGGTCCACGAGCACCGGTACCATACCCGCCCGCTCGGCCCCCCGGTAGTCGTCCCGCGGACTGTCGCCAACATGGAGGACGGCGCCCGGAGGACATTCCAGCGACCCGGCGGTCCGCAGAAAGATCTCCCGGCCGGGCTTCTCACACCCCTCCAGGGTGGACACCGTGATGACGTCGAAGTACGGCGTCAGCCCGAGACCGTCGAGGATGGCCGGGAGCCGGGAGTCCCAGTTGGAGATGATGGCCAGAGCCATGCCGCGATCCTTGAGCTCCTGCAACACCCGCGGCACCTCGGGGTAGACCGACCAGAGCTCCGGCCGGCTGAACGCCTCGTAGAGCTGGTCCAGAGCCTCCCGCCAGGGCGCCGGATGGTCCAGGCGTTCGAGCACCAGCCGGACGAAACGCCCCCACCACTCCCGTTCGCCGCCGGGGAAAGCACCGTAACGGTCCCCACCCTCGGGCGTCTCGCTCTGGAGCTCGTTCCAGACCTCGACGAAGGCGGGACGAACCTCTTGGGCCGTCACCGGCCGCCCCAGCCCGCTGAGAACCCTGGCGTAGAGCTCCGCCGGCGGCGGATCGGCGTGCAGCAGAGTATTGCCAGCATCGAAGCTGACCGCCGAGATGGGGATCCTGTCGTCCGACATGGCGTACATTGTAGCGGAAGCCGCCGGCTCGACTGGCGCGCCCGCGAGGCGAAGCACTTCCGTCCCCTCGCCAACGCCACCGTCGAGGATTCGCCGGCCCGGATCCTCACCCAGGTGTCGTTCGAGTGATCGAAGGGCTGTTGGACCGCGGTAGAGCGGCAGGTTGTTGGTGTGTCCCGTTTTCCCATATCTGAGATGTATGTCATCAGATTTGGAAAACTGCCGTTCTCGGACTTGACAGGTATTGACGCAGGTTCCATATTTCCTTTCGGAACGAGACGAAAGGAGGTGAGGAACCATGACCCAGTTGGCACGTTGGGAACCGATCCGTGAGATGGCAACCCTGACCGACCGGATGAGCCGCCTCTTCGACGAGATGTGGGGCCGGCCGACCCGCCGCCTGGCCGAGGAGGACTTCCTGACCGGCGCGTGGGTGCCCGCCGTCGACATCCTCGAGGACAAGGACGGCCTTCAGGTGACGGCGGAGCTGCCCGGTGTCGATCCCAAGAATGTCGAGGTGACGGTGGAGAACGGGATCCTCACCATCCGCGGCGAGCGGAACTTCGAGAAGGCCACGGAGGGTGAGACCTACCACCGGGTGGAGCGGGTCTACGGCAACTTCGAGCGTTCCTTCAGCCTGCCCAACACCGTCGACGCCGACAAGATCGAGGCCCGCTACAAGAACGGCCTGCTCCATTTGCGCATGCCCAAGCGTGAAGAGGCCAAGCCCAAACCGGTCAAGATCCAGGTCGAGAGCAAGTAAGACAAACCCACAACCGACGCGAGAGGGCCCCGCCAGTGGGGCCTTCTTCATGTTCGCAGCGTGTGACCATCTCCCCGGCACAACCCCAACCTGCCGGATCGAGGGCCCCAAGGGGAGATCCGGCGGTGGGGTCGAGGAGATGCCGGGAGGAAGGATGAGCGTAACCCCAGTCGTTCCCGGCAGGGTACGCAGAACGGCACGTGCCGCCCATGGGTGTCTTGCTGGAGCCCATCGGGATACGAAGCGTCATGGCGCGAGACTCCATGGGGGCACTGCGCGGAAACACCTCCGGAGGCGGGCGCCGGGGATGGCTTCACCCACCCCCTGCTCCCCCTCCCCATTTCCAACCCCTCCGGCAGGCCGCCCCAGGATCTGGCATACTTCCAGGCATGAAGTTGCGAACGATTGTCATGTCCGTCGCCGTCGCCGGGACCCTCGGCCTTCCCTGCGCCCGGGCGGACGTTCCCAGCTCCGTTCGCCGTGACGCCGTCGTCCGGGTCGTGGAGAAAGCCCGGCCGGCGGTCGTCAACATCAGCGCCATGAGCATCGTTCAGGTGCCCCGGCGGACCGTCTTCGACCAGCTCTTCTCCGAATTCTGGGGGATGGGGCCCCGGGTTCGAGAGGCCCAGTCCCTGGGATCGGGCGTCCTGATCACGCCGGACGGTTACGTTCTGACCAACGAGCACGTCGTGGAGGGCGCCTCGGCCATCCGCGTCACCCTGTTGGACGGACGCAGCCTCGATGCTCAGGTGGTCGGCTCGGACGTGGAGAACGACCTGGCCCTCCTCAAGCTCAAGCTGAAACCCGGTGCCGAGCCCCTACCCCACCTGACCCTCCGGAGGCGCTCGGACCTGATGGTCGGAGAAACCGTCGTGGCCATCGGTAACCCCTTCGGCCTCCAGTCCACGGTGACGCGCGGCGTCATCTCGGCGCTCAACCGGACCGTCAACTCCCAGGAGTCGGGCCGGACCTACACCGACTTCATCCAGACGGACGCCTCGATCAACCCCGGGAACTCGGGTGGGGCCCTGGTGGACCTCGACGGTGGCCTGGCCGGGATCAACACGGCCATCATCGCCTCGGCCCAGGGAATCGGCTTCGCGATTCCCGCCACCCGCGCCCGGCGCGTGGTGGACGATCTCCTCAAGTTCGGCCATGTCCGGCCCCTCTGGCTGGGCGCCATCCTCCGGCCGGTCATGGCCCGCGGGCGTCGAGTCTTTGACCAGGGACAGGCCCACGGCCTCATGGTTCGCCGGGGCTTGCCCGGCTCGCCCG
>CAZXNA010000059.1:0-18983 GCA_964641295.1 uncultured Thermoanaerobaculia bacterium
TCTTCCGGTCGCGTCCATGCTGAGATGTGCGGTGGAACCCACCAGGATCGAACCCCTCATTGCCCCCCCGGCCCGCTCAGCAACACTCCCCCCCCCCCACCTCTTCCCATAACCCGTCGCTCCCCCTCTCCCCTGCTTCCCTACGAGCATCGGCTCAGCAGCACCGTGCCGGCGACGACGGCGGTCTCGGCGCGGAGGACATGCTCCCCCAGGCAGAGGCCTGCCCAGCCGGCCGCCAGGACGGCGCGGCGTTCGTCGGCGCTCAGGCCGCCCTCGGGGCCCACCAGGAGCACGGAAGGTCCCTCGAGGCCGGGGGCAGCCGGCGTCCCGCCTTCCCGGTCGGCCACGACGCCCCGTCCCGCCGGCACCTCCCGCAGCAGCTCGTCCAGGGACAGCGGCGGCGTCACCTCCATCGCCCAGGCACGGTGGCACTGCTTGAGAGCCTGGCGGGCCACGCGCCGCCAGTGCTCCACACGCCCTGCAGCGGCGTTCCGGCCCGGCTGGGAGCGCCGGCAGACCACCGGCAGGAAACGCGGGACTCCAAGCTCCACGGCCTTCTGTACGGCCCAGTCCATGGCCGGACCGTGCAGCACGCCAAGGGCCACGGCGGGCACCGCAGCTGGATCGGGGCGAGGCAGCTCCCGAACGTTCCCGAGCTCCACCTCCACCCGCCCTCGCTCCACGACCCGAAGGACCCCCGTGGCCACCCGCCCCTCACCGTCGAAGAGGGTCACGCCCTCACCGGCGCTCCTCCGGAGGACCTTTCCCAGATGATGGGCCTCGTCCGGGGGAAGGACCACAAGGCCACCGGGCTCCAGGAGCTCGCTGTCGACGAGGATCCACCGATCATCCACGTTCCACCACCAGCTGCAGCCACTCGCCCAGCTCCCGCTGGGCCACGTTGGTGAAGCCCAACCCGCGAAGCTCCTCCACCACGGCCTCCTTCTGGACACGCAGCAGGCCCGAGAGGACGGCCTTGCCCCCAGGGGCGGTCGCCTGGAAGATTCGCGGCAGGAGGGGCCGCATCCCTTCCCAGATCATGTTGCACAGGACCAGGTCGAAACGGCGCCCGGGATCGATTGCCTCGAGGGGACCGGCCAGGAAGCGAGCCCGGCTGTCGAAGTCCTGCTCGGAGGCCGTCCGCCGGGCCTCGAAGACCGCCAGGAGGTCGATGTCCAGTCCGACCACGGGATCGGCCCCGAGGGCGGAGGAGGCCAGGGACAGGATGCCGCTGCCTGTTCCGATGTCGAGAACGCTCTTTCCGGCCACTGGCAGCGTTTCCAGCTCCATCAGCACCAGCTGGGTCGTCTCGTGGGTACCCGAACCAAAGGCCATCCTCGGCTCCACCGCCAGACGGATCCTCCCCGTAGGCGCGATCTCCCCCGGTGGCACCCTCGGATCGACCCACCACCGCGTTCCGACCGGAAAGGCCACGGCCCGCTCCCGAAAGGCCTGGAGCCAGTCCTCCGCCTGGAGTTCGCCTTCGACGATGGCCGTCGCGCCGCGGGAGGCCAGACGCTCCCGCAGCACGCTCACCGCGTGCCGCTCAGCGGGGGCAAAGTAGATCCGCGCTTCAGGACCACCCCCCTCCTCCTGGATGATCTCGCAACCGAGGGTCGGCAGGTCCAGCAGGGCCTCGCCGAGAAGCTCCTCGCCGTCGTGCCCGAGGCGGCAACTGACGAGCAGGAAGGACGAAACGGGACTCACCCCTCGTTGGCCAGACGGCGCCGGATCCGGTGCAGCAACCCCTCGTCCTCGCCGTGGTCCTCCCCGGCCAGCGCCGCCGCCTCCTCGATGAGCCGGCGCTGCTCGGAACTCAACTTCCTGGGAACCACGACCTGGAGATGCACGTGGAGATCACCGACCATCCGGGAATCAAGGGTCGGCATGCCCTTGCCCCGGACCCGGATCACCTGTCCCGGCTGGGCGCCCGTCGGGATCTCGATCTCGTGCTCCTCCCCGAGGATCGTGGGCACCTTGATCCGCGCGCCCAGCAGGGCCTGGAACACGGAGATCGGCAGATTCATGTGGAGATCCGAGCCCTCGCGGGTGAAGACATCGTGGGGCTCGATGGCCACGACGACGTAGAGATCGCCTGGGGGGCCTCCCCGTACACCGGACTCCCCCTCGCCGCTCAGACGCAGGCGCATGTTGTTGTCCACGCCGGGTGGGATCTTGACCTCGAGGGAGACCTCTTGCTCGGCCCTCCCCCTCCCCCGGCACGCCCGGCAGGGGTTGCGAACGACCCGTCCCTGGCCGTGACAGGTGGGACATGTCTGGGCCACCGTCAGGAAGCCTCGCCGGTACGCCACCTGACCGCGCCCACCGCAGGTGGGACAGACCTCGGGCGAGCCGCCGTCGGCCACCCCGCTTCCGCCGCACTCATCGCACACCTCGAGGCGGGGCACTCGGACGGTCTTGGTGACACCCCGTGCCGCCTCTTCCAGGGTCAGGCTCATGGTGAAGCGGAGATCGCTCCCGCGCTGCGCCCGGCCGGTTGACCTCCTGCGCCCCCCGAAGAGATCGCCAAACCCGAAGAGGTCTCCCAGGATATCGGCAAAATCGACGAAACTCTCGGAGTCGAAGCCCGTGAACCCCGTGTCTCCGAGACCGTCGTGCCCGAAGCGATCGTAGCGGGCCCTCTTCTCGGGATCCGACAGAACGGCGTAGGCCTCTGAGGCCTCCTTGAACCGTTCCTCCGCCTCGGGGTTGTCCGGGTTCTTGTCCGGGTGGTAGCGCACGGCCATCCGCCGATACGCCCTCTTGATTTCCTCGACGCCGGCGCTTCGCTCGACTCCGAGGATCTCGTAGTAATCACGCCGAGTCCCTGTGGTCATTGTACCGCTTTTCCAGCTACGATCAGCTGTCTTCGGATCCCTCCCCGTCCGATCTACCGGACGAGAGATCACCGAAGGCCGACATGGGGTTGTACATGATCACCTGGGCGAGGATCTGGGCCGCTTCCTGGACCGCCAGGATCGCCTCTTCGAGAACCGAGCGGTCCTCGCTGTTGAGGGCCTTCCTCGCCCGGTTGAGCGTCGATCGAACGTGGTCCCGGTCCTCGGTGCTGAGGCTTCCTCCGAACTCCCGGAGGACGCGCTCGTTGGTGTACACCAGGCCCTCCAGCCGATTCCGGATCTGCCGGACCTCCCGGCGCTGCTGGTCCTCCTGACGGTACTTGTCCGCCTCGGCGATCAGGGCATCGATCTCCGAGCGGGACAATCCACCGGCCGGGTTGACTTCGATTCCCTGCTCCTTGCCCGTGGCCAGATCACGGGCGGAGACGTGGACGATGCCGTTGGAATCGATGGAGAACGTCACCTCGATCTGGGGAACCCCCCGCGGGGCCGGCGGTACGCCCACCAGGTCGAACCGGCCCAGGGAGCGGTTCTCGGCGGCCAGGCCGCGCTCGCCCTGGAGCACGTGCACCTCGACGGTGGTCTGGTTGTCCGCCACCGTCGTGAAGACCATGGACTTCTTGGTCGGGACGGTCGCGTTGCGCTCGATGATCTTGGTGAACAGGCCTCCGTGGGTCTCGATGCCCAGGGAGAGGGGGGTGACGTCCAGAAGGATCAGATCCTTGACCTCGCCCTGGAGGATGCCGCCCTGGATCGCCGCACCGATGCCGACGACCTCGTCGGGGTTGATATCCTGGCAGGGCTCCCGGCCGAAGAATCGACTCACCGTCTCCTGGACCATCGGCATCCGGGTCTGGCCGCCCACGAGAATGACCTGGTCGATATCGCCCGGCTCCAGGCGGGCCGCCTCGAGGGCGTTCCGGCAGGGATCCAGGGTGCTCTCCACGAGATCGCCGACCAGCTCCTCCAGCTGGGTCCGCGTCAGGCGGACCTGGAGGTGTTTGGGGCCTGTGGCATCGGCCGCGATGAAGGGCAGGGAGATCTCGGCCACCTCGGCCGTGGACAGCTCGCACTTGGCAGCCTCGGCGGCTTCCTTGATCCGCTGCATGGCCATGGTGTCGTCCGAGAGATCGATCCCCGTCTCGGTGCGGAACTGTTCCAACAGGTAGGTCATGACCCGCTGGTCGAAGTCCTCGCCACCCAGGAATGTATCGCCCGACGTGGACTTGACCTCATAGACACCCTCCCCGATCTCGAGGATGGAGATGTCGAAGGTCCCCCCGCCCAGGTCATAGACGGCGATGGTCTCGTGCTTGTCGCTGCCGAAGCCGTAGGCCAGCGATGCCGCCGTGGGCTCGTTGATGATGCGCAGCACCTCGAGACCCGCAATGGTCCCGGCATCCTTGGTCGCCTGCCGCTGGCTGTCGTCGAAGTAGGCGGGCACCGTGATGATCGCCTGGGTCACCTCTTCACCCAGGAAGGCCTCGGAAAACTCCTTGATCTCCCGGAGGATCAGCGAGGAGATCTCCTGGGGGCTGTACTGGCGTCCCTGAATCTCGATGAAGGCATCACCGTTGGGCGCCTCGACGATGGAGTAGGGCACCAGATCACGCGTCCTTGCCACCTCGGGAGAGTCGAAGCGCCGTCCGATCAGCCGCTTGACGGAGTAGACCGTGTTGTGGGGGTTGGTCATGACCTGCCGCCGGGCGATCTGACCGACGAGCCGTTCTCCGGCGGCAGTGATGGCGACGACCGATGGTGTGGTCCTGGCGCCCTCCCGGTTGGGGATGACGACGGGCTTGGTGACATCGACGACCGCCGCGCAGCTGTTGGTCGTTCCCAGGTCGATTCCGATGATCTTGGCCACGCCGCTTCCTACCCTTCTCCCCCTCGATTCTCGGGATCACGGGCAGCGCCCGCGTCGTCCAGAGGCTCCACGGCGACGGCCACCATAGCAGGCCGCAGCAACCGCCCCCCAAGAGTGTACCCTCGAGCCAGAACGGACACCACGGTTCCCGGCTCGTGTTGCGAGTCCTCCACGCGTTGCACGGCATCGTGAAACTCAGGGTTGAAGTGCTCCCCCAGCGGATCGATCTCCTCCAAACCCTGGCGTTGCAGAACGTCCTGGAACTGGCGAGCGATCAGCTCCACACCCTCCCGGAACGACTTCAGGTCCGTCTCCCCCTCGTGGGAGAGCGCCCGGGTGAAGTTGTCCAAAACGGGAATCAGATCCCGGACCAGATCCTCGGTCGCCAGCTTGCGGAACTCTTCCTTTTCACGATCGACCCTCTTTCGGAAGTTGTCGAACTCGGCCAGCTTGCGAAGGTAGAGCTCCCGGAGATCGTCGACCTCGCTCTTGAGGCGATCCATCTCCTGGAGAATGGCCCCGTCTGGCGGACCTTCGGTGCCGGCCGACTCGTCCGGGGATTGGGTCTCGAGACCCTTCTCTTCGGCCGCCTTCCCGGCCTCCGGCTCCCCACTCTCCGGCTGGTCCTCCTCCGGAATGAAGGTCAGGATGTCTTCGTCGTCGTGCATCATTGAGCTCCCACGATTTCTCGACCCCGTTCGTCGCAATCGTCGAGCATGCGGGTCAGGGTTTCGCCGATGTACTCGACCGTTGGAACGATCGTGAAGTAGTCCATCCGCCGTGGCCCGACGACGCCGACGGCGCCGACCCTCCGGCCACCATGCCGGAAGACGCTGACCACCAGGCCAAGCTCTCCGGGCTCTGTCAGCTCCGATTCGTGACCGATGACCACGCCGGTGCCGTCGTCGAGCAGGGCGTTCTTCAGGGCGTTCAACAGGCGTGCCCGGTCCTCCAGCGCAGCAACGGCGAGACCGAGCCTCCGGCCGTCGGAAAAGTCGTCTGAGTGGAGCAGGTGCTCCGTCCCCGCGATGACGACCTCCCCTTCGACCCCATCGCGGGCGAGAAGCCCCCGCACGGCCCGGGCGGCCAGCTCATCGAACCCGCCGGCACGGCCGTCGTTCCCAGCCGGCACCACCGTGGCCACGTCGTCGAGGATCTGCGCCGCGTTGAAGCCGGAAAAGCGGTAGTTGATGTAGTTGGAGATCTCCTGCAGACGCTCCTGCGGGAGATCCTCCCCCAGGTCCAGCAACCGTTTATCCACGACGCCCTCGTCGGTGACGACGATCCCCAGGACCCGTCCCCTTCCCAGCCGGACGAGTGACACGGCCTCGAGGATCCTCTCGTCGTCCAGGGGCCGTGCCACCACCCCGGCCTCTCCCGTCAGCTCGGCGGCGACCTCGGCAACCCAGCCCAGGTCTTCCACAAGCTCCCGGCGGCGCTCGACGATCTGCCGTTCGAGGCGGTTCCACGTTCCTTGTGGCAGCCTTTTCATGCGGGAAGTCTCGAGCACGAGCCGGATCCCCAGGTCCGTGGGACGTGCCCCCGCCGACGGGTGGGGACGCTGCAGCAGACCCAGCTCCTCGAGCTCCGCCATCACGCTGCGCACGGAGGCCGGGGAGAGGGAGATCGTCGAGGCCTGCGCCACCTGGCGCGAGGACACAGGCCTCCCCGTCCGGACGTACCGGAGGACGATCTCTCGCAGAACTGCGTTGTCCCGGTTACTCAACTCCACGGTTTTACTCCGGCAACGATCGAAAAGTACTCTACAACCACGATGCATTGTAACATCGAGCCATGAACTGGCCGGATTTCGCACTGGTCGGACCCGGACGCCTTGGTGCCAGGATCGCCCAGCGGCTGGTCCAGGCCGGCTTTGCATGCCGTGCGCTCCGAGGACGCGAGCGGCCACCCCGGCACCTCCACAATATGGTGCCCGGTTGCAACGTTTTCGACACCCCCGACGAGCCGCGCCCCTGGCCCGCGGTCCGTCTGGTCCTCGTGACCGTCCCCGACCGGGAGATTCCGGCCGCGGCCCGGACCCTGGCATCCCAAGGCCTGGCGCCCGGCACGGTGGTCCTCCACAGCTCGGGTCTGCACACGGCGGAGCTTCTCGCCCCGTGCCGGGAGGCCGGCGCCTTCGTCGGATCCTGGCATCCTCTCCAGAGCTTTCCAGCCGGCAATGGTCCCGTCGATCTCCAGGGCGTCTGGTGCGCCGTCGAGGGGGACGACGCGGCGGTGAAGACGGCGGAGGAGCTCTCCCGGGCCCTTGGCATGCGGCCGTGGCGAATCGAGCCGGGGGCCAAGGCACGCTACCACGCCGCGGCGGGCCTCGCCGCCAACCTCAGCCACGTGCTGGTGGTGGCCGCCGGGAGGATCCTCGGCGAGGCCGGCATTCCTGCGGACCCCCCCTCCAGTGCCCTCGAACCGCTGATGTTGACGAGCCTCCACGCTGCTCTGGGAGCCAGGGACCTCGAATACCTGACCGGGCCCATGGCGCGGGGGGATACGGAAACCCTGGCTCGCCACCTGGATGTCCTTCCCCCGGATCTGGCCGGGGCCTATCTCCATCTGGCTCGTTTCGTGGCCTCATGGCAGACGGCACGCCAACCCGGCTCCATTGACCCCCGGGATGGAGATGTGTAAGCTACACTCGGTACGAGAGGTTGGGAGCTCTGAATGGTATTTTTCAACTGGGCCACCATGCAAATGGCAGCCAAGGTCGTCTACTACGGGCCTGGCTTGTGCGGGAAGACGACAAACCTCAGTTATATCTACGCCAAGACCGCGCCGGGATCTCGCGGTGAGATGGTCTCCCTCGAGACCGAATCCGACCGGACCCTGTTCTTCGATCTCCTCCCCATCGAGGTGGGGACCATCGGCGGGTTCAAGACCAGGCTCCAGCTCTACACCGTACCGGGCCAGGTTTTCTACAACACCACCCGCAAGCTGGTCCTCAAGGGCGTCGACGGTGTGGTCTTCGTGGCCGACTCCCAGCGGCCCATGCGCGAGGCCAACATCGAGAGCTTCGAGAACTTGCGGGAAAACCTGGCAGAGCTGGGCCTCGACCTGGACGAGATCCCCCTGGTGTTGCAGTACAACAAGCGGGACCTCAAGAACATCCTGGCCATCGAGGAGCTCAACGCCGACCTCAACCCCAACGGGCGGTTTCCGTGGTTCGAGGCTTCGGCCATCAACGGAGAAGGGGTCTTCGAAACCCTCAAGGAGATCACGAAGGTCACCCTGAAGAAGCTCCGGAAGAAGATGGCGTCGCCCCGCGAGGGTGCCGGAGGCCGCTTGACGCCGGCACGGCCCGCGACGCCACGGCCCGCTTCGACCATCTCGGCGGCGGCCCTGGCCCGCGCCGCCGAAGAGGGCGTCGAGGAGGCCCAGCCGGAGCTGGCGGCCTCCGTAACGCCCATGCCGGCGCCGCAGGCCGTGGAGCCGACCAGGCCCAGCCTGGAAGCCGTTCCGCCGGCCCCACTCCCGGAGACGGAGGCCGAAGACGCCGAGGCGGCGGCCGACGCCAACGAGATCACGGCCGTCCAAATGCCGCCCGGGCCCGAGGACGAAGCTCCCGGGGAGGCTTTCGGCGAGGAAGAGGCGGGCCCCGGGGAAGGCCGAATTGAGGAGCCCTTCGAGGGCGAGGAAGCCCAGGCGGCCGCAGAGGCCGGCGAGATGCCGGTCACCGGCGAGGAGCCGGAGATGAAAGCCTCGACCGTTGCGGCAACGGGGGAAGAGGCACTCGAAGAGATCGAGGAAGCACCGGCGGAGGAAGGCCTTTCCGAAGCCGAGGCGATGGAAGAGGCCGACGAGGAGGCCGAGGTCGTCGTGGACTTCGATCAGCAGGAGGAGGAGCCCGGCGTGGTCACTCCCCCACCGGTCAAGAGGGTCCACGTCTCCAACCAGCTGGACATCCTGGCCGAGCTGGACAGTCTCCGAGAGCGGGCGACCATGGGGACACTGCGATCCAGCGCCGCCACCCAGGAGCCGGAGATCGACATCGACTCACTGCTGGCCGGCGAGTTGACCAAGACCCGCGAGATCCGCCGCAAGGTGACCCAGGGGGTCAACTCGGACATCTTCAAGAGGACCAGCAGTCTCCAGGTGGCCGTCCGCCTGGTCGACAGCCATGGGGACACCGTTCATACCCTGGAGCCCATCTCGCTGCCAGTCCAAGACATTTCCACCGTGGACATCCTCTCCCTCCTCCTGACGCTCGACCTGGAGAACCGGAAGTGATCTTGTCAAAGGGGCTCCGGCGCCTCGGATATGGGTTCGTCCTCACCGGCGCCGGACTCCTGGCCGCCGGTTGTACAAGCTCGGGGCGCGTCAACGTTTCCGCCGGGGGAGGCGCCGCACCGGCCGCACCCGACTTTTCCAGGTGGGAGGCCACAACCAGGATCGAAGCGGATGAGCTGATCAACGACGCCCACGGCCTCATGGAGAACGGCAAGCCCGAGGACGCCATGGGATGCACCGACCAGGCTCTCGAGCTGCTGCTGAGCCCGCCGGCTGGATACCCGACGAGCTCGCCGGAGTACCTGGACTACGTCGCCGAGCTCATGGACGACGCCGATGCCATCGAGGACCAGATCGCCGCCGGCCGGCAGGCCGCCACCGCCATCGAGGAAACCCTGGCGGATCTCATCGGTACGGACCTGCCCAATGAGCCGGTCACGCTCCCTTCCGAAGAAACGGGTCCCCTCCCGGCCAGCGACCTTCCCCTGGTCCTCAACCCCCAGGTGGAACGCTTTCTGGAAGCGTTCACCAACCCTTCGGAACTCCGGAACCGGATCGTAAAGGGCCTGGAGCGGGGGAGCCGCTACCTCCCCATGATCCGCTCGAAGCTCCGGGCCGCCCACCTTCCCGAGGACCTGGCGTACCTCCCACTGATCGAATCCGCCTTTTCTCCCACGGCCTACTCCAGGGCCCGGGCCAACGGCATGTGGCAGTTCATCGCCTCGACGGGGCGGCTCTACGGGCTCCGGATCTCCACCCTGATCGACGAACGGCGGGATCCCGAGCTCTCCACCGATGCCGCCATCTCTCATCTGGCAGATCTCTACCAGCAGTTCGACGACTGGTACCTGGCCCTGGCCGCGTACAACTCGGGCGCCGGCAATGTACGCCGGGCCATTCGCCGCGGCAACAGCCGGGATTTCTGGAAGATCCGGCGGTACCTCCCCCGGGAGACGCGCAACTACGTACCGGCCTTCATCGCCGCCGTCATCGTGGCCAAGGAACCCGGCAAGTACGGCATGGATCCGCCCCGGGAGCAGGAGTGGCAGTACGACGCCATCGATGTGCCCGATGCCATTGATCTGCAGTTCCTGGCCACGGGTCTCTCCATTCCCCTGGACATCCTTCGGCAGCTCAACCCGGCCATTCGCCGCGACCTGACGCCCGCCCGCCGGACGACCCGGCTCCGCCTCCCGGAAGGTACGGCGAAGGCGGCGGCCGACCTCCTGGCCCGAACGCCGCGATCCCAATGGGCGCCGAGGATGCTCCACACCGTCCACCGGGGCGACACCCTCTCGACCATCGCCCGCCGCTACGGCTCTTCGGTCCGGGCGATCCAGGCCGCCAACGGACTCCACGGCAGCATGATCCATCCGGGCCAGACCCTGGTCGTTCCCCGGCACGCCGGAACGGCCTGGAAGCCGTCCACCCACCGGCGGAGCCGGCCTCGCGCCCACGGCGCCACCCACACCGTGCGGAAGGGCGACACCCTGTGGGACATCGCCCGGCTCTACGGCGTCTCCACCTCCTCGCTCCGGGCCGCCAACGGCCTTTCCCGCCGCTCCCTCCTCCACCCCGGCCAGAAACTGATCATTCCGGCCAAATCGAGTTCCCGACGAGCCGCCGGAGAAACCTCGCGCAGCGGGGGGGCGACTTACCGCGTGCGGCGCGGGGACACCCTCTTCGACATCGCCCGGCGCTTCGGCGTCTCCTTGAACGACCTGCGCCGCGCCAACGGCCTCAAGGGCTCCCGCATCCATCCCGGCGACCTGCTGGTCATCCCCTCCGGCTCTGCCTGACCGGTACGACCCATCAGGGCGTGACGGCCTCCGGCGAGGGAGGCGCGCTCGGCCGCAGCCGGGATACCATGGCCCGATGAACGCATCCAACTGGCCGCCAGCCCTCCTGAACCGTCTCGTGACGGAGCTCCGGCACGTCAGCGGCCCGCGTCCTGCCCTGAGAGTTCGTGCCGGCTCCAGGAGGAATCCGGATCCGGCGGAAACGGCCCGGGACCTGATGGAGTCCACCGGAGGGCTCCTGTCCGTGGAAGAGGGCACTCTGGAACCGGGATCCCTCCCGGGACTCGAGATCCTGGACCGCCGGGGAGAACCCGCGGCCACGTGGTCCGCCGTACCCACCGGTTCCGAGGCGGCACCGCTCCTGGAGCTTCTGACCTCGCTGTGCAGGATGGAACGGGACGAATATTCCGACGGTGGCCCCGGGTTGAAGGTGCTCGTGGCGCCGGGGTGCCCCAACTGTCCCAACGCGGTGCGAACCGCCGTGGAGCTCCTAACCCGCGGCCTGGTGGCGTATCTCCACGTGGTGGACGTGACCGCCTTTCAGGAAGAAGTGGAAGAGCTTGGAGTGACCTCGGTGCCGGTGACCGCATTGGAAGGCCTCGTGCTCACCGGCGTCCGCTCCGCCGGGGAGCTGGCCGGACTGTTGAGGTCGTGGGGCACACCGGCCTGGACGGAGCATGTCCTGGCCTCCCATCTGGACGAGGCGAGGGTGGAGGCGGCGGCTTCTCTGCTGGTGGACGGGAGCGGAGTCACGGCTTTCAGCGCACTGTGGGCACGGAGCTCACTGGCCACCCGCCTGGGGCTCATGCTGGCGGCCCAGACGGCCCTGGAGCGGGCTCCACGGGCGCTGGACGGCACCGTTGCCACCCTCGTTCCCCTTCTGGAATCGGGTGAGACGGCGCTCCGGGGAGACACGGCGGAGCTGCTGGGTTGGATCGGCCACCCCTCGGCGGTGTCCGCCCTCCATCGACTGGCCAACGATCCCGATCCCGAGCTGGCCGGAGCCGCGGCCGAAGCGCTCGAGAACCTGACCCAAGACGCCGGATAGGATCGGCAAACGTAGCTCCAGCGCCCGTTGCCCGCCGACGGGGCGTCACCCTGGAGCGCCCCGGGAATCTCCCATCTCCTCGCGCAACGGACCTTCTGCGAATCAGATCCTGCACACCGGGGTGCCGCTGGCGTAGGCGGCCCGGGCGATGATCTCGTCTTGCATGGCGGGCGAGAGGTCGGCGAAGTAGGCCGAATAGCCAGACACCCGCACCAGGAGCCCCGGATAGGCGCCGGGGTTCTCCCTGGCACGGCGCAACACCGCGGGATCGAGGACGTTGATCTGGACCTGCATCCCACCCCGCTGAAAGTACACGCCCACCAGGTTCTCGACGGCCATTCTTCCCACCGCACCGGCCACCGAGCTCGCATCGAACTTGAGGTTGAAGTTGATCCCGTTGGCGAAGCGGGTCATGTCCAGGCGGTTGGCCGAGTTGATGGCCGCAGTGGGACCGCTCCGGTCGAAGGCGGCGGTGGGCGACAACCCGGAGGCCATGGGCTCGCCCTTGAGCCGGCCGCTGGGCAGCGGGCCGGTCACCTCGCCGAAAAACTGGTGGGAGGTCACCGAGTACAGCCCCGTGGTGTAGCGGCCACCGCGGGTGTTGCCCCTCCCCTCCAACCACCCAGCGAAGGTCTCCACCACCCAGCGGGTCCACCGGTCGGCGCCGGGATCGTCGTTGCCGTACTTGGGAACTCGACGCATGACGGCACGCCACCACTCGTCTTCGAGGCCCCGCCGGAGCAGTTCCACCAGCTCGGGCAGGCCCAGCCGCCGCTCCACGAAGACCAGCCGCTCGATGGCGTACAGGGCATCACCCGTGTCCGGCCCCCCGACGCACTGGATGCCGGAGAAGTTGTAGCGCGCCCCACCGGCCGTGGAGCAGGTGGCGCTCTCGATGCAGCCGTCCAGCAGCATGCTGGACAGGGGGGTGGGGTGGAGCCGGGCGTTGGCCCTCTCCACCGCCGCCAGATCCCGAAGCAAACGGGAGAGACCGTGATCCAACTGTGCCACGAAGGCCGCCGTGACGTCCTCCATGGAGCGCATCTCCTCCACGGGCGGCGTCTTCACCCCGCTCGTGAACCTGGAGCCGAACCTCCGTCCCTCGTTGAGGGCCAGTTCCAGGCGGATGGGCACGTTGAAGATGGCGGCGTCCGTGGAGGCGAAGCTCTTGCCCTGGCAGGCGGGCTCCACGCAACCGACACCCGTGTAGTTCCGGGCGTCTTCCAGGGTGTAGCCGTTCCGCACCATGGTTGGAACGATCACCTCGTCGTTGTAGAGGGCCGGCGAGTTGGCGCCGGAGGCGAGCACCGAGAAGACCGCCTCCCGGAAGCGTGACGGGGCTTTCGGATGAAGGCGTGCGTGGTAGTTGGGTTGCCGCATGCGGAGAGCGTCCATCACCTCCAGGAAGATGAAACTCAGCTCGTTGGTGGCGTCGTTGCCGTCCCCATCCGTGCCACCTACGCAGACCACCTGCCCGTTGAACATGCCACCGTGGAAGTTGGTGATGTTCCTGGAGAAGACGGGCACGAGCTCGCTCATCTTGATGGAGAAGGCGGCCACCAGCTCCGCGGCCCGTTCCCGCGTCAGCCGGCCCGCCTCCAGGTCGGCCCGGTAGAACGGCCACAGGTACTGGTCCATGCGGCCCGGGCAGACGGCGTTGTCCAGGCTCTCCATGTTGAGGGCGATCTGGGCGAAGAAGACCGACTGGAGGGCCTCGTGGAAGCTCCGGGCCGGGTGACGGGGAACCCGGCGGCACGCCGCCGCGATCTCCTCCAGCTCACGGCGCCGCGCACCGTCGGCTTCCTCCTTCGCCATGGCATCGGCCAGACCCGCGTAGGCCTCGCCGAAGTCGGCCAGGCCATTGGCGGCGATCCGCACCGCCTCCAGGAAGCTCCACTCCGCCGTGTCCGGTTCCAGCGCCTCCTGACGCTCTGCCGCCTCCGCAGCGATCCCCGAGGTGCCCAGACGGACGAGCTTCTCGTAATCCGGTGCGAAGTGGGAGATCCCGCCCGATTCGTTGATCAGGTACCAATTCCCGGCCATCTGCTCCACGAGGAAACGTACCCTGTCCCGGAGACCGGGGTAGGCGCGCATCCCGAGGAAACGGAAGGCCCAGAAGGGCAGGATGGCCGCCAGGCGAAGCTTGTCCCGGCGGGAAATCTCCAGCCGGTTGACCAGCCGCCAGGGCGTGAACAGGAGGTCGACCAGGACCACCACCCCGTGCAGCTCGGGGTAGATGGCGCCCCCCACCCGGCGCGACGAGAAGTTGCCGACGATCAGCTCGTCGGGATGGATGCTCTTGCTCTTGGCAGCGAGGTAGCCGGAGAGGGCCTCGGCCATCTGGATGGCCACCGGCTTCCTCCGGTTGGCCCGTTTCTTGAAGTACGCCGTGTACGCCAGGGCCCGCTCGGGGCAGACCCCCGGCGCCGCACCCATCACCGCATCCCTCAGACGGCGGATGCGAGGTGGAAAGCTCTCAAGCGGGCTCTGGGGCGTCGGGCAGGACGACATGGATTCCCTCCTCGGCGAGCACCTCCGCCGCGCGGGCCAGATCGTCCGGCGTCGCGGGTTGGAGGTCGGGCGGATCGACGGGCCGACCGATCCGGCGGAGCTTCTCCTGTCCCAGGGTGTGGAACGGGAGGAGCGCAATCCGGTCAAGGTCGTTCTTCTTCACGAAACGCGCCGTGGCACGCAGGTTGCCGGGATCGTCGTTGACGCCGGGCACCAGGGGAACTCGCGGAAGGAGCCGGATCCCCGATCCGGCGATGTGCCGGAAGTTCTCGAGGATCGTCCCGTTTGACCGTCCCGTCCACAGGGCGTGGCGTTCCGGGTCCATGAGCTTGAGGTCGAAGAGAACCAGGTCCGTCAGACCCAGACAGGCCTCCGCCGCGGCGAAACGGAACTCCCCGGCGGTCTCCACCGTGATGTGGATCCTCTCCTCCCGGAGACTCTGGAAGAGAGGCGTCAGGAAGGGCCCGTAGAGAAGGGGCTCCCCCCCGGAGAAGGTGACGCCACCCCCCGACCCCTGGAAGAAGTCCAGGTCCCTTCGGAGCTCCTCATGGATCTCTCCGGCGGTCATGAAGCGGCCGACCTGGCGAAGGGCCTCGAACACGCAGGCCTCCACACACAGGCCGCACCGGTCGCAGAGCTCCCGGTCGATCCGCACATCGGGCTCCCGCAGGATGGCATCCCGCGGGCAGGCCTTCTCACACTCGAAACATCCATGGCACCGCTCGGCGTAGAAGGCGATCTCCCGGTACGCCCGGATCCCCTCGGGGTTGTGGCACCACCGGCATTCCAGCCGGCACCCCTTGAGGAAGACCGTCGACCGGATCCCCGGTCCGTCGTGGATCGAGAACCGCTGGATGTCGAAGACCACCGCCCTCTTCCCGTTCTTCCCGGCATGGGCACCGTTCATGCTCGTGCGATCCCTCCTCACCCCCGGGCCGAGTTGCATGTGGGCCACACGGGCCCGGCGAACGGTCCATTCTCCGCCTCGGTCCACAGGGTGCCTCCCTGCCAGTGTAGCAGCGGCATGGTCCATCGGATCCCCTGCAGGGGGCAGGGCTCGCGGTTACCCCAGTCTCTCCAGAATCGGGGGCCTCCAGGGAGGCTGGGGTATGATCCTGCCATGGCGTTCGATGCTGGAGGCTGGCTGGAGAAGTTCCCGGTTCGCGAGCACTACCTCTACCTGGATCATGCCGCCCTCGCTCCCCTGCCGGCCCCCGTGGCCGAGGTCATGCGGGAGCGGATCAGCCAGCAGGAGGCCACGGGTTATCTCGAGGGAGAGGGGCGCACCCGGGACGTGCTGACCTGCCGCCACCTGGGCGCCCGGCTTCTCGGCTGCACGGAGGAGGACGTCACCATCGTCTCCAGCACGAGTGATGGCCTCAGCACCATAGCCCTGGGCCTGGGACTTGGTCCGGGCGACGAGGTTCTGGTCGGCGAGGAGGAGTTCATCTCCAACGTCGCCCCCTGGCTCAACCTCGAACGCCACGGTGTCACCGTCACGCGCTACCCCCAACCCGGCGGCCGGGTCGATCCGGAGGTCGTGGCAAGCCACGCGGGACCCTCGACCCGCGTTCTGGCCGTCTCCTGGGTCGCCTTCCACACCGGGTGGGTCGCCCCGCTGGCACAACTGGGCCGGATCTGCCGTGACAGGGACATGGTTCTGGTCGTCGATGCGATCCAGGGCCTGGGTGTACTGCCCATGGACATGACGACCCTTGGGGCCGACGCCGTGGTGGCCGACGGCCACAAGTGGCTCCTTGGGCCCGAGGGGGCCGGATTGCTGGGCACGAGCCCGTCCCTTCGGGCCAGGCTCCAGCCGCCGGCGGCCGGATGGTGCAACGTCCAGCGCACCCGGGGGGAGTTCACCCTGCACCAGCTCAGCTTCCTGGAGGACGGCCGGCGTTTCGAGGCGGGCTCTCTCAACCGGATCGGCATCGCAGGTCTGGCCGCCGCCCTGGACCTGATCACCGAGGCCGGCACGGAGATGGTCCAGGCCCGCGTGGAGATGCTCCACCGGCTCCTGGCCCGAATCCTGATCTCCCACGGCTGGAGCGTCATTTCGCCGGGTCCGGGCCAGCCGGTCGCCGGGATCGTCGCCGCCCGTCATCCCACGGTCCCGGCCCACGAGGTCGTCACCAAGTTACGGGAGCGCCACGTCATCTGTTCGGCGCGCCAGGGCAACGTCCGCTTCTCCCCCCACTTCTACACGACCCGGGGAGAGATCGAGGCCTTCGAGAAGATCCTGGGGAAGGTCGGCCTGTGACCGGAAGCGGCGGGCTCGACCCCAGAACGGCCGACATGTGGTTACTGATCGCCACCTCGGCCATTCACCTGGTGTTCGAGAACTGCCTCCACGCCAAATGGATATTCTTCGGCGCCGCGGCCCCCATCTGGATCTGGTGGCTCTTCCGCCGGTTCCGGGAAGAACCCGGCCTCCTCCGCACCTGGGGCCTGTCCACGGAGCACCTCCGTCCAGCCCTGATCGTCTCCGCAACGATCGGCCTTGCGGGCGCCGTGCTTCTCCTCGCCCTGGGACGGATCCTCGGCCGGCCACCCCTCCCGGTCCATTTCTGGGGCGTCGTCCCGGCATACCTGGCCTGGGCCCTCGTCCAGCAGGTGGCTCTCAACGGCATCCTCGCCCGGGGGCTGGGGCCGTTCCTGCCGGCCTGGACCGTCCCCCTGGCCGCCGGCGCCCTGTTCTCCCTGGCCCACCTCCCGGACCTCCCCCTCATGGGGCTGACCTTTGCGGCCGGCGTCCTTTGGGTCTCTCTCTACCTCCGCTGGCCCAACCTCTGGGCCCTGGCACTGTGCCACGGATTCCTGGGCGCCCTGACCTACTACATGGTCCTCGGCCGCGACCCCTGGGTCGAGCTCATCGCCCCCCTCCTCCACCGATCGGGTTGATGTCCCACGAGTTTGCCGCCGCCACCGGCGGGTGATAGCATGCCGGAACCCACGGCACGGAGCCAACAAAACCGTTCCAATGCCTGGGAATTCGTACTTTGGACGACACCATGCCTCGAAGAACGACAGACGCCATCATTCGCTCATCCATCGCCCTGCTCGCCGCCATCGCCCTGACGGCCGTTTCGCTTCCCGCAGACGGGGCAGAGCTTCCCCGGAAGTTCGGCATTCACACCTCAGAGGACGACGGTCCTGTCGGAGAAGCCGAGGCAATCCGCCAGCGCTATCTCGTGGAGCTGGAGCTCCGCGGCCTCTCGCCCGGCTCCACGGATGCCGGTGTCCTCCTGGGCCGGGCGCGAAAGGCCTACGACGAGTACCGCCGCGGCGGAGCGGCGTTCCACGCCATGAGCATGGGCGAATCCGACTGGATCAGCCTCGGCCCCAACAACGGTGCCGGCCGTTTCACGGCGGTCACACCGCATCCGTCCATTCCCGGTACCGTTCTGGCCGGAGCGGCGGGAGGCGGCGTCTGGAGGACGCGGGACGGGGGCGCAACGTGGGAGCCCCTGACCGACGGCATTCCCAACCTTTCCGTCGGGGCCCTCGCAATGGCGCCGTCCAACCCGGACATCGTCTACCTCGGCACGGGCGAGGGTGGATACGGGATCGATTTCATCCCCGGCATCGGCATGCTCCGCTCCGACGACGGCGGCGACACCTGGAGCCTTCCGGACCAGGTGATCGCCACCCAGTTCTTCCGGATCAACGTGGATCCCCGCGACCCGGACGTGCTGTTGGCCGCCACCAACGAGGGCCTGCTGCGCTCGGAGACCGGCGGTGCCACGTGGAGCACGGTTCTCTCGGCCTACGCCAACACCAGCTCCCGCAAACTGGTCGTTACGGACGTCATTCGTTCGGGCAGCCTTCCCGACCGCCTCTATGCCGCCGTCTGGTGCCTCGGAAGCTGCCCGTCGGGCATCTCCCGGGTCATGAAGTCGACGGACAACGGGCTGACGTGGTCCGTGGCCGATTCCGGTCTTCCCTCGGCGCTTTCCGACCGGTGGGATCTCAACCGGACGGCTCTGGCCATCGCTCCCTCCAACGACCGGATCCTCTACGCCGCCATGAACGTGGCGCCGGCCACCAACGGGGATGTGGCGCCCGTCCAGATCTACCGCACCACCGACCGTGGCGCCACGTGGAAGAAGGTCAAGAACCCTGACCCCTACCTGGGTGCCCAGGGGTGGTACGACAACACCATCACGGTCAGCCCTTCGGACCCCAACCGCGTGGTCGCCGGCGGGGTGTATTACGTGGTCTCCGGGGACGGCGGCCAGAGCTGGGCCACCAAGAAGCCCTCCACGGGCATAACCAACCTTCCCCACGTGGACGCCCACGACCTTCAGTGGCAGGGGGACACCCTGTGGGTTGCCTGTGACGGCGGCATCTGGAAGTCCGCCACCAACGGCGTCACCTGGACCGACGCCAACAACGGTCTCGTGACCCGTCAGTACTACGGTCTGGCCATCGACCCCGCCGACCGCGAGATCGTGCTGGCCGGCTCCCAGGACAACGGGACCAACCAGCGGCGGTCAACGGGTGACAACAGCTGGGACATGGTGCTCGGGGGCGACGGCTTCGAGTGCGGCATCAACCCCCTGATCCCAACCATCCGCTATGGAACCATCTACGACACCAACGTGTACCGCGCCCTCCCCGGGGAGGACTTCAAGAACATCTCGCCGGCCTTCGGCAAC
>CAZXNA010000060.1:0-18940 GCA_964641295.1 uncultured Thermoanaerobaculia bacterium
GCCGTGGCCGCCACGGGGGCGCCGAGGACGTGGGCGGCGGCGGTCAAGAGGAGGGCCGCAAAGCCGATGAGCAGACCGCCGGCGGCGGAAGCCACGGTGCCGGCGGCCGAGACACCGCCGGAGGTTCCACGAGGCACCAGACGGCCCGTGGTGATCAGCCGGGGCGTGGAGGGGCTGAGCACGCCCAGCTCGGTGGCCCAGGTGTCGGCGGTGACGGTGGCCATGGCGCCGAGGAAGGCGGCGAAGAGGAACGGCTTGCCCGTCAGTCCGTAGGCCACGGCCAGCAGCGAGCCCAGGCCGCCGTTGGCCAGCACCTGGCCCATGTCCCTGGTGCCGCCCTTCTCGAAGTCACGGGCCACCTCGGCCTTGTCGATCTTCCGGTAGTGGGAGAGGGCGCTGGAGGCGACGAAGAAGACGATCAGGAGTCCCCACCAGACGGGACCGCCCAGGGCGTAGATGGCGGTTCCGGTCAGGAAAGCCCCGGCCAGGCCGGAGTCCGAGAGGGAGCCCTTGAGACGTCCGGGCACGGCCACCAGGGCGCTGAGGACCAGCCCGATCAGCACACGAACGAGCAGCGGCACGGCGCCCTCAGAATCCCAGGTGAAGCGCGGCGTTGGCGCCGTAGAGGGCCAGGCCGGAGAGGAGGGGCACGGAGAGGTTGTCGGTCCCCGCGGGGGAGACGGCCTCGGCGGCCGTGGCCACGGCCGTGGTCAGCAGCGCCAGGGCCAGGGCGACGCCCGTGCTCGGAGCGACGCTCACCGGGCTGAGGACGGAGCCGGGCATCAGAAGCAGGACGGCGCTGACGACGGCGAAGGTGCTGACCGCCATGGCGGCGCTGCCCTCCCAGCTCCGCGTGTGGCCGAAGACCGTGTAGGTGTGCCGGCCCCAGGTCTGGCCCACGAGACTGGCCATGGCGTCGCCCCAGGTCATGGCCATGATGGCCGCGGCGGCCAGGGGCGCCCGGTCCGGCGCTCCCCCCGTCCGCCAGAGCCACACGAGCAGGATGGTGATGGAGAGTGAGAAGTAGATTGTCCCGGGGCTGGACTCCTCGGAGTCCATGGACTTGAAGGTCTGCTTCCGGTAGAAGAGGTAGTTGAGCACGATGAAGGTGGCGAAGGGGATGACGCCCCAGGTCCAGTGGTCGAAGAGGGCGAAGAGCCCCCAGATCCACATGCCCGCGCCGATGTGGGTCAGCTTCCGCGTCACCCGTTGGGGCCAGCCCAGCTTCGCGCACACGGTCTCGACGATGAAGAGCAGCCCGAAGGCGTAAACGTACGAGGCCACCAGGCCCACGATGTCACCACGGCTCATGCTCGGCAACCTCCACGGTCCGGCCCGCAAGCCGGCTCGGATCTCTCCGGAAAGGTTAGCAGAACGCCCGAGGAAGGCAGCGCGGGGAAGCGGGTGCCGGGGCGTTCCCTGGCCCGGGGATTGCTCGACGTTCCGGGACCCTGCTACATTGAAAACCAGGGGAATCGAGGTTCAGGTTCCTGGCGTCTGGTGGTCCCAGGAGGATGGGGGACGGCGTGGAGAATCGGTGGAATCCCGGGCGGGTTTGGGTACGGTCGGCGGTGGCGGGAGCCGTGATCATTCCGGCGCTCGTGTTGGCTCTCCTGGGCGCTCCGCTTCCGGCCATGGGGAACGATTCCGGTCACTACCCCCTGTACCGCGAGACGGAGAACCGGTGTCTGACGGTCCGGAGCGCGGCGGAGATCCTCCCCGGTGACCGGATCTTCGGTGGTCCCTACCCACTGGAGGAGGCATTGAAGGTCCTCCGGGAGCGGTGCCCGGTGCCCTTCAGACCGTCGGGGGACTGGTTTGCGGTGCAGCGGACCGGTGGCTGCTGGCTCGTGGCCCGCGGTGACCGGCTCAAACCGGGGGATCTGGTCATCGCGGCCAACGTCTCCCGGCAGCGGGCCGAACGCCGGCTGGAGGAAACGTGCGGCAGCTTCCGGCTGGACAGCGCTCCCTCCTTCACGGGGACCGCCCCGGCGTCGCCGGTTGCAACCTCGCCGGTCCCGCCTCCGGCCCCTTCTGCCAGGAAGGCGGTGTGGGCCAGGACCTCCGTGCCGTGGATCGAGGTGTACTCGGAAGATCCGGCTGGGGTGAAGGCCCGTCAGGTCGCACCGCCGGCGCCGTCGCCCGAGAGCTGGAAGCCGCTGACCCCGTACGTCTCCCTCGAGCCGACGTCCGCGGAGGCGGTGCCCTCGGCGGTCCGGGTCCGCCTGCCCTCGACGGTCCAGGTGGCCCCTGAGGCGCACGGCCGGGTCGCGCTGGCCTTTTTCGAGGAAAGTACATCCCACAACGGGAGCGTCCGGAGCGGCCTGTGGCATCTCCATACGCCCGACTATGACGCGGTGACGGGTACCTACGAGGCCGAGCTGCACCACGCCTCGGTCGTCGGCTGGATCATCATCGTCGGAGGCGGTGCCATCGTCTATGAGGGGGCACCGCTCGCCAAGGATGCATGGACCCGATTCCGCATGAAGAAGATCGACGGCGACCACTTCGTCCTCCACTATCCCAGCCCGGCGATCTCCCAGGAGACGGCCCGCTGGACCCTGGGTGCGCTGGAGAAGGCGCGACGTTTTCTGAAGGCCAGCGTCGCGGACGGCGGTGCGGGCGTGGGCTACCCCACCGTGCCGGCGAAACTCGATGCCTACTTCATCTCCCTGTCGGACGACCCCAAGGACATCGTCTATGCCGGGTTCCGCCAGGGCAAATCCGGGGGAAAGTGGATCGATCTTAACCTTCCGTCGAACATTCCGGGCTACGACCGGCGGGTGCTCCGGCAGACGCTGGCCCACGAGCTCTTCCACTTCGTGCAGGCTCCATGGGAGGGATTCTCCACGTTCTGGGATGCCTGGGTGGGCAAGGCGGTGGGGAAGGAATTCCCCTACGGTTGGCTCAACGAGGCGCTCTCCACCGCAGTGGAGCTGTACGCCGTCGGGGACCCCGGTCTCAAACCGACGAACAAGGCGCCGATCTACAATGCGGAGCTGTACAACCTTGGTCTCAAGGGGCTGAAAGAGGCGAAGAATGGCTACAGCGGTGGGATCTTCATAGATTACCTCGTCCACCGGTATGGCCGGGAGCTCTTCGCGGAGACCCTCCGGGAATGCAAGCGGCAGGTGGACTCGGGCACCGGGCGAAACGCGTATGTCGCCCTGCGCCGTGCCGTCCGCCGGCGGAGCAACGTCCTCGAGTCGCCGGATCCCGCCGGGTGGGATCCCGACAGGCTCTGGAGGGGATTCGCGGAATCGTTTCTCCAGGATCAGCCCCGGCCAGGGGTCTTCGATCCGCGAATCGACCGGAAGAGACCGTACCACTCGCGGGGGGCCTTCAACTGGGTGGTCACTCCCGAGGGAGCTACCCAGACCTGGACCATCTCCGTTCCGCCCCTCTCTCTCAAGGGTTCGGCTGCCAAGATCTTCAAGGTCTTTCCCGCGCAGCGTGACGCTTCGGGGGAGGCCCGGGTGGACTGCGAGGTCACGTTCCAGCCGGGTCCGTCCATGCCATTCGACGTGGTCACGCCGATCCACACGGCCCGCAACCTTGGGAAGCACGCCCTGCTCCCCATCGACGCCGTGCTTGCCGGGACCCTCGATCGCCGGTCCACACACCAGAGTGTCAGCATCTATTTTGAAAAAGGGGAGCGGCAGAAGTTGCTGGTCTTCAACCCCATCAGTCTCGGCGCCGGCACCCCGCCGGGAACCGGGCCGGTCACAGCCACCTACGAGCTGACCTGCCGGCTCCACGAGGAGGAGCAGCCGGTTGCCGCACCGGTCGCCGTTTCCACCAGCGCAATCGACACGTACTATTGGACCCTCTACCGGGCGGCTGTCGCCATGAAGACCCGGCTGGACGCCCACAAACCCACCCGTTTTTCCGAGGTCTGTTCCGACTGCGAGGCCCGCTACAAGGCCGCTCGCGCCGAGTGGGCGCCGATCGAACGGAAGGTCAACACCCAACATGCCCGTATCGACAAGCTCTCCGGGGAGGCCGGGGCCAGCGTCGACCTCATCGGCGCTTACTACGGGGGGCGGGCGGGTCGGAATCTGACGCCAGGAGACGCGGCCAAGATCCAGTATCTCGAGGATGTCGTCAACGAGCTGGGCAACCTCCAGGAGGTCTGCGGTGATTTGCCACAGGACCCCTTCGGCGATCTCTACCCCCTCTCCACCAAGGGCTACATCGTCCGGCACCCCGTCCGCGTGGAATCGGCCCTCCGCCACAGCAAGAGGGTTCCCTCGAGGGAAAAGGTCGAAAAGGCGCTGAGAAGGTTCCACGAGAGTCTGGGTGCCATCGTGCCCTGCGAGCAGCAACTCCAGCGCTTCGAGCAGTTCTGGCACGGTCACGGGACGAGGGCTCTCCAGTATATCGAGGAGCTCAGGAGGGCTTATCCAGGGCTGCAATGAGGGCCGTGGGTGACCGGTGAGCCAGGGGGCTCCTGTGTAGACTTGATGGCATGTGGATCGCCGACGAGATCGTGGCGCGGGGCGGGTCGGTTCCCTTCGAGGAGTTCATGGAGCTGGCGCTGTATCACCCCGTGCACGGGTACTACAGCTCGGGGACGCCACGGTACGGCCGGTCCGGGGATTACCTGACGGCTCCGACGGCCTCGCCGTGGTACGCGCGGACGGTGGCACGGCTCGCCACCCGGCTGGCGGAGGAGCTCGGCCCGTTGACGGTGGCCGACGTGGCCTCGGGCGACGGCAGCTTCCTCGGGGCCTTCCTGGAGGCGCTTGGGGAAGGGCCGGCGGTGGCGGGGCGGGTCGTGTCGGTGGAGGCCTCCCCGGGGCTGAGACAGCGGCAGCGGGAGCGCCTGGGCGAGCATGTGGAGATCGCCGCCTCCCTGGACGGGTTGCCAGCCCCGGGCGGGCCGGTGCTCCTCCACGCCTCGGAGCTCTACGACGCGCTGCCGGTTCACCGGGTGGTCCAGCGAACCCACGGTCTGCAGGAGCTCTGGGTCCGGAGCGAGGCCGGCGGCCTGGTCTGGGAAGAGCGTCCCGCCACCCCCGCGGTGACCGGGTACTTCCTGCGCCACGGCGTCGAGCTGGTGGACGGCCAGGTGGCCGAGGCCAACCTCAGGGCCGGGGAGCTGCACCGCCGGCTCCTCGACTGGGCCGGCGGCTCGGCCCTGGTCCTGGTCTTGGACTACGGCTACCCAGCCAACCGCCTCTACAACCCCCGGGGGCGGCGTGGGGGATCCCTGGCGGTGTTCTCCCGCCACACCCTGAGCCGGGACCCCCTGGAGGAGCCCGGATCGCGCGACATCACCGCCCACGTCAACTGGGACGATCTGCGCCGGCCTGCGGAGGCCGCCGGCTGGCGTGAGGTCGGCCTGTGGCCCCTGGGTGTCTTCCTGCTCGAGGCCGGGCTCCCCTCCCTGGTGGAAGCGGCGGGGCTGGGTCTCGCGCGGGAGCTCGACGCCGAGGCCTATGCCGAGCGCCAGGAGCTCAAACGGATCCTCGATCCCGACGGCATGGGCGCCGACCTCAGGGTCCTGGCCCAGGGCCGCGGTCCCACCGGTGACGTGGCCCGCAGGTTGCTGGCCTCGGGAGGGTTGCCCAGGTCCCTCTGAAGGGGGGCTCGGGGCGGCCATCAGTCCGTCGGTCACCGCGGCTCGTCCGGCCGGGCGGCCGGGATCTGTCAAGGATCAGCCGCCCTGCGAATTCTCCTCGAGGGCGGCCAGGCAGCGCGTCACCCGCTCGACGGCGGCGTTGAGCTCCCGTGCCTCCTGTTGCCGGGCCAGCTCCCGGCGGAGCCGGGCGTCAAGATCGGCCAGACGCTCGTGGAGGCCGGTGTCGCCGTGCTCCAGGCCCCTGGCCTCATCCAGGGCGTCCAGGGCGGTGACCAGCTCGCCCGATTCGAGGGCTTCGCCGGCCGAATCCAGCAGCTCGGTCGCGCGTCGCCGCGCCTCCTCGCGGTCCTTGGCGCGCTCCACCTTCGTCCGGAGGGCTTTCAGCTCTTCCAGGTCTTCACTCCACCGGTTGGCGTGGCCATCGATGGTCTCCCGCGCCTTCTCCCACAGCTGTGCCTTGAGCAGGTCTTCCACCTCCTGCTCGAGAGCCGCCAGGGCTTTCCGGCGCTCCACATCGGCAGCGTGCTCCTCGGCCTGGCGTCGGGTCGATTCCAGCACGTCCAGGACGAAGACGTCGTCCGGCCGCTCCTGGAGGGCCCTCTCCAGGGCGGCGATGCCGGCCTCGAAGTCGTTCCGTTCCACGGCTTCCCTGGCTGCGGCCAGCAGCCGTGTCACCTCGGCGTCCCGGCGCTGCTCCTCCAGGGCGTCCGTTCGCTCCCGCAGGGCTGTCAGCACCTCGGCGGCGCCCAGTCGCGACTCCGCGCGATCCAGGGAGCTGCGGGCCGCCTCGAACTGTTCGGCCTCCAGGAGCTCCTCGATGGCCGCCGCCTCGGCCGCCACGGCCTGCTCGCGCTCCTCCTGCGCCCGGTGGGCGGCGCGGGCGGCGCGGGTTTCCTCGATCTGGCGCCGAAGGGTCGCCTCCAGGTTCCGGGGCGCCTGCTCCAGCGCTCCCTCGAGGAGACCCAGCGCCTGATCGAACTGGTACACCTCGGCAAGGACCCGGGCCTCCACGCGAAGTCCCTCCAGCTGTTCCAGCGTGGCCGCTTCCTCTGCCCGGTGCAGGCTCCGCTCCAGCTCCTCGATCCGCGGATCGGCGGCGAAGCGGCGGCGGGCCATGGCCAGGCTCTCCCGGGCACGCTCCAGGTCTCCCGTCTCGATGGCCCGTTGGATCAGATCGAGGTTGGAGGTCAGGGACTGGACCCGCTGACTTTCCCTGGCCCGTGCCTGCCGTTGCTCCTCGATGGCCCGCAGGAGGTCCCGGGCGGCCGAGCTCTCGGGATCGATCTGGAGGACCACGTGGACCTGGGAGGCCGCCTGGGCCAGGTGGCCCTGGGAGGCCAGCCGCCGCGCCTCGGCGAAGAGCGCCTCACAGCGGCGGCGGTTTGGACCGTCCCTGGCGGGGCGGTGCCCCGGAGGTGGTCCCGCTGCGGATTCCCGGGGTGGAGTGCCCTGGCCGTCGGCGGCAGCCGCGCGGAACTCTCCGTGGCCGTCGGCCGCGGCAGGCTCGTCCGCCCGGGGGCCGAGGTAGTGGTCCAGGTCGGTGGCCGCGAATGGAAGCCGGGTCTGAACGCTGGCCAGCTCCCGGGCCATATGCCGGGCCGACTCGTGGCGGGCCTCGGGCTTCTTGGCCAGGGACTTGAGCACGATACGACGCAGGTCCTCGGGAACGCACCCCTCCGGATCGCTCTCGGAGAAGGGGATCGGGGGCTCGAAGAGATGACCCGCCATGATCGAAGTCAGGTTGTTGCCGCGGATGGGAAGCGCTCCGGTCAGGAGCTCGTAGAGGACGACGGCGAAGGAGTAAAGGTCTGATCTTCGGGTGATCTCGGCGCCCTCGTCCCGCCGGAGCTGCTCCGGCGAGCAGTACTTGAGCTTGCCGATGAAGATGCCCGTGGTCGTCAGCTCTCCGGCGCCGTCCAGGGCCTTGGCCACCCCGAGATCGATCAGCTTGATCCTTGGATTCCCCTCCTCGTCACGCGTCAGCATCAAGTTGTCCGGAGAGATGTCCCGGTGGACGATGCCCTTGCCGTGGAGGTAACCCAGGGCCTTGAGGGTCTGGCGGGCGGCCTCCAGGGTCAAGCCCAGGGGCGGCGGGCCGTGTTCCTTGAGCAGGTCGAGGAGGTTGACGCCGTCAATGTACTCCATGACGATGAAGGCGTTGCCCTCTCGGTCGACTGAGAAGTCATAGAATTGAATGATGTTGGGGTGGTGGAGACGGATGGCGGTCCTGGCCTCTCGGCGGAAGCGTTCCTCGAACTCCTCCCGTTGCTCCGCCTGGTGGCGCATGACCTTGATGACCCGGATATCGTCCAGCAGCCGGTGGCGCACCTTGTAGATGGCGCCCATCCCGCCCACCTTGAGTCTGGAGAGCACCTCGTATTTCTCGTCGAGACCTGCCACCGGAAGAGACACCAAGCCAACTCCCCTCCCTCAGGTTGCCCAAACGTACCCACGCCTCCGTTTTGTTCCAGAGTACCCACAGGTTCCGCGTCTGTCAACGCGCCGCGAGGTGTTCGAGCCCTTGACTTGAGAAGGATTTTCCCCGTATATTCACCTTCCCTCTGGCGGTGTAGCTCAGAGGCAGAGCAGGGGTCTCATAAGCCCTGTGTCGGTGGTTCAAGTCCACCCACCGCCACCACCTTCCGATGATGCTTTCTGGCTTCTCCCGCCATTTTCAAGCGGTCTTTGCCGAGTATGTGGGGACACGGATCCTGGTGGCTCTCTCCGGCGGGCCGGACTCGGTCGCCCTTCTCCACCTGCTCCGGGACCCCGCCCTGGGCCTCGACCTCCACGCGGTGCACGTACACCACGGCGTCCGGGGCGCCGAGGCCGACGAGGACGCCGAGTTCTGCCGCCGGCTTTGTACGGAATTGGGCGTTCCCTTCCACCTGAGGCGGCTGGTACCGCCCGAGAGTCCCCCCGAGGGACAGGAAGCGGCGTGGCGGCGCCTCCGCTACGCAGCCCTCCGGGATGTGGCGGATCAGGTGGGGGCCCGGGCCGTCGCCACGGGTCACCAGCGGGACGACATCGCCGAGGGAGTGCTGGTTCAGCTGCTCAGGGGTGCCGGGCCCCGTGCCATGGCGGGCATCGCGGCCCACGCCGGCGGGCCCACGATCCGCCCGCTCCTGCCCTGGGGCCGCTGGGAGATCCTCCGGTGGCTCGAGGAACGCGGCCTGGACTGGAGGGAGGATTCCAGCAACCGGAGCCCGGAACATCTACGCAATCGGGTGCGGGGGCGGGTTCTGCCCCTGCTGCGGGAGGTGGAGCCGCGGATCGGCGATCACCTCGTCGCCCTGGCCCGCAACCTGGCGCGGGACGAGGCCCACTTCGCCGGCGAGCTCGAGGGGCTCGGCCTGTGGCTCGACCCGTGGGACCCGGATGGGGGTGTGGAGATGGCCTCGTTGCAGGCACTTGATTCGGCCCTGCTCTCGCGGTGGCTTCACGCGCAGGTGTCCCGGGCAGGCCTGGGAAGGGCGACCCGCCGCCAGGGGGAGCTCCTGGAGGAGCTGATCCGTCACGGGACCCCCCGAGCGGTGACGTTGGCTGGGCGCTGGCGGCTGTACCGCGCGCGCGGCCGGCTGTGGCTCGAGCCGCCCGAGCGGCCGGCGCCCTACCGGGCTGCTCTCCATCCCGGCGAGACCGTTGAGCTTCCGCTGCCCGGCTGGTCTCTCAGTGTGGCGCCGGCCAGTCCCAAGACGGAGCTCGACGGCGCGATCGTCTGGCGTCGCCGGCTGCCGGCGGTGCCGGATCTCGGGGTCCGCTCACCGCTCCCGGGAGACCAGGTGGAGGCCGGTGGTATCCGGGAGCGCCTGGCGTCCCTCCTGTCCCGCCGGCTGCCCCGTCACCTGCGTTCCGCGTGGCCCGTAATTCATGGCGGTGCTACAATTGTCTGGGTTCCTGGAGTGTGGACAGCTCCCGCCCCGACCGGGGAGAATGTAGTGGATGTGGAGGTGCGACGCCGATGACCAAGCTGAAGGTTTTGTACACGGCAGAGGAGATTGGAGAACGCATCCGCGAAATCGGTGCGAGGATCGCCAAGGACTACGAAGGCCAGCACCTGGTGCTGCTGGGGATCCTCAAGGGAGCCGCCTTTCTCCTGGCCGATCTGGCGCGGGCCATCCCGTCCACGACGGCCTTCGAGTTTGTCGACGTGACGACCCAGCCGGGCGAGCGCGGCGAGGTGGTCAGTCTGACCTACGCGACCCATTTCAACGTCACGGATCAGCACGTGCTGATCCTCAAGGACGTCCTGCATACGGGCGTCACGGAGAACTACCTGATGACCCACTTGAGCCAGCAGCGGCCGGCCTCCATGGAGATCGTCGCCCTGGTGGACAAGCCCGAGCTTCGAAGCGTCAACCTTTCCGCCCGCTACGCCGTGTTCACCGAGTTGCCCGAGGGCTTCTTGGTCGGTTACGGGCTTGGCGGAGACCCGACCGAGCATATAAACCGTCCGGACCTGTGCCTGCTGGAGGGTTGAGAACAACCGGCCGCCCGGGAAGAATTTCGGGCCGGACGGCGTTGTGGAGAGGGCCGGTGAAGCGTCCGGCCCCGGAGGACCGCAAAACGTGAATCAAACAGTACGAACCGTCCTCATGTGGATCGTGATCCTGGTGGGTATCCTGCTCGTCTGGCAGATGCTCCAGGGCTACTCGTCGTCCAGCCAGGAGGTCCCCTTCTCACAGTTCCTCGACCAGGTCGCCTCGGGTGAGGTGCGTGGTGTGCTGATCAAGGGCGAAACCATTTACATCAAGACCAAGAACGCCGAGGGATCGGGCAAGACCTCGCCCCGCTACGACCAGTTCACCTACGATCCGGGGTATCCGGACCTGGTCAAGGAGCTCCGCGGCCACAAGGTCGTCATCGAGGTGGAGAAACCCTCGGACGGCCGGTTGATGACGGCCCTGCTGTCCTGGGCGCCCCTGCTGATCCTCGTCGGGCTGTGGTTCCTTTTCTTCCGCCAGATGCAGTCGGGAGGCACCAAGGCCATGTCCTTCGGCAAGTCCAAGGCACGCTTGCTGACGCCCGATCAGAAACGGCTGACCTTCGCCGATGTGGCGGGCGTCGTCGAGGCCAAGGAGGAGCTGGAGGAGATCATCGATTTCCTCAAGGATCCCCACAGATTCCAGCGGCTCGGCGGGAAGATCCCCAAGGGTGTGCTGCTGATGGGTCCTCCGGGAACGGGCAAGACCCTCCTGGCCCGGGCCGTGGCCGGTGAGGCCGATGTGCCATTCTTCTCCATCTCGGGCTCGGACTTCGTCGAGATGTTCGTCGGTGTCGGCGCTTCGCGAGTCCGCGACCTCTTCGAGCAGGGCAAGAAGAACGCTCCCTGCATCATCTTCATCGACGAGATCGACGCCGTGGGGCGGCACCGCGGAGCGGGGCTCGGCGGCGGCCACGACGAGCGGGAACAGACCCTCAACCAGCTCCTGGTGGAGATGGACGGCTTCGAGTCCAACGAGGGCGTCATCCTGATCGCCGCCACAAACCGGCCCGACGTGCTCGACCCGGCGCTCTTGCGGCCGGGCCGCTTCGACCGGCGCATCGTCGTCAACCGGCCCGACGTCAAGGGGCGGGAGGGCATCCTGCAGGTTCACACCAGGAAGATCCCCCTGGCCTCCGACGTCGACCTGGCCGTCATCGCCCGTTCGACGCCGGGGTTTTCCGGGGCCGACCTGGCCAATCTGGTCAACGAGGCGGCCCTCCGAGCGGCCCGGCTCAACAAGATGAAGGTCGGTATGGAGGACTTCGAGCAGGCCAAGGACAAGGTCATGATGGGCTCGGAGCGGCGGTCCCTGGTCCTCTCGGATGAGGAGAAGACCCTGACGGCCTTCCACGAGGCGGGCCACGCCCTGGTGGCTGCCATTGTTCCCGAGGCCGACCCCCTTCACAAGGTGACCATCATCCCCCGCGGCATGGCTCTCGGATTGACCCAGCAGCTCCCCCTGGAGGATCGCTACACGTACAAGAAGACCTACCTCAAGGCGAACCTCAAGGTGCTGATGGGTGGGCGCCTTGCCGAGGAGCTGGTCTTCGGGGCCGAACAGATCACCACGGGCGCGGGTAACGATCTGGAGCGCGTGACGGACCTGGCCCGCAAGATGGTCTGCGAATGGGGCATGAGCGAATCCATGGGTCCCCTGACCTTCGGGAAGCGGGAGGAGTCCATCTTCCTCGGCAGGGAGATCACCCGTCACCAGGACTACTCCGATGCGACGGCCGTGCAGATCGATCGCGAGGTACGCCGCATCATCGACGAGGCCTACAGCGCCGCGCGGGTCATCCTGGAGGAGCACCGCAGCGCATTGGACGCCATCGCCGAGGGGCTCCTGGAGAACGAGGTGCTCGACGGCGCCGAGGTGTACGACCTGATCCAGCAACACAGCGGCGTCGACGTTCGGGCACTCAAAGGGAAGCCGGAGGCAGCCGAGGAGGTTCCGGAAACGGCGTGACGAAGACGAACCCCAGCTCGACGGCCACCAACCCCCGTTTCCAGCGGGTTGTGGACGCGTGGTCCGTCGGGCTTCCGGCCATCATGGGGGTCGTCAACTGTACGCCGGACTCCTTTTCGGACGGTGGCCTCTACCTGGACACGGGCGCTGCCATCCGGCACGCCCTGACCCTCGTGGAGGAGGGCGCCGAGATCCTCGACATCGGCGGCGAGTCCACACGGCCCGGCGCCGAACCCGTGCGGGCCGATGTGGAGCTCGAGCGGATTCTGCCGGTCGTCGAGGGTGTGCGCGCCTGCGCTCCCAAGGTCCTGGTTTCCATCGACACCTCCAAGGCCCGCGTTGCCGCCGAGGCCCTTGACGCTGGGGCCGACCTGGTCAACGACGTGACGGCCGGGCGGGACCCGGACATGTTTGCCGAGGTGGCGCGCCGGTGCGGCGGGATCATCCTGATGCACATGCGGGGAAGTCCGCGGGAGATGCAGTCGGATACCCACTACGACCACGTTGTGGCCGAGGTGCACCGGGAGCTCCGTGAGCGTGCCCAGGCGGCCCAGGCGGCGGGAATCCCCGCCGATCTGGTCTGGCTTGATCCCGGCATCGGCTTCGGCAAGGATGACGAGGGCAACCTGGCGCTCCTGGCCGCCTTGCCCGACCTGGCCTCCCTGGGGCATCCCGTCGTCGTCGGACCCTCGCGGAAGTCGTTCATCGGGCGGCTGACCGGCGCGCCGACCGGCGAGCGGCTTGCCGGCACCCTGGCCTCCGTGCACCCGGCCCTCTTCTGCCCCCGGGCCGTCGTCCGGGTGCACGACGTGGCGCCGGTGCGGCAGTACCTGATCGTCGCCCGCGGTATCATGGCGGCCGGGGGCACAGTGTGAGCTGGATCGTCACCTTTCTCCGGGACCTGACCCACCTCCAGGTCGGCATGGCCGATCTGGCCGATATCCTGACGGTTACGCTCCTGATCTACATCCTGCTGGTTCTCCTGCGTGGCACGCGGGCCATGCAGATGCTCTGGGGGATCGTCATCCTGGTGGGCATGTACCTGGGCGCCAGCGCCCTGGGGCTCCTGACCGTCTCGGCCATCCTTCGCGAACTGCTCTTCTACCTGCCCTTCGCCATCGTCGTCCTCTTCCAGCAGGAGATCCGCCGGATGCTGACGGCCTTCGGCTCCACGGGTTGGTACCGGATCTTCGGGACGAGCGACGAGGGTCCCGTCTTCATCAACGAGCTGGCCCTGGGGGCCCAGGCCATGGCCTCCCAGCGGACGGGCGCGCTGATCGCCATCGAGCGGCGGGATTCCCTGGCGGGCTGGACCGAAACGGGCATACCGCTGGACGCCCGCTTCTCCTACGATCTCCTCCTCAACATCTTCATTCCCGGCACGCCCCTCCACGACGGGGCCGTCATCATCCGCGGCGACCGGATCGCCGCCGCGGCCTGTTTCCTCCCCCTGACGACGCGGGCCGAGATCTCGTCGGAGCTGGGCACACGGCACCGGGCGGCCATCGGCCTTTCCGAGGAGACCGACGCCCTGATCGTCGTCGTCTCCGAGGAAACGGGGACCATCTCCCTGGCCATCGAGGGCCAGCTTCTCAGGCCCCTCGATGACATGAAGCTGCGCAGCGCCCTGGCCGAGAACCTCTACTTCTCCCATTCGCCCGAGGAGATGACCCCATGAGACGCCACCCACGCTACCCCGGCCTCTTCCTCGTCGCCCTGGCCGTGGCCTTCGCCCTGTGGTACGCCGTCGCCGGACAGCGGCGGGAGCGGATCTCCGAACGCCAGGTGGTCGTGCCGCTGACCCTGGCCAACGTACCGCGGAACCTGATCATCACAAACGACGTTCCCGAGTCCGTTTCCCTGCGCCTCCGCGGTGCCCTGACCCACGCCCTGAGCAACGACAAGGCGCTCGAGGTCGTCCTCGACCTCTCCGATGCCCGGCCCGGCACCCGGACCTACCCCATCAAGGAGTCCCAGATCCGGCTGCCTCAGGACGTCTCCGTCGTCAGCATCGATCCGCCGGAGATCACCCTGACCATGGAGACGACCGAGACGGCCCTGGTTCCCGTCGAGCCAGCCATCGAAGGGGAGCCGGCGCCGGGGTTCGTCGTCGGAGATGTCCGCACCGTGCCGCCCAAGCTCAGTGTCCAGGGGCCGGCCACGCTGGTCGAGAAGCTCGAGGAGGTCGCTACGACCCCGGTGCGGATCGACGGCGCCTCCGGACCGGTGGAGACGGCGGTTCAACCGCGCCTGCCCCATCCCCTGCTGCGTTTCACAAACAACATGCCCGTCCTGGTGGTCGTGGACATCGTCCCGGCGCCGACACCGACGCCGACGCCGGCCCGGAAGCGGTCCAGCCGGCGGAAGAGCAGGAACTAGGATCATGCCGAAGCTGTTCGGTACCGACGGCATCCGTGGCCGGGCCTTCGAGCCGCCCCTGGACGAAGCGACCGTCCGGCGCCTCGGCGCCGCCCTGGCAGAGGAGCTGGGGAACGGCGGATCGCCCCGACTCCTCATGGCGGGCGACACCAGGGCGTCGACCCCCAGGCTGGCCGGCTGGCTGGCCGAGGCCTTCCAGGGCGTCGGCGGAACGGCCGTCTGGGCCGGCGTGCTGCCGACCCCCGGGGTCTCGCACCTGCTCCGTCAAGGCGGCTTCGATGTTGGGGTCGTCATCTCGGCCTCACACAACCCGGCCCACGACAACGGCATCAAGGTTCTGGCGGCCTCGGGCGAGAAGGTCGAGGACACCCTCGAGGAGCGGCTCGAGGAACGCATGGAGGTGCTGGAGCCACGGACCGGCCCCGGCCTGCCCGCGGCCGACCCTTCCCTGACGGAGGCTTACCTGGACCTGGTGGTCGCGACCCATCGAGAGCCCGAGCCCCTTCGTGGCCTTCACGTGGTGGTCGACGCAGCCAACGGCGCCGCCTCGGGCTTGGCCGGACGGTTGCTGGAACGGCTGGGCGCCCGGGTGACCAACCTGGCCTCGTCGCCCGACGGCGAGAACATCAACGCCGGCTGTGGTGCCACGGTCCCGGAACATGCGGCCGAAGCGGTACTCGCCCACGGCGCCGACGCCGGCCTGGCCCTGGACGGCGACGCCGACCGCGCCATCGTCATCGACGAGCGGGGCAGGGTCCTCGATGGTGACGACATCCTTCTCATCTGGGCACGGGCCCTGGACCGGGAGGGCCGGCTCCAGCAGCGGAGCGTTGTCGCCACGGTCATGAGCAACTACGGATTGTGGAAAGCCCTCGAGGACAGCGGCATCGGCCTGGTACGTTGCCCCGTGGGCGACCGCTCGGTGTGGCAGGCCATGCGGCGGGAGGGGATCGTCCTCGGCGGCGAGCAGTCGGGCCACATCATCTGCGCCCACCACGGTGTCACCGGCGACGGCCTGGTGACGGGCTCCCACATCCTGTCCATCGCCGCCGCCTCCGGCCCCCTCTCCTCCCTCTCCGACCTCCGGCGCTACCCCCAGCGCCTGATCAACGTCCCGGTCCGGCGGAAGCCGCCCTTCGAGGCCGAGCCGCTGATCCGTGAGGAGACGGCCCGTGCCGAACGCTTGCTCGAAGGGCAGGGCCGCGTCCTGCTGCGCTACTCGGGTACGGAGCCGCTGGCCCGGGTCATGGTGGAAGCCGAGGATGCCGAGCTGACCGAGGAGCTGGCCCGGCGTCTGGCGGAGGTCATCGCATCGACCCTGGGCTGAGGACCTTCACGCCGGAGGAAACCCCTCATCGAGGTGGATGGGCCGGCTGGAAGGAAACACCGAGCAGAACCACCCCCAGATCGCGGCCATCGGAACCGTAACCCTCTTCCGCCGGGTTGAAGGGAGTGGCCTGGAGCTGGAGCTCCACCGTGTCCCTCCGCTCCTCACCGGGCTGGATGACGATGTCCACCGAGCTCCCGCCGGCAGCGATCTCGATGGGGCCAGCCGCCAGTCGGCCGCCCACACGGACGCTCAGGAAGGCCGGCTTTGGCCGTGGTGCCGCCACGCGAAGGCGGAGACGGCCTGGACCGGCCGGAACGCGCAGACGCGCCCTGGGGCGCAGCCAGCAACCCTTCCCGAGCCGGCCGAAGCGCTCGGGCTTCCAGGCTCCGTCGAGCTCGACCTGGAGGCGGCGCCGCTGGGCCGCTGTGGCGAGCGGTCCTCCCCAGGGGATTCCGGGACCGGAGAGGCGCACGGTGAACAGCTTGACGGCCAGGGGGCGGTGGTCCCGCTCGCCGGGCGGATAGGCGGCCTCCCGGTGAAAGACGATCCGGTTGGCACCGCGGTGGCTGAGACCGGAGGGTCCAAGCCAGACGGTGCTCCGGTGAGCGTCCCCCGGGAGTTCGGCGCGCATCTCGCCGTTGAGGCGGATCTTGAGGGGCGCCGGGCCCCGGGCCGGCCGGACCTCGATGGTCACCCGCGTCCCCGGCGGGAGCGGCGGCAGGGCCAGGCCGGCGTCCGGTGCGCCCCAGACGAAGCGTTCGCCCCGGGGGGAGCGTTCCGGCACCCACCACTTCCCCGTCAGAAGCGGCGGGTTCGGAATCAGGGCGGCGTGGAGGAAACGTCCCTGGGTGAAGGGGAGGAGCTCCACGGAGGGGCCGCCCCACCGGATGGTGTGGCCCCAGAGGGGCGGCAGGTGCCAGCTCTCGTGGTCCGTGACGACGAGCCAGGGCAGGCCGGGAACACCGGAGCAATTGGGATCCCACGGCGAGAGGAAGAGTACGGGGGCCTCGGCCGGACGACCGCCCCCCTCCAGGTACCAGCGGTAGTTGGCGAAGGGGTAGAGTCCGCCCTCGGATACGACGGCCCACCCCCGCCTGCGTGCGACGGAAAACCCCGTGTCCACGGCGCGCCATCCGGCCAGCCGGTCCACGTGCTGCTCCACCAGGATGGGCCACGCCCCGCCGCCGGCCAGGACGGCCAGGCCGGCCAGGCCCACCGTGGCGATGACCGGAGGGGCGGCGGCCGCTGCACCCGCCGCCAGCAGGGGGGCCAGGGCCAGGTGGACGGCCACGGCGTAGCGGGTGTAGGTGCGGTTCTGGAGCAGGATCAGCTGGGCCCCGGTGATCCCGAGGACCAGTATCCACAGGAGCGTGCCCCGCTTTCCAACCCGGCGCCCCCAGGCGATCAGCCCCAGCAGGGAGAGGACGCCGAGAGCGGCCGCCCACCAGGGACCGCCGACACCGTGGATCAGGCCGAGGTCAAGGAGGCCGCCGGGGTTGTCGACCAGGCGCGAGAAGTGCCGGTGGGCGTGTTGCTCGAAGGCCAGCACGAAGAGCTGCCATCCGCCCTGGGCGTGAACCATCAGCACGATGGAGGCGATTCCAGCCGCCACGGCGACGGCCACGCCGGGAACGAGGCGCTTGAAGGGGCGGACCGTCAGGGCGCCGCCGAGCCAGAGGAGCCCCAACCCCGGCAGGAGGATGGGCCGGATCAGGAAGGCCGCCGCCACCAGGAGGGTGAAGGCCGTCGCCCGCCGGCCGGTCAGGCCGCCGGCCAGGAGGGCCGCCGCGAAAAGGGCCAGGGTGGTGGCGGGCGTCGACGAAAAGCCGCGGACCGCGTGGAGCCAGGGTCCTGGCAGGACGAGGACCAGGAGGGCCGCGGCGACGGCCACCACCGGGGGCGCAGCCCTCCGTCCCAGGAAGACCAGGGGCCAGAGGGCCACGACCGAGAGGAGGGCCGACGCCACCTGGAGCGCCCGGAGGGGGGAGCCGGCCAGGGGCAGGAGGAGGTGACCCAGGGCCATCCAGCCGGGGAAACCCGGAGGGTGGGGGAAGTGGGAGATCAGGTCGAAGTCGAAGATCCCCCGGGCGAAAATGGTTTCGTCCCACTCCCAGGGACCGGAGGCCAGGAGGGAAAAGCGAGACCAGAGCAGGAAGAGCACGACTCCTGCCGTCAGCAGCAGGTCGATCCGGCGCCGCTTCAGCCCGAAGAGCAGGAGGGCTTCCTGCCAGCCGCGGTGCACCGGCGATTCCCCTGTCGCCGGTCGGGAGTGGTCCGCGGTCCCTGGCCTTGGCACGGGCATCTCAGTCGGAGACGGCGTAGCGCAGGAGGCACCACAGGGCGCGGACGCCGTCGCGGAAGCCGATCTTCTTGCCCTCCTCGTAGGTTCGTCCGGCATAGCTGATGCCGACCTCCCAGAAGCGTGGTTGCGGATCGAGGCGGGCCAGCTTGATGGTCACCTCCGGCTCGAAACCGAAGCGGTCCTCCCGGAGATGAATCCGCTCCAGGAGATCCCGGCGGATCAGCTTGTAGCAGACCTCCATGTCCGTAAGGTTGAGGTTGGTGATGGCGTCGCAGATGGCCGTCAGGGTCCGGTTGGCCACGTAGTGCCAGTAGTAGAGGACCCGGTGGGCGTCCCCGGAGATGAAACGGCTGCCGTAGACCACATCGGCCTGGCCGGCAAGGACGGGCGCCAGGAGGCTGGGGATGTCCCGGGGGTCGTACTCCAGGTCGGCATCCTGAATCAGGACGAACTCTCCCGTCGCCGCCGCGAAGCCCGTTCGCAACGCGGCCCCCTTGCCGCGGTTCTCCTCGTGGAGGAGCACCGTGAAGCCCAGCTCCTCGCCGAGCTGCTGGAGCAGCTCCCGCGTTCCGTCGGTCGAGCAGTCGTCGACAGCGATCAGCTCACGGTCCACCTCGGGTCCGAGGTCCACCTCGAGCAGCCGTCGGATGGCCGGTTCCAGGACCCCGGCCTCGTTGAAGATGGGGATGACGATGCTCAGCTTCACACGACCTCCCGTGGTGCGACCGGACACCATTATCCATGATCCCGGGGAGAGGGTGAGCTGGGGAGCAGGGGAGGGGGGGAGAGCGACGGGGGTGTCAGTCGGCCGGCGGCCGGGTAGGTGCGGGGGGGGGAGGCGAGGAGGCCTGGCGGGCGCGGACGACGGCGAGAGGTGGATGGAGGAGGGAGCG
>CAZXNA010000061.1:0-18816 GCA_964641295.1 uncultured Thermoanaerobaculia bacterium
CGTGAGCCTGGCGCTCACCGTTGCGCCCTCCACCCGCCGGGTGCAGGCTGCCTCGTCAGGAAGGCCCATGGGGAATCACGATTTCGAAACCCGATTTCCCCGTCAACCGCTCTTTCTCTCCCCAGCTCCCCCTCTTCCACTGGCCTTGGTACCATGCTTGGGCGTCGCCGGTTCAGCCTTACCCGGCGGCTTGCCCGGCCCGGGGGGTCGGGCACGCACGCGGGAGCGTGCACTGAGGAGGTGTTGTATGGGACGCAGGAAAGTCGTGATCATGGGAGCCGCCGGGCGGGACTTCCACAACTTCAACTGCCTGTGCCGAGACAACGAGGAGTACGAAGTTGTGGCGTTCACGGCCACCCAGATTCCGGATATCGAGGGCCGGACCTACCCGGCGGAGCTGGCCGGTTCCCTGTACCCGGACGGGATTCCCATCCGGCCCGAGGAAGAGCTCCGGGAGATCATCGTCGAGCGTGGGGTGGACGAGGTGTGGTTCTCGTACTCCGACGTGCCCCACACCTACGTCATGGATAAGGGAAGCCACGTGATCGGGTGGGGCGCCGCCTTCTGCCTCTGCTCCGCCACCAGGACCATGCTGGAGTCCAGCAAGCCGGTCATCGCCATCACGGCGGTACGGACGGGCGTCGGAAAGTCCCAGACGACCCGTTTCCTCAGCCGGATCCTCAAGACGCTGGGAAAGAAGGTGGTCGCGATCCGTCATCCCATGCCTTACGGGGACCTGGCGCGCCAGGCGTGTCAGCGTTTCGAGACCTACGAGGATCTGGACCGCCACCAGTGCACCATCGAGGAACGCGAGGAGTACGAGCCCCACATCGACAACGGCTTTATCGTGTACGCCGGGGTGGACTACCAGATGATCCTCCGGGAGGCGGAGAAGGAGGCCGACGTCATCTTGTGGGACGGTGGCAACAACGATACCCCGTTCTACAAGCCTGACCTGCACATCACCCTGGTCGACCCCCATCGAGCGGGCCACGAGCTGAGCTACTACCCGGGCGAAACCAATTTCCTCATGGCGGACCTCTTGATCGTCAACAAGGTGGACACTGCGGATCCCAACAAGGTGGAGGAGGTTGTGGAGAACTGCCGTCGCTTCAACCCCGAGGCCACGATCCTCAAGTGCCGTTCGGTCATCACGGTGGACGATCCGGAGCTCATCCGCGGGAAGAAGGCCCTTGTGGTCGAGGACGGTCCGACCCTGACCCACGGCGGCATGAGCTACGGCGCGGGCTGGTTCGCGGCCAAGAACGCAGGGGCGGCGGAGATCGTCGATGCCAAGCCCTACGCGGTGGGCTCCATCAGGGCGACCTACGAGAAGTACCCCAACGCCTCGGCGATCCTGCCGGCCATGGGCTATGGTGAGGCCCAGATCAAGGAGCTGGAAGAGACCATCAACGCGACCCCGGCGGATGTGGTCGTCGAGGGGACTCCCATCGACCTCAAGCGGATCATCACCGTCAACAAGCCCATCGCCAACGTCACCTACGAGCTTGCGGAGACCGAGCCGGGTGTCATCGAGGCGGCGGTCAAGAAGGTTTTGGGTGTTTGAGGAACAGATCGAGGCACTGATCTTCGATTTTACAAGAAACGGGGCCGGTGACGGCCCCTTTGTCGGTGTTGCGTTACAATAATAGTGCTGTGGGAACAGTTCTCGTTCGGGAAGCTGGACCTCCCGAAGCGGGGTATACATGAAGAAGCCGGCCCGTGCGCGTGACATCCGCCGTTTCCTGGACCTTCTGGAGAAGGCCTTTCCCGGGGCGTTCTTCATCGGGGAGTGGGACGAGAAGACGGGCTTCGACTATCTCAACTCCTACGAGAGCCCGACCATCGAGGAGTTGACGGGACTCACTCGCGAGGAGCTCCTGGGTCAGCCGGGGCGTTTCTTGGGGCTCGTTCACCCGGAGGACCGCGACCGGGTTCTTCAAGCGTTCGAGCACGCAGCGCGTACTTCGGAGAAGATCGAGGTCACCTACCGGTTGCGAAATGCCCGTACGGGGGAGGAACGCTGGATCCTGGAGCACGACGCCTCGGTGGCGGGCTCTGAACCCGGGCGCCGCTATCTCCTTGGAGTTCTTCTGGACATCACGGAGCAGCGAAGAAACGAGCAGGCCCTGCGGGAGGCCGAGGCCCGCATGCGGATGATCGTTGAGGGGACCCCGTACCTCTTCTTCTACACCCAGGATGAGGATGGCCGGGTCAGCTACGTTTCCCCGTCGGTCAAGAGGATCACGGGTTACTCCGTGGAGGAGTGGCTCGGGCAGACCCACTGGTTCATCACAGACAACGAACTCAACCTTCCGGCTCGAGAGGCCTCCCGAGCCCATCTCCGGGGAGAGCCCCCCCACGGCCGCCCCCTGGTCATCGAGATCTACCACAAAGAGGGGCACAGGATCCTCCTGGAAGTTTTCGAGCACCCCATCGTCATGAACGGATCGCCCGTGGGCATCCAGGGCGTTGCACGCGATGTGACGGACGAGTACCGGCTCCGGGAGGAGTTGGCCGAGGCCAGGAAGTTCGAGGCCCTGGGCCGTCTCGGCAGTGGAATCGCCCACGACTTCAACAACATGCTTCAGGGTATCCTCCTCTCCGCAGAGTTGGCCATCGAGAAGGAGGGTGAAGCCGTTGCGGACCAATGGGCCGCCAGCGTCGTTCAGCTGGCCCGGCGCGGCCAGAAGGTCGTTCGGCAGCTCCTGGCCTTCTCCCAGCAGCAGGCCTTCCAGGCCGAACCCCGGAATCTGGCCCGGCTGGTGGAAGAGAACCGTCCCGTCATCGAGCGGATCATGGGACCGGACATCGAGGTCCAGGTTGACGTTCCAGAGGATCTTCCGCTGATTCTCGCCGACGAGACCCAGCTGCTCCAGGTCATCCTCAACCTGGTGGACAACGCGCGCAACGCCATGCCGGAAGGCGGCCGGCTGGAAATCGTGGCACGGCCGGAGCAAGGGGAGGCGCACGCCGAGACGAACCCGGGCTGGATTGTCCTGGAGGTCCGGGACTCCGGAGCGGGGATCGACGAGGAGCATTTGCCCCTGGTCTTCGACCCCTTCTTCACCACCCGGATGGCCGAGGGCGGCAGCGGTCTCGGGCTGGCCTCGGTCAAGGGGATCGTCACGCAGCACGGCGGAACGATCAGTGTCTCCTCGGCGGTGGGGCGTGGGACCGTCTTCACCATCCGGTTGCCGGCCGCTTCTGCCGATGCACAGGAGACCGAGCGGCGGCGTGGGGCGCCGGAGTCCTCGGATCTCCCGGAGCAGGAGCCCGTTCAGTCCTCCCGCAGCCTGGAGACGGTCCTGTTGGTGGAGGACCACGACGAGGTGCGCCAGGCGCTCGGGCAGGCGCTGGAGCTTGAGGGCTACCGGGTGCTCTCGGCCCCCGGTATGTCCGAGGCGCAACGCCTCCTCGAGGAGAATGACATCGATGTGCTGTTGAGCGACCTTCAGCTTCCGGATGGGATCGGGTACGACCTGGCCGAGCCGGCGTGGAAAAAGAACCCGGAAACGGCCATTATCTTTCTCAGCGGTTTTCTCGGAGGGCTGGGGCCGGCGACCGGCCGGCCGGCGCCGGAGGGTGCGGTCTGCCTGGAGAAACCCATTCGTTTCGCCGTCCTGAACTCAGCAATCCGGGAGGAACTGGGACGCAGGCGGGGGAACGGACCTTCATGATCGGATTCTTGAGAAAAGGCGTTGTTGTGTGGGCCATGGCGGTGGTCGTGACCCTGACCCTGGCCGTCTTCCAGAGGATGACGGGCCCGACGCATCCGCGGCGGGGGAGCGTGTCCGTGGAGGGGCGGAGAATCGACTATCGCCTGTTGCGTTCCCACGGGGGTGGGGGCGGGCTTCCAGTGTCCCTCGACGTCAAGGGGTTGTCCGATGCCTCAGCCGTGCTCCGTTGGCGCCTTTATCCGGGCGAACACCCGTGGCACGAGCTGTCCATGGAGCGACAGGAGGGCCACCTGGTGGCCGTGGTGCCCCACCAGCCGCCCGCCGGCAAGGTGGAGTACCGGATCGTTCTCCGGTCCGGCAGCTCCACCGTCCAGGTGCCCGGGGATGAGCCGGTCGTTGCCCGTTTCAAGGGGGCCGTGCCAGCCGGCATCCTCGTGCCCCACATCCTTTGCATGTTCCTCAGCATGCTCCTGGCCACGGTCGCCTTCGTCCGGGTGGCCGTCGGCGGGCCGCCGCCCAGGGTCGAGGTGCTCCTCGGCATGCTGTTCCTCATGGCGGGGGGCCTCGTTCTGGGCCCCATGGTCCAGTACCACGCCTTTGGAGCCTACTGGACGGGTTGGCCCTACGGGACCGATCTGACGGACAACAAGACGGCCATCGCCTTCCTGGCCTGGCTGCCGGTCACGATCCTGGCGCTGCGGCGACGGAGAATGACGCTGGCCGTCCTGGTGGGCTGGGTCGTCATGATGGGGGTGTTCCTGATTCCCCACAGCCTCCGGGGCTCCCATATTGACTGGGAGAAGGAGGCCGCAGGGAAAAAGACGGCGGCGAAGAGTGCCGGGGAGTTGGGGAGAGCGGGAGCAGGGGAGAGGGGGAGCAGGGGAGAGGGCGAGGCCAACGCTGACTCCCCGGAACCCGGGTCAGGGGGTGGTCCGACGGAGGATCATCCGGCGCATCGCTGACCTTGCCCGGCCCCGCCCTCCTCTCACAACGAGGAGCAGGCTGCCTGCTGATCAGAGTGTGATGCGGTGATCTCCACGCCGGGCGAGGCGCCCCCTCCCCTCGTAGGACCCGCGGCGAATGATGCTCATCGCTCGTGGCCAGCAAGGTGGCGCGATGTCGTGTTCCTCCGGATGGGGAAGTGGGCCAAGGCCCTGGCGCCCACAGCGAGGCGTTCTCCTTCTCTGTCTCCCCCTCACCGACGCTGCCCGTCTTGATTCAGGGTTTCTGCTCGCCGAGGGAGAGTTTCCAGACGGGAGTGCCACAGAAGCGGTCGCCCTCTGGGCAGTAGGGCGTCTTGCCGGCGGCGCGGCGGATGCCGCAAGGGGGGAGCAGGAAACTGCCGATCAGGGGATCGGCCTGAGCGATCTGCATGGCCTGCTGCCAGGCGGCGCGGCGGATCTCTTCCTGTGCGTTCCAGCAGAGGCGCATGCGCATCTTGTGGTGGAGGTGCAGCAGGTCCGTCGTCTCCACGAGGCGTACCGCCACGGCGTTGGGCAGAAGATAGCTGGCCAGGGAGGGGTCGGGCCCGTGGCGCCGCAGCCAGGTGACGGAGGCCCAGGCCTGCTCCATGTGGTCCTCGAACCGCCGCCGGAGGCGTTCGTCCCCCTGCACCAGGCTGGGAACAACGTAGTCTGGCTGATCGTCGATGGCCGCGGCCAGGACGGGACGCGCTCCCGGGACCATGCGGTGGCGCTGGTTCTGGCTGTCCGCCGTGTGGGAGAGCTTGGTGGCAAAGGTGACGCTGGCCTGGTTGAGGGACCGGCTGAGGGGATCGAGGGTCGTCAGATTGAGGGTTTCCGCAAGGAGGGTGTTGCGCGCAGGGTCCAGGACGAGCCGGAGGGCGTCCTCAGTGCCCAGGGCGTTGGCAGGCTGGCAGAGCACGGCGCGAACACCGGCGGCGATGCTGGTGCGAAGATGGAGAGGATCACTGAGAAGCAGGGAGGAGAGGGGCCCGAGCCGCCCGTCGAACTCCTTGCGGTAGGCGGCCACGTGGCCGGGCGCGTACTCGGCGCCGGTCAGGGAAAGGCTGACGGGAAGGGCCTCGAGGGGTTCCTCCAGGACCTTGGAGAAGTTGGGATCGAAGTCGAGCACGAGGCGCACCATGGCCCGGGTCAGGTTGCGAAGCTCCTCGGGGGCGTCGGGGTGCCGGCATGCGCGGTAATACCGGAACAGTGTCAGGACCGAGACCGTGTGGTGGAGGTGGGCCGTTGTCGCCAGCGGAAGAACGTAGCGGGCGACCTCCTGGATCCGCTGCCGGGTCAACCGATCGAGGCGGGCGGCATGGGCCGGTTTCGCCAGGGAGGGGAACTGGCGCAGCACGGCCGCCCGGGCCACCGGCTCGAGATTCTGGGAGAGGACGCCGTACGCCTGATGGGCCCGGCGGATGGCGCTGAGGAAGAAGGTCCTGGCCTGACCGCCCAGGGCCGGAGGGACGTAGACGGCCGAGGTGTCGACGGGAACGTAGCGCTGGGAGACCTGCTCGGAGTTGTAGAACGGGTGGGCGTGGAGGAAGCTCCAGAGGGCCAGGCGGCTGATGCCTTCGATGATGAACTGGAAGTGGGCGTGCTGGTAAGTGGTATGGTGGCCGGCCTCGTAGATGGAGTATGCCAGCTCGTCCCGCCGGATCTCGGCACGCTGCCGCTTGCGGGGGTCTTCGATCAGCTCGCCGGAGACCATCTCCGCCGTGACTGCCGTGGGGGAGTAGCAGCTTCGGGCGGCGGCCACCACGTTGTCGAAGGGACGTGAAAAGGCGTTGACCAGCTCGACCCTGAGACCGGCAGGGCCGCTTCGCATCCTCGCCTCGTCCGCCACGGCGCGCCTACCGTACTTGGGAGCCCGGCGGGACCTCGCCGTCCGGGGAAAGGATGAAGGGTTGTCCCTCGGCGTCGGTGGCGGCCAGGACCATCCCGCGGGACTCGACGCCCATGAGCTTGACGGGCTTGAGGTTCGCCACGATGACGACCCGGCGGCCCAGCAACTGCTCGGGCTCATAGCGCTCGGCCATACCGGCGACAATCTGGCGAAGCTCGGGCTCCCCGAGGTCGACTTGCAGGCGCAGGAGTTTCTTGGACTTGGGAATCCTCTCGGCTTCCCGGACGACGCCGATTCTGAGCTCGGCCTTGGCAAACTCCTCGATACCAATGGAAGTGTCGGCCTGTTCGGCCTTTTCCGCTTTGGGGTCCTGTTGTCTTTCGGCTTCCATGGCAACCTCCTTGAGGTAGGCCTTGATGTCCACACGGGGGAAGAGGGCCTGGCTCTCGCCGAGGCGTTCACCGTGGGGGGTGCCCTTCCACTGGAGCTCCCGGGACAGGTTCCCGCTGGGCTCCGGCGCACCGAGTTGCAACCTCAGGCGTTCAGCGACACCGGGCATGAAGGGAGCGATCATGAGAGAGACGATCCGGAGACCTTCCAGGGAGGTCCCCAGAACCTCCTCCAGCTGTTCCCGCCCCTCGGTACCGGTCTTGGCCAGGGACCAGGGCTGCCGCTCCTGGATGTAACCGTTGATGGCGGACAGCAGCTGCCACGCCGCCTCCAGGGCCCGGTGGGGTTCCATGGCGTTCATGGCCCGGAGGTAGGCCTCGGCAGATCGCGTGGCGGCTTCGGCCACGGCCCCATCCCCGGGTTCGGGGACCGCCCCGCCGAGGAAGCGGTGGGTCATGGAGAGGGTCCGGGAGGCCGTGTTCCCAAGGTTGTTGGCCAGGTCGGCATTGTATCGCTCGAGGAAGGCCTCGTCGGAGAAGGAGGCGTCCTGGCCGAAGGTCATCTCGCGGGCGAGGAAGTAGCGCAGGGCATCGGGACCGAAGCGTTCCAGGAGATGGTCGGGCCGTACGACGTTGCCCAGGGACTTGGACATCTTGGCCTCGTCCCGCATCCACCAGCCGTGTCCGAACACCTTCTCCGGCAGGGGCAGGCCCGCGGACATCAGGAAGGCGGGCCAGTAGACGCAGTGAAAGCGGAGGATGTCCTTGCCCACTAGGTGGAGCTGGGCCGGCCAGAAGCGCTGGTAGAGGCTGTCGTCCTCCGATCCGAAGCCCAAAGCGGAGAGGTAGTTGGTCAGGGCATCCAGCCAGACGTAGACCACGTGGTCGGTGTCGCCCGGGAAGGGGATGCCCCATTTCAGGGAGCGGCGGGAGATGGAGAGGTCCCGCAGGCCTCCCTCGACGAAACGCACGACCTCGTTGTAGCGGGAGCGCGGCTCGATGCAACCGGGGTTGTCCCGGTACCATTGAAGCAGGCGCTCTTGGTAGGCCGAGAGGCGGAAGAAGTAGCTGGGTTCCGAGAGGAGCTCGACGGGATGGCCTTGGTCGGGACAGCGGCCTTCGACGAGCTGGGTCTCGGGGTAGAACGCCTCGCAGCCGGCACAGTACCAGCCGGAATACTCGCCCTTGTAGATGTCTCCGTTGGCCTGGATCCTGCGGATGATCTCGGTGACGCCCTTCTCATGGCGGGGATCGGTGGTCCGGATGAAGTCGTCGTGGGAGATCTCCAGCTGCTCCCAGAGCCGGTGGTAACGGGCGACCACCCGGTCGGCCAGCTCGATGGGACGGATTCCCTGATCGGTAGCGGCGCGCTCGATCTTCTGGCCGTGCTCGTCGGTGCCCGTCAGGAAGCGGACGTCGCGGCCCAACATCCGGTGGTAGCGGGCGAAGGCGTCCGCCATGACGGTGGTGTAGATGTGCCCGATGTGGGGGAGATCGTTGACGTAATAGATGGGTGTCGTGATGTAGTAGGTTTCGTCGCGCATGCCCCCTCCAGTACCAGACTGGTGGCACAGGATAGCACCGTCCATCGAGGCGGGTCGAGGGGGGTGGAGACTCGCCCCACCATTCATCATCCATCTGCTGCAGGGCGGGGTGCACCCTCGCTGCCTCGACGCGCCGCAAGCCTGCCCGCCCTCACAGATCACATGAGGGCACCGCCAGGCGCGGCGCCTCGCCCCTTTGGCGGCAAACCCCCATGAATGGTCCGGGCGGATCTGGTGCCTACTCGGCCGGTTCCATTGCGCTCCACGCCGCCGGGACGGTCATCCCGAGGGTCTTGGCCAGGAAGGCCGTGATGTCGGTGGCCTCTTCCATGCGCTTCCGGGTCGGCATTCCGGCGCCGTGGCCGGCGCGGGTCTCGATCCGTATCAGGATGGGCGCCGGGCCAGCCTGTGCGGCCTGGAGACGGGCGGCATACTTGAAGGAATGGGCCGGGAAGACCCGGTCGTCATGGTCGGCTGTCGTGATCAGCGTGGCCGGGTAGTGGGTGCCAGGCCGGATGTTGTGGTACGGGGAGTAGGCGTAGAGCACCTTGAACATCCCGGGGTCCTCGGGAGAGCCGTATTCGGATTGCCAGGCCCAGCCGATGGTCCACCTGTGGAATCGGAGCATGTCCATGACGCCCACGTGGGCCACGGCGGCTCCGAAAAGGTCGGGCCGCTCGTTGAGCACGGCGCCGACAAGAAGTCCACCGTTGGATCCTCCCTCGATGGCGAGGCGCCGGGGGGACGTGATCCCGTTGTCGACCAGCCACTGGGCGGCCGCGATAAAGTCATCGAAAACATGCTGCTTGTTCGTCAGCATGCCTGCCCTGTGCCAGGTCTCTCCGTACTCGGCTCCTCCGCGGAGGTTGGCAACGGCGTAGACCCCACCCATCTCCATCCAGATCATTCGGCTGACGGAAAAGTGAGGGGTCAAGGAGATGTCGAAGCCGCCGTAACCGTAGAGGAGCGTCGGGTTGAGGCCGTCGAAGCGAAGGCCCTTGCGGGCGGTGATGAACATGGGCACTCGCGTACCGTCGCGGCTCGTGAAGAACACCTGGCGGGTCTCGAAACGGGAGGGATCGAAAGGGACCGTCGGGCGCTTGAAGACGGAGGAGCGGGAGGTCGTCAGGTCGAGACGGTAGATTGTGGTCGGCATCGTGAAGCCGGAGAAGGCGTAGAAGGTCTCGGTATCGCCGCGGCGGCCACCGAATCCGTGGACGCTTCCTATGCCGGGCAGCTCCAGCTCACCCTTCGGCGTGCCGTCCATGGCGAAGAAACGGACCACGGAGTGGGCGTCGCGGAGGTACCGGGCGATGAAGGTGTCATGCACGAGACTGACGGACTGGAGCGTGTCCTTGCCCTCGGGGATGATGTCCTTCCAGCTGGCGGGCTCGGGGTGGCCGAGGTCGACGGCGACGAGACGACCCAGGGGCGCGTCACGGTCCGTCCACAGGTAGAAGGTCTGGCCGGCGGCGGCGATGAAACGGTGGCCGGCGACGAAGTCGGGAACGAGCTCGTGCACCGTGGGCGTTTTCGCCTTGAGGTCCTCGTAGAAGAGCAGGTTGCGGCTGTCCGTACCCCTGTACGCCGTCAGGATCAGCCAGCGGCCGTCCTCGCTGACCTCGGTGCCGAATGTCCAGTCCTTGTGGTCGGGCCGCCGGTAGACGACGGGGTCCCGGGAAGGATCGGTGCCCAGGCGATGGAAGGAGACCATCTGGTTGTAGTTGGCCTCCTTGAGCTCCTCGCCGGCCTTTGGTGCGGCGAAACGGGTGTAGTAGAAGCCGCGGTTGTCGGCCGTCCAGGAGGCGTCGGAGAACTTGCTCCACCTGATGTGGTCCGGGAGATCTCTCCCCGTCTCGATATCGCGGACGTGCCAGTCCTGCCAGTCGGAGCCACCGTCGGACGTAGAGTAGGCCAGGTACCGGCCGTTGTTGGAGACCGAGAGCCCGGAGACGGCGACGGTGCCGTCCTTGGAAAAGGTGTTGGGATCGAGGAGAACGCGGGGCTCGGCGTCCAAGGAGTCGGCCACGTAGAGAACACTCTGGGGTTGCAGGCCGTCGTTTCTCGTGTAGAAGTAGCGGCCTCCCCGCTGAAACGGTACGCCGAAGCGTTCGTAGTTCCAGAGCTCTTCCAGCTTCCGGCCGATGATCTCCCGGCCGGGAATGGCCTCCAGGTAGGAGGCTGTCAGGGCGTTCTCGGCCTCGATCCAGCGACGAGTTTCCTGGGAATCCGTGTCCTCGAGCCACCGGTAGGGATCGGGAACCTTGACTCCGTTGTAATCGTCGACGGCCAGGTCCGTACGCGCCTGGGGATAGTGCAGCCGGCCGCCGTCCAATGCGCCGCAGGCGGTCAGGGTGGCCAGGGTTACTGTCAGGACCAGGGATCGGGTGGCCTTCGCTCGCATCGTTCCTCCTTGTATCCGGGCCAGGCCCATCGGCCATCCCGGGAGCGGAGGCAGTGTACGTCAACGTGTCCGGATTGGGGAAGGTGGCTCACGCATTCGGGAGGAAGGGCTGCGGAGGGCCAGTCCAGTAACCTTGGCAGTAATCAACGTCCATCTCCCTGAGCGTCGTGTAGATGGCCTCGTCCTCCACCGATTCGGCGATGGTTTTCAGTCGCATGGTCCGGCCGATACGGTGAACCGACTGAACCATTTCGCGGAGTACGGCATCGCCGTCAATTCCGGTGACCAGCGTTCCGTCGATCTTGAGGAACTCGACGGGAAGGCTCCGAAGGTACCGGAATGAGCTCAACCCGCTGCCGAAATCATCGAGAACGAAACGGTACCCCATCCCGCGGATGATCTCCATGAAGGAACGCGCGGAATCCAGGTCGGAGATGGCGGCCGTCTCGGTGATTTCGAAACAGATGCGGTGCGCTGGAATCCCCGTGCCCGAGAGGACGTCTTGGAACTCTTCCATGAAGTTGGAGCTACCCAGGGACTGTCCAGAAAGGTTGATGGTATAGACCGTGTCCGTCCCGGCGGATGACGCTTCGAGGGAGGAGATCGTCGAGATGGCCTGGCGAACGACCCAGGAGTCGATCTGGGGCATCAGGCGGGAATGCTCGGCCGCGGGCAGAAACTGCCCCGGCTCGATGACCTCGCCATTGCCCGGGTCGAGCCTCAGCAGGATCTCTCGCATGGGGGGGTTGAGACTGGAATCCAGCGGGACGATTGGTTGGGAGAAGAGACGGAACAGGTTCTCCTCCAGTGCCACGTTGAGCCGCTGCACCCACCGGCTCCGCAGCTGGCGCTCGGCGACCTCAGAGTCCCGCGTGTCGGAAGAGTGGATCTTGTTTCTGCCGTGGCCCTTGGCCACGTAGCAGGCCCCGTCGGCCAGGCGAAGCAGCTCGTTGGTGTCGGTGGCGGCGGCATTCATGTGGACCAAGCCGATACTGGCGCCGATCCGGAAGACCTTTCCCTCCCAGGTGAAACGGTAACCGGCGATGACATCGAGGAGGCGCTGGGCCCTCTTTTCGGCTTCCAGCGGCGGACAGTTCCTGAAGATGCAGCCGAACTCGTCGCCCCCCAGCCGTCCGAGAACGTCATGCTCCGGCAGGTTGTGGACGAGGGTCGAGGCCAGCTCTCCGAGCAGCCGGTCCCCCGCCTCATGGCCGCAGGTGTCGTTGACGACCTTGAAATCGTCCAGGTCCAGATAGCAGAGCGAGTGAACGGCGTTCCGCGTCTTGACCGTCCAGAGAGCCTGTTCGAGCCGTCGCTCGAACTCGCGCCGGTTCAGCAGCCCGGTCAGGTGATCATGGGTCGCCAGATACGCCCGTTCAGCCTCCGCGCGCCGGCGGTCCGTCACATCGGCGGAGACGCCGAGCACCCGCTGTATCTTGCCGTCCTTGCCGCGGAAGGCTTGCCCCCGAACAGAGATCCACCGCACGTCGTGTTGGGAGACCACCCAGCGGTGCTCGACGGAGAATGGGCGTCCCGTGGCCGCGCTCTCGAGGATCGCCTCATCGAGGACCGCCCTGTCGTCCCTGGGAATCATCTTGCGCAGCTCCCTGCCCTTGGACGGGACCTGCTCGCTCGGGATCTCGTAGACCTGGGCGGCTGAGCCCACGAGGACCATGTCGTCGCCGGCAGGCGTCCATTCCCAGGCAGCGCTTCGGCCTGCCCACTGGGCCATCTCGAGCCACTCGCGGCTTTCGCGGAGCCGTCGCTCGGCCTCGACGCGACGGGTGATGTCCATGGCGCTGCCGATGGCCATCCGCTGCCCCTCCCACTCGATGACCCGGACGGAAAAGGTCACCCAGCGGATCGTCCCGTCGGGACGGAGGACCCGGAACTCCAGGGCGCCGGTTCCACCGGAGTGGCGCAGCCGCCGTTCCTCAAGAACGAAGACCGTGCGGTCCTCCGGATGGACGATATCGATGGGCTTCGCGGCCAGTAGCTGCTCCTGGGCCAAGCCACAGAGACGGACGGCCTCAGGGTTGACGTAGAGGATCTTGGCCCGGGCATAGACGAATACCGCCGCCTGTGAACCCTCCAGCAGCTTCCGGAACCAATCGGTCTCGAATGGTGGTTTCGGAGTCCTTGCCTCCGACATTGAACCTCCGCATGTTACGACGATTCCTGACCTAACATCGCCGCGATTCGGTCTCTTGGAGCGTTACTTGGACACAGTATAACCCGGGAAGGATGTGTGGCAAACTCCCGTCCCCCTCAGGTGAGCCTCCGGTAGATCTCGTCGTACCGGTCAACGGCCGCCGCCCAGCCGTGATCCTCCGCCATGATCCGCCGCCGCACGCGGAGCAGCTCCTTGGGGTCCTTGATCACGGACAACGCACGGCGGACCGACCGGACCAGGCCGTGCGGCGAGAGCTCTTCAAGGTGGAACCCGTTGCCGTGTTCGGGATCGGCAGCGAGGTCACGGACCGTGTCGGCGAGACCTCCCACCGGGTTGACGATGGGCAGGGTTCCGTAGCGCAGGGCGATCATCTGACCGAGGCCGCAGGGCTCGAAGCGGGAGGGCATCAGGAAGAGATCGGAGGCCGCGTAGATCCGGTGAGCAAGAGGATCGTTGAATCCGGTTTCCAGAGCGATCCTTCCCGGATGGGAACGGGAGAGATCGGCCAACGCCTCGTGGTAGGCCGGCTCGCCGCTGCCCAGAACGGCGATCCGGACGCCGAGGCCGACCAACTCGTCGGCTGCAGCGATCAGCAGGTCGGCGCCCTTCTGGTGCACGAGGCGGGCGACCATGCCGATCAGCGGGCTATCGTCCGGATCCAGTCCAAGCTCCCCAGCCAGGTCGTGACGGCAGAACCGCTTTCCGTCGGTAACGTCCCGGCCCGTGTAGTTGCGCGGCAGGTGTGGATCCCCGGCTGGGTCCCACGTGATGGTGTCCAGGCCGTTGAGGATCCCCTCGAGAATGTGTTTCCGCGCACCGAGGACCTGCTCGAGCCCGCACCCGTGCTCGGGTGTGAGGATCTCCCGCGCGTAAGTCGGAGAGACTGTTGTCAGGGCGTCGGCGGCGAGGATGCCCCCTTTGAGGTAGTTGACCCGGCCGAAGAACTCGAAGCCCCGGAGATCGAAGAGCGCTCGTGGAAGGTCGGCGGCCTCGACGACCCAGGGACCGAAGTCTCCCTGGTAGGCCAGGTTGTGAATGGTCAGGACGACCGGGATGCCGGCACCCTCACTGTGGAGGAGGGGATCACGCCCGAGGAGTTGTGGGACCAGGGCCGCTTGCCAGTCGTGACAGTGAAAGAGGTCCACGCGGTCCAGCTCGGCCACCGCCGCCCGGACGGCGGACCTGGAAAACGCGGCGAAGCGGATGGGGTTGTCGGGGAAGTCTCCGTCGGGCGTTCCGTAGAGCCCCGGACGGTCGAAGAGCCGGGGGGCATCCAGGAGGATGTACTGGACGCCAGAAATGGTACGGCGGAGGATCGAGAACTCGAACTCGCCGACCTTTATGGTTTGACCCACGCGCTGGAAGCCGGAGGGATCGTCGGAGGAACTCCGATGGCACGGCATGACGATGGCGACCTGGTGCCCGGCGGCCGCCTGGGCGGCCGGCAGGGAACCGACGACGTCGGCCAGGCCCCCGGTCTTGGCGACGGGCACGGCCTCGGAGGCAAGGTGAACGATCTTCAATCGCGTGACCACCAGTGGGGGTTGAGGTCCGGGAAGGCCAGGTCGGCCTCGGCCCAGGCCGGAAGACGACGGGTCCTGACCGGAGCGGCCAGGAGCTGCTGGAGGCGGTCACGGTGCTCCGAGAAACGCTTCTCCGCGTAATCCCGGGCGGCCCCCGTTGTGACGAGGAAGGGCCAGTCGGACGCGGCGAGAATCATCAACTGGTTGAGGATGGCCCTCTTGAGGGCGATGGTGGCAGGGCGGCGGCAGGCCTCCTGGACGGCGAACTCCGAGGAGCCAAGCTGATGCCACATGGAGTCCGTGTCGGGGTTGACCCAGACCCGGTGGTCGCCACCTTCGCCCCAGGACCCTTCGGGAAGGGCGAGCCGTACCTCCGGGGGCCGGCGCCGGAGCCGGCGGCCGACGCTCGTCGGTGTCAGCAGGGGGTGGGCCGCGGCGAGACGGAGGACGCGCTCGAGCCATTGGGGCCCCTCGAACCACCAGTGGCCGAAGAGCTCAGTGTCGAAGGGGCAGACGGCCACGCCGTGGTCGAGGCCCGCCAGGTGCGAGACCAGTCCGACGAAGTGGTCGGCGTGGGCGGCCACGGCCTCGGCGGCGGCCCGGGGATCGTAGTCAACCTTGTCGGCGAGGTCCGCTCTGGGGTGGGTGACCCGCCACAGCCGGAGCCCGGACGGCCAGTGGCGCTTGTGAAAGTCCAGGTACCGCGCGTCGCCCGGGTAACCGTGGTCCCGTGACCAGACCTGGAGGGCCGAGCGGGGTTCGCGAACGAAGGCCGCGACGGAGCTGGCACCGATCCACACGGGCTCGGCAACGGAACCCTCGGTGACGCGCAGGTCGTTCGAATGGTCGCCTCCCGAGGAAATCTGGGGTTCGCCACCAAGAACCAGGTGAGTATCGACCACGGTCCAGGAAATCCCGTGTTCCTGCAGGTAGTACTCGAGGCCCGGCCGAAAGGTCTCGCGGGCCCCGGTCACGGGATGGCGCCACGGCCCCCCGGGACGGTAGGCGCATTCGGGAAGCCAGGCACCGCGGGGCGGCGTTCCGAAAAGCCGTTCGTGCAGGTCGACGGCGGTGCGCAGCTGGAGGCGGATCATCTCTTCCGTATGGGTCAAGGGGAGGTAGGCGTGGGTCGCCGCGCAGGTGGCGAGCTCCATGACGCCCTCGGCGGCGAGGCTCCCCAGGGTGCCGATGAGGTCCTTGCCGATGCCGAGCCAGATGGAGCGAAGGCTGTCGAAGCTCGCGGTCCACCAGGCCGCCAGGGGCTGGTCGGTAATGGCGGCGTGGGCGGCTGTGATCCGCTGTTCCAGATAGCAGTCCACCAGCTTCCGCGTTCGTGGGTCAGCCAGCTGGGCGGCGAGTACCGGGGTGATGGAGAAGGTCAGGAGATTGCGGAGGCCCTCGTCCCGAAGCTTCTGGAGAACGGAGATCAGGGGCAGGTAGCAGTGGACGACGGCCTCGGCGAGCCACTCCTCACCGTGGGGCCATGTGCCGTGGCCGAGAACCCAGGGCAGGTGGGAGTGGAGGACGAAAGCCAGCTCTCGGGGCTCTGGGCGGGGCGTCAGGGGATCGGGCACGGACTCCTCCAACGGGGTGATGACGGGGTGGCGGGCGGCCTCGGGTCCCATGGAGATCCCTTCGACCGCCTGGCGTTCTTGTTCTTTCTCTTGGCCGGGTTTTCCAGCCGGTGGGGCGGCCGCAGCCAGCTCGGCGGGGAAACGGGACCCGTATTCCGCAGCGGAGACAGAGAGAGGTACCTGCTCGTGCCGCGGCAGCACGCTCGGCGGGAAGAGGCGGCCCCACCGCCGGACCGTGCTTGGAGAGATGCCCAGGCGGCGGGCGGCCTCGGAAACGTTCCCTCCGCAATCGGCGAGAACCTGGGCGACCTCCTGCCGGGCGTGGTCACGAATCCGGGGATCCCGGCTTCTCAAGCGGCGCTGAATCGGTTCAGGGGTTGACATTCAAACCTCCGTCCGGATCGGCCTCCTTGAGGAAGCGAGCGGCCTCCTCGGGGGGCGTTGGGTTGATGGTGAATCCGGAACCCCACTCGAATCCCGCCAGGCGCGTGATCCTGGGGATCAGCTCAATGTGCCAGTGGAAGTCGTGCTCGATGGTGGACCAGTAGTCCGGCAGGCCGGGGCGCGGGTGGGGACTCGGTGCCGTGTGCACCACCATATTGTACGGCGGATTGCCAAGGAGCGAACGGAGACGCTGGAGAAGCTCCCGCACCATGACGGCCAGGGCAAGGAGGTCTCCGTCGGATGCCGTAACCAGATCGTGCCGGTGCGTGCGCGGCAAGATCCACGTCTCGAAGGGAAAGGCCGAGGCGAATGGCTCGAGGGCCACGTAGTGCTCGGTCTCCAGGGCCACGCGCTCGTCGAGGCGGAGTTCCTGCCGGATGAGATCGCAAAAGATGCATCGCTCCTTGGTCCGGAAGTGCTCCCGTGCCGCAGAGAGCTCCTGGACGATTGCCCTGGGGATGATGGGCGTGGCGATCAGCTGGGAGTGGGGGTGACTGAGGGAGGCCCCGGCCTCGCGGCCCTCGTTCTTGAACACGAGAACGTACCGGAGGCGGGTGTCGCGCCGGAGGTCCGCGATGCGATGGCGCCAGGCGGTGAAGACGAGGGCCAGCTCCTCCGGCTCCAGATCGGCCATGGCGACGTCATGGCGCGGGGACTCGATGATGACCTCGTGAGCGCCGATGCCGCTGACCCGGTCGTGGAGTCCCAGGCCCTCCCGGGTGACCTCGCCCTCGACCCTGAGGGCCGGAAACTTGTTGGGCACGACGCGTACCTGCCAGCCATCGCCGCCCCCTGGCGGCGGCAGTCGCAGGATCTCCGGTGGCGTCATGGATTCCCGTCCGGGCTCGAATGGGCAGCCGTCCACGGGTGAGGGCGGGTGGGGATGGGGCACGAGGAACTCGTGGGGACGCAGCTTCCGTTCGGGGGCGATGATGACCCACCGGGCGGTGATGGGATCGTATCGGAGCTCGGACATTGGCGTTTCCCTTCTCGGATCGGTTCAGGTGGTGTCTTCAGGAGGCTCTTCGTCCACGGGAAGGGGATCCAACAGCAACACGGCCTCGTCGGGGAGGGTCTCCTCACCGAGCTGGATGTGAAGGCGGGCTCCCGGCGAGGCATCCCAGGCCAGGGCCGCCTCGGCCACACGCCCAACCGAGCAGCGGCGGTCCGTTCGATCGGCCTGGCCGCCAAAGAAGGTCAGGCCTTCGATCTCTCCAGAGGGCAGCTCCAGTTCCATCCGGAGGGGGACCTCCTCGGTCAGGCTCGCCATCGGTCGTGCCGCCTCGACGACCAGGTACAACCACCTGCCGTCGGCCCAGACGCCGACCCGCCGCAACGCGCCCTGGGCGCCGCCCTCGGCGAAGACCGCCAGGGACCACTCGAAATAGTTGGTCAGCCGTCCGTCGAAGACGGGAGCCGGCCAGCGCTTTGAGACGGGCACCTGGAGGGGAACGATCGGTACCTTGAGGGGACGCGAAACAAGCTCCGGGACGGGAACGCCGGCCGCGCCGCAGGCGTCGGCCAGGTGGTTCCGGAAGATCCGGTCGTAGAGGGGAGCAAGAGCCGATGGGTTGTCGTCGCCGAGCCACCAGAACCAATCGGAGCCCTCGGCGAGGAGCATGGACTCGGGAAGGGTGGCATCCGAAGGCATGGCCTCCCGGACCGTCTTGAGGACCTCCCAGGCGCGGCTCTTCTCGGGGTGACCGATCCAGGTGGCGAAGGTCTGGCCGATCCACGATCCCGGATGGAGACGTTCCAGTGGTTCGGGGGTTGATTCCCCGGCGATGCTCTCCAGCGTGGCCGGGCGCAGGACCTTCGAGGCGGCGATCCCCTGGACCACGGTCCGAAGGAAGGTCCCGCCGCCCTCCGGGTAGTGCAGCCAGGGGTTCTCCCCGTCCAGAGCCAGCACGATGGCGGCATCCTCCGGCAACCTGACGGCGACGCTTTCCATGGCCGCGACAAGATCGGTGGCCGCCTCGCTCTCCCGTTGCCATCGGCCGTAGACGAAACCGATTCGATCCGAGAGCTCCCGGTCCCTGAAGAACAGGATGGGCGTGTCGTCGCCGAGGCGCCAGGGCTTGTAGATCTCGGTGGGCAGGCGCCCGCCATGGCGGAGCGGACGTTCCAGGCTTCGCTCCAGAATCCCCTCGTCGGTGACCAGCCAGCGGACGCCGGCCTTCCCGTAGAGGTGGAGAACCTCCTCCGAGACCGAGCCCTCGGGCGGCCAGCACCCATGGATCCGGTAGCCCCGCCGGTCCATGAACTCGAGAC
>CAZXNA010000062.1:0-18501 GCA_964641295.1 uncultured Thermoanaerobaculia bacterium
CCAGGACTCACCGGCGCCCCAGGCCCGGGGCCGCGGACCGGGGAAGCGGTTCTCCTTCATCAAGCGCTGGAACGACCAGAGCCAGGGGCGAAGGGGATCATGGGGGAGGAGGAGAAAGAAGGCCGGTGGGGGGCACGGTGGGGGGGGGGGTGGGGGGGGGCGGGGGGCGGGGGGGGGGGGGGGGGGCGAATGAGGCCCCGGGAAGGGCTCGCCCCCGGCCTGTCGGAGTGGTCTACCGGGGGGATGCGGAGGTGCCCAGCCGGTCCAGGAAGTCGACACCGAGGGTGGCGAAGAGCTCCGGCAGCCGGTGGATGGGGAGGCCCACGACGGTGTGGGGGTGACCCTGAACGCTGCTGACCAGGAGGCCTCCGATGCCCTGGACGGCGTAGGCGCCCGCCTTGTCCAGGGGTTCTCCGGTGGCCACGTACCAGGCGATCAGGCGGTCGTCCGTGGGGGAGATCTCCACGCGTGCCGTGTCCACCAGGGAGACGATCTCCCCGTTTCGGGCAAGGGCCATGGCCGTGTGAACCTGGTGTGCCCTTCCCGACAGGCGCCGCAGCATGGAGCGGGCTTCGGCCTCCGATGACGGCTTGCCAAGTATCTCCCGGCCCAGTGCGACGACGGTGTCGGCGGCGAGGACCAGGGCATCCGGATTCCGGGCGGCCACGGCGCGTGCCTTGTCGCGGGCGGCCCTCCGGCAGAAGTCGGCGGGGTCCTCTCCCGGCGTGGGAATCTCCTCGACGTGTGCCGGATCGATCCGGCAGGGGACGCCGAGCAAATCCAGGAGGCGGCGGCGGCGGGGGGAGGCGCTGGCCAGGACCAAGGGCGACTGGAGGCAGGAGCCTCCCGCTTCTCCGTGCTTTGGAGAGCTCAGGGCTCCACCTCCACGATGACGACGGACTCGTGGCGGCTGACGATCTTCACCCGGGCCCCTTTGGGGATGCTCTCGCCACCGATGGTCCGGGCGGCCAGCTTGACCATGCACCCCCCCACATCGATCTCCACCTGACCGAAACCGTCGGCCGGGATCGCCTTGACAACCGCCGCCTCGGCGCCGCAGCAACGCAGGCCGCGTTGGGGATCGCAGGCGCGGCACATCCATGCCCGAAGCACAAGGGAACCCAGCAGTCCGATGCCCGTGGCAACCAGCACGACTCTGGCGGGAGACATGGACGTCGCACCGTCGAGAGCCAGGGCCACGAGTCCGAACACCGTGATGAAGGAGACGACGGAGTCGGCTCGCGGGGTCTTCATGGCGGCCCAGTGTTCGTGGGCCGGGACGACGACACCGTCACAGAGGGCGGCCGGATTGAGAAGACGCCGCACGAGGCCCCCGACCACCGCCACCACGAAGCCAAGGAGGAAGATGGCCAGGAAGACGAAGGTCAGGGTCATGTCTTGAGTATACCCGCAAATCACGGTTTGTGTCGCGGACGAGGGTCGATTTCTTGCGGTTCACCGGCGCCATGGAGGGCTGTGCCCGCGGCCCACGGAACTACCCTTCGGGCGTCCGGTGTGGATCGCCTCGGGGAGCCGGTTGGCCCAGGTCTCGGCACATGGATTCCAGGGGGAGAACGGTCCGCAGGTCCCAACCGTCGGGAAGGTAGGGTTGGAAGTCGCCGGGCAGAGGTGCCTCGGCGAGGAAGGGTCTCCCGTCGCGTGGGTGGGGAAGCCGGAGGGTGGCGGCGTGGAGGAGAGGCCGGGTAACGCCTTCCACGGCGCCGCCGTAGAGGCGGTCGCCGGCGATGGGGTGGCCCAGATGGGCCAGGTGGACGCGGACCTGGTGGGTCCGTCCGGTCCGGAGGAGACAGGCAACGATGGTGGTGTCCCCCGGGCCGCGGCCCAGGGGACGCACGAGGGTCGTCGCCGGGCGTCCGCCCTCCCGGACGGCGAATCGCCAGCGATGGTCGGGCTCGCGGGCGATGGGCGCCTGGACGAGGCGCTCATCCGGTCCGAGGGCGCCGAGCACGACGCCCAGGTACAGGCGGCAGACCTCCCCCTCCCGCCAGGCTGCGGCGGCCGGGGCCAGTGCCTGGGGCCGGCGGGCGAAGAGGAGCACACCGCTGGTCAGCCGGTCCAGACGGTGGAGGAGGCGGAGGTAGGGGCGGCGTCCCTCCCGGTGGGCCAGCTGGACCAGAAGCCGCTGATCCATGGCGAGATCACCGGGCTCCCGCCGCTCCGCGGGCTGCGAGAGGACGCCCGGCGGCTTGAGGGCCGCCAGGAGCCAGCCGTCGTCCCGGAGAATGTCGACGGTGGGGACCGGGGGCAGCGTGACGGCAACCTCATGGTGGACCAGAAGGTCGATGACGTCGCCGGATTCGACGGTCCTGGAAAGGACGCGAATGGGGCGCCCGTTCCGCCAGATTCCCCCCTCTCCGGCCAGGCGCCGGGCGGCGCGGCGGGAGAGGTCGGTGGCGGTGGCGACGAACTGATCCAGCCTGTGGCCCTCGAGGGAGGGTGGAACGACGAGGCGCAGGGGGGGGCGGAGGCTCACGCGCGGGATTCCACCGGGAGGCGGATATGGACGCTGGTCCCCTGGTTGATCTGGGATTCGATGCTGATGGAGCCTCCCAGGGCGCGGAGGAGCTTCTGGGCGATGGCCAGGCCGAGACCGGGCCGCCCGCTGTGCTGAGGGTGGAAGGGGAGGAAGGCCTTTTCCACCAGCTCGCCATCCATTCCTTCCCCGTGGTCGGCAACGGTCACGTGGACCTCGGATCCTTCGAGGCCCACTTCGAGCATGATCTCGTGGGGCGCCGGGGTGTGCTCGACGGCGTTGGAGAGGACCTTCTGAACGGCGATCTTCACGAATTCGGCATCCCAGGTGGCGACGAGACCGGGTGGCTCCACGTGCAGCCGTACCTCCGCCGGATCGCTCCGGACCCCCTGGCGATACTCCATGACGATGGCGTTGAAGAGGGGTTCGACGCTCAGGCGCCGGGGCTCGGGCTGGGCGGGCCGGCCGTACAGGAGCATGTCTTCCACGATGGCAGTCATCTGTTCCAGCTGGCCGAGCATGGTGCGGGTGGCCGGATCGTCACACTGGAGAGCCAGGGTCTCCGCCTGGAGAGTCATGGCGAAGATCGGGTTCCGGAGGGCGTGGGCGATCCGGTTGACCAGCCACTCGGCGTCAAGCAGTGTTGGGGCATCGTCCATGGCTCGCCTCCGGTACCGCTCTTTCCTACATCTCGGGGCGCTCCGGCGTTGTCGCCGGGAGTGCCCGTGTCCGGGCCCAGGAACGGATCGCCTTGAGCTGTTCCTCCATGGTGCGGGAAAGGGGAATGACCTTGCCGAACGCCGCCAGCAGGTCGTTCTGCGTCAAAGGCTTCTTGTTGGCAACGGCGCTGATCCGTGCGGAGATGACGGCCTGCTCGATCTCGGCGCCGTTCCACCCCCGGGTCGCCGAGGAGAGGAGCACCAGGTCGTAGGCGGCAGGATCGATTCGCTGACGGCGCATGTGAATCGACAGGATCTCCTTGCGCTCCTCCTCGTTGGGGAGATCGACGAAGAAGACCTGGTCGAAGCGTCCCTTCCGGATGATCTCCGCGGGCAGAAGGTTGATGCGGTTGGCCGTGGCGGCGATGAAGACCTCGGCCCGGTGCTCCTGCATCCAGGTCAGGAAGGTCGAAAAGATGCGGGTCAGGGATCCCGACTCTCCCTCGTGGTAGCCGGCGATTCCCATCTCGATCTCGTCGATCCACAGAACGGCGGGGGCCACCGATTCGACGGCCTGGAGGGCGCGGTGGAAGACCCACTCGGGGGAGCCGTGGGTGCCGGCGAAGACCAGGTTCATGTCCAGGCGGAAGAGCGGGAGCCTCCAGACCTGGGCGATGACCTTGACCGCCAGGCTCTTGCCGCAACCGGACATGCCCATGAGGAGGACGCCCTTGGGAATGGGGAGCCCGTCCCGCCGGGCCTCGGCCGTGAAGAGGCTGGATCGTTCCTGGACCCACTGCTTGAGCTGGTCCAGGCCACCGATATCGGCCAGACCCTCCTCCGTGGGGACGAATTCGAGGATCCCTTCCTTGCGGGTGATCTGCTCCTTTTCCGAGAGCACGTCCCGGATGAATTCCTCCCCCAGAGATTCGTGGCGCGCCAGGAGTCGCCGCAGCAGGTGCTCGGCCTCGGTCAGGCTCATCCCCTTGAGGGCCGTCATCAGCCGGTCCGTGAGGACCGGATCGACAGCCCTGCCGGCCAGGCGCTCGGCGATCAGGGCGCGGATTTCCGCTTCCTCGGGAAAGAGCGAGAGAACGACGTAAGACAGCGGTTTGAGGCGTTCCGGGACTTCCAGGCCCGGTGTCAGCAGGAAGAGGAAACGCCCGCTGTTCCGGACTGCCATGGCCGTGTCGCGAAGACGGCGGAGCACCCGCCGGTCGTCCAGGAGGCCGTCCAGGTCCTTGAAGATGTAGAAACCGTTGGGACCCTCGCGGGCGATCCACCCCAGGGCCTTGATGGGATCCTCGAGTCCGGTTGAGCCATCGCCGATGAAGCCGTCGACGCAGTTCCAGATGCGGACCGGGAGGGGCTCCGGGCGGGCCGCCCTGGCGAAACCCTCGAGGAGCGACTGAAGGCGCTCCTCCTCCGCGCCGACGAGGAAAATCAGCGGGTACGCAGAGGCGAGGGCCGTCCGGATCTGATCGCGCGTCGTGTGCACGGTGACCATTGTACCCAAGCCAGCCCCGGGGGCCACTGGAGTTGTGGAGCGGCGTTTCAACCGTCGGATGGGGTTAGTGCGGTATACTGCGCCGGTGGAATCACAGCTGACGGCCGCCATCTCCGTGATTCAGGCCAACGCCATCTGGCTGGTCCTGCTGGCGCCCGTCGTTATCAGGATCGTCGGTCACTGGCTGCCGGAAGAGGTGTACATGATGGCCGTCGGAGTCATGGCCGCCAGGGCGGGATCGCCCAGGGAGGCGGCGCTCCTCCTGGCCGCGGCCTTCGTCGGGCACCTGGCGACGGACCAGGTGGTCTACGCCGGCGGTGTGTGGCTGAGGCCCCGAGTCGCACGCTTCCCCCGCATCGCGCCGCGGCTCGAGCAGGTCACGGGCCGGCTGGAGCGTTCCAGGGCCGCGTTGATTGCCTTCATTCCGGGAAGGGTGCTGCCCCTGGGCCGGGGGGCCTGGCTGGCAGCCTGCGGCATTTCCGGTATCCGCTGGCCCCGTTTCCTCGCCATCGACCTGGTGGCGCTGGTCGCCCACGTCTCCCTCTGGTGCGGCCTGGGGTGGTGGATGGCCCAGGACCTTGGGCGTCTCCAGGGTCAGGCGGACCTAATTCGTGTTCTGACCGTCTGGACGGTTACCGCGCTCCTCGGTGTCATCCTCGTCGTGTTCTTCTGGCGGCAGCGCTCCAGCTGGCGCCCCCGGCTGCAGCGCACCATGGCGCGAATGGGCCGGGCCGGCGACGTGGCCGACGGGCACGAGGACCGCTGATCGATCCTCTTCGGAGGGCCGTCCTTACCGGCGGTGTTCTCAGTCGGTCTTCTGCATCTCCCGGATGCGTCGTGTCACCTCTCCAGGATCGGGGAAGCGATGGAGCTGGTGCTTGGAAAAGATCAGGCGGCCGTCGACGATGACGTCGAAGATGCCTCCCTTCCCCTTGATCAGAGTGGGCGTCACACCGAGCTCCCTCTGGATCTCTGCCGCCAGACCGGCGGCACGGGGCTTGTAGTTTCACACCACGCAGTACTCAATGGTGATGTCCATAGCGTCCTCCCTGACCCGACGTGGTCGTCCGGCCCACTGGCCATTAGTGTATCGTGACCCCATGAGGAAGGTGAAGGAACCTGCCCGCACCTCCCACGGACCTTCATCGCGCGACCGTGGAGACGGCTGCCGGTGTGGCGCTTCGACCGGGGCGGCGCCGAGGCGTGCAGGGGGCACGTCGCAGGCAGCGTCGCCGGGAGAAACGGCGTCTCCAGGGTTGCAGCAGGAAGTGTGTTGGGAATGCGGGCTAGACGCCCGGGGGGCGTGCTCCGTAAACGAAGGAGGGAGGGAAGCCGTTGAAGCTTGGTGTCGTGTGGACCAGCGAGGAGTCTTCGTGCCGGGAGGGGCGGGTCATGGAAGAGGCTGATCTCGTCGAGGCCGCCCGGAAGGGTGACGAGGAGCGCTTTGGCGAGCTGGTCCGGCGATACTCCGGCTCCATCCACCGGGTGGTCGCCCGAATGCTGGGTGACGAGGAGGAGGCGTGGGATGTGGTCCAGATGGCCTGGCTCCGCGCCTGGCAGCGGTTGGACCGTTACGATCCCCGGTGGAAGTTTTCCACCTGGGTCCACCGCATCGCCACGAACCTGGCCATCGATGTCATCCGGTCCCGTTCGAGCCGGGAGCGTGCCCACGTCAACGGGGGAGCGGTCTGGCTTCGTCCGGCGCCGTCCAGTGGGCGGCCGGGCGAGCTGGTGGAGGAGAAGGACGTCGAGCGAATCCTCCGGGATCTGGTGGCCGATCTCAGCCCACAGCAGCGGGCGGCCTTCATCCTGCGCGAGGTGGAAGGGCTGGAGACAGCCGAGGTGGCCCGGATGTTGGGCTGTACGGCGGTGACCGTCCGGAATCACGTTTTTCAGGCCAGGCGGGCGCTGCGGCGCGCCATGGCGGAACGATATCCGGAGTACGTGCCCGCACGGAACAGGAGAGCATGATGGACTGTACACGTTTTCAGGAGCTATTGCCCCGGTACCTGGCCGAGGAGTTGCCGGAGGATGGACGGGCGGCCTGGAGAGAGCACCTGCTCGCCTGCTCCAGCTGCCGGGTCACCGCCCTCGAGCGAGAGCCGTCCCTGCTGTTCGCCCTCGCTGCCAGGAGGGAGAACGACGGCGCCCGGGCGCAGGCCTGTGCGGATTCCGTCGTTGCCTCCATCCGCCGGGAGCGGCTGGAGCGCCGGATCCGGCCGCGTCGGCGGCCGTGGCTGGCGGCAGCCGCCGCTGCCGTCGTCGCCATCGGAGGCGGGCTGGCCTTCCACCAGATGGAACGGCAGGATCCGGCCGCACCCCGGACGGCGGCCGCGGTCCAGACCCGGGAGGCGGCCCCCGAGGTGGATATCGAGAACGAGGGCGAGAACGTTCGCGTCTACCAGCTGGCCGCAGACGAGAACACCAACGTGACCTTCGTGGTCGATCCCTCACTGGAGCTGTGATGCTGGGAAGGGCACTCGTGAGCGCATGTGTCGTCGGGATTCTCCTCGCGGCACCCTCGCCCGGCGTCGCGGACTCCGGGAAGACGAATACGCAGCCGCCGGCCAAGGTTGCCGTGCAGACCTTCCACCTCAAGTACCGTACCGCCGCCGAAGCCAGCGATGTGGCCCAGGTCTTCCTTTCGGACGCGGGCAGCGTGACCGTTCATCCCGCCCAGGATACGGTGACCGTGCAGGATACTCCGGAGTCCGTCCGGCGGATCGGGGAGATCCTCGAGGTCCTCGATCAACCGCAGCCCAGCATGCGTGTGGAGGTTCGTCTGATCGAGGCCTCCAACGATCCTCCGAAGCCGGGCGCACCGGACTTGGAGGGCATCGACCCCGGGGTCCGCAAGATGTTCCACTTCAGCTCCTACCGGATCGTTGGCAAGGCCATTCTCGAGTGGGACGCTCCCGGGCCCATGGAGGTCGATCTCGGGAAGCGCTACCGGCTTTCGACGACGGCCTCCTGGCAACAGCGGCTGGGTGTCGCGCCGGCGGGCCCCTCTCCGGGGGCCGTGCTGGAGGCCAAGGATCTCCGGATCGCCTGGAAGTTCGGCGGAGCGGCGACGGTCCGTGGCATGCTGCGATCCCGGCGGTTGGTGCTGGACGATCTGACCCTGACGCGCAGGGGCTCTGCGAACGGACATCCGCTCCTGAGGACGCGGGCCGTCCTCTCGCCGAGGCAGCGGGTCATCATCGGGACCAGCTCCTCGGAGGAGAGCGACAGGGCGCTGGTGCTCATGGTGCGGGCCCTCGAGCCCGAGAAACGGCCCGGGAGATCCTGAGTGCCTGAGTTTCTTTGTCGTCTGGGAGCGCCCGACGGCTCCGTGCTGGAGCAGCGCCGGATGGCCATGTCCGCCGAGGCGCTCCGTCAGGAGCTGGAGCAGGAGGGTTTCCACGTCTTCTCCGTCACGGCGCCGCGGTTGAAGCTGCGGGTGCCCGGTTTCTCCAGGAGGGAGAAGGTCGGCAGTCAGGAGTTCATGATCTTCAACACGCAGTTGAGGACGCTGCTCCGGGCGGGCCTTCCCCTGACCCAGTCCCTGGAGCTCCTGGCGGCGCAGCAGGGCAACCCCCATTTCCGCTCCCTGCTGGAGAAGGTCCACCAGCAGGTGACGACTGGGGTTTCCCTGTCCGACGCCTTCCTCTCCCTGGGCGACAACTTCCCGCGCCTCTACGCCAACACCCTCCGGGCCGGAGAACGGTCAGGGGACCTCGAGGGGATGCTGGCCCGCTTCACGGCCTACCAGAAGACCATGGAAGCCGCCAAGAGGAAGGTCGTCGGCGCCCTGACCTATCCAGCGGTCCTCATCATGCTGTCCATCGGCCTCGTGGTCATCATGATGACCTATGTCATCCCGAACTTCACGGGTTTCTACACCCAGCTGGATGCCCAGCTTCCCCTTCCGACGAAGATCCTGATAACCATCGCCGAGTTCATGCACGACGAGATCGGTTTCATCGTCATAGGGCTGGTTGCCGTGATCTGGGGCATCAGGGCATGGCATCGTACACCGCGGGGGCGGAAGATCGTCGATCGCCTCCAGCTGCGCTTGCCCGTCCTCGGTCGCCTGGCCCACATGTTTGCCCTTTCCCAGTTCACCCGTTCACTGGGCGTCATGCTCAACGGCGGTATCCCCATGGTTCCGTCCCTGGAGACGGCCGTCACCTCCATCAACAACGCCTGGGTTTCCGAGAGCTTTCTCAACGCCATTCCCCAGGTCCGGGAGGGCCAGTCCCTGTCGGACTCCCTGGAGAGGACGGGACTGGTTCCCGAGCTGGCCATCGCCATGATGCGGGTCGGGGAGTCCACGGGCGCCTTGCCGGAAATGCTGTCCCACACCTCGGAGTTTCTCGACGAGGACATCGACTTTCTGCTCAACCGGATCGTCACGCTTCTCGAGCCCGCCGTCCTGGTCTTCATGGGCCTGGTGGTGGCCGGGTTGCTTCTGGCGGTTTATTATCCGCTGTTGACCCTGGTTTCCAGGATGCACTAGGGAGAGTCATGAGCGAACCTTCGAACCTTGACGAGACCCTCGTACTTCTCGGCGGCGCCGGGAAGACCCGGGAAGAGGAGGATCGGGAGCAGGCCCGGATGCTGGCGGAGAAACTCGGGCTCCCCTTCGATCCGCTGGAGGAGTTCCACGTGGATCCGGACCTTTTCCGGACCTTCCCCGTCGAGCTGATGCTGCGCTACCAGTTCCTCCCCATGGAGGAACGGAACGGCATGTTGCGAGTCGTCATGGCCGACCCCTCGGACGTGGTCGGGGTCAACCAGCTGGAAACCATGCTGGCCAAGCCACTGGACGTCGCTGTCGGTCCAAAGAAGAAGATTTCGGACATCCTCGAGAAATCCGAATCGACCCAGCGGGTGCTGGACGAGGCCACGGAGGGGTTCCGGCTCCAGCTGGTCCAGGAGGCCGAGGATGGGGAGGAGGTCCTGTCCATCGACCGGATCACGGCGGACGCTTCCCCCATCATCCGCCTTGTGGATTCGGTGCTGTTCAACGCCATCCAGCGCCGCGCCTCGGACATCCACATCGAGACCCAGGACCGGGAGGTCGTGGTCAAGTACCGCATCGACGGGGTGCTCTACCAGGCCATGGAACCCATCGACAAGCAGCACCACTCGACCATCATCAGCCGGATCAAGGTCATGTCCGAGCTGGACATCGCCGAGAAGAGGGTTCCTCAGGACGGCCGGTTCAAGGTTCGCTTCTCCGGCCGGACCATCGATTTTCGCGTCTCCATCATGCCGACGGTTCATGGCGAGGACGCCGTCATCCGGATCCTGGACAAGGAATCGGCCAACCAGGAGTTCCGGACCCTCAACCTGGACGTCCTGGGGCTCGACCCCGACACCAAGCGGAAGTTGCGGCGTTTCATCCGAGAGCCCTACGGCATGGTCCTGGTCACCGGGCCCACGGGTTCGGGGAAGACGACGACCCTCTACGCCTGTCTTTCCGAGATCGTCACCACAGAGGACAAGATCATCACCATTGAAGACCCCGTCGAGTACCAGCTCAAGGGGATCACCCAGATTCCCGTCAACGAGAAGAAGGGGCTGACCTTCGCCCGCGGGCTCCGCTCCATCCTGCGTCACGACCCGGACAAGATCATGGTCGGCGAGATCCGGGACGAGGAGACCGCCCAGATCGCCGTTCAGTCGGCCCTGACGGGCCACCTGGTCTTCACGACGGTCCATGCCAACAACGTCGTCGACGTCATCGGGCGTTTCCTCAACATGAACGTCGACCTCTACAACTTTGTGTCGGCCCTCAACTGCGTCCTGGCCCAGCGGCTGGTCCGGAGGATCTGCCCCCATTGCAAGCGGCAGGCCAAGGTGACGGACGAGCTGCTGGAGGATTCGGGCTTGGAGCCGGAGCGTTACGCCGACGCCACCTTCTATGAGGGGGCCGGCTGCATCGAGTGCAACGGTACGGGCTACCTTGGGCGGTTGGCCATCTCCGAGCTGATGGGGCTTTCGGACAACATTCGCGAGCTGATCCTCCAGCGCCGCTCGGCCGCCGAGATCAAGAGGACCGCCAAGGCCGAAGGGATGCGGTTCCTTCGGGAATCGGCCCTGCAGAAGGTTTTCTCGGGAGAAACGACCTTGCGTGAGGTCAACAAGGTGACCTTCGTCCAATGAGCATCAAGGGGATCAACTGGCGGGAGCTGCTGACGACTCCCTACCCCAGGACGGGTTGGGGTCTGTCGGCCGAGACGATGGTGGTGCTCCACGAGGACCGCAAGGCTGGACAGGTCTGTGCCCACGCCCCGGTGCCGGAGGGTGCCTTCGATCTGGGGCCCGTGGGCCTGAACGCGGTCGACGGCGACCTGTTGACGTCCGCGGTCCGCTCTCTCCAGGAGAGGATCGGGGGCAGCCGGCGCCCGTCGGTGGTCGTGCCCAACTCCTGGGTCCGTCTGCACCTGCTGGACTTCGACGAGGCGCCGGGCCGGCAGGCGGAGCTCGAGGAGGTCGTCCGCTGGCGGCTCAAGAAGCTGCTCCCCATTCGTCCCGCCGAGCTCAGGATCGATGCGCAGGCGGAGAAGATACCGGAGGGTGGCTGGAAGGTGCTCAGCGTCTCCGGGGTGGCGCGAGCCTGGGAGGACCTGGAGTCCGCCTTCGAAGCCGCCGGTCTGCAGCCCGCTCTCCTGACTCCGTCCATCTTCGCCCTGGGTGAGGGGGTGCCTCGGGAACTTGGCGAAACCATGGTCGTTCAGGTGGAGCCGGGGATGATGGCCATGATCGCCCGTGTCCATGGCCGGCTGGGGTTGGTCCATACGCGGCTTCTGCCACCCTCCGAAGGCGCCTGGGCCGTGGTGGCCCGGGAGCTCCGGACGACCAGGTTGTTCCTCAGCGAGCGGCTGGGGATCGAAGGTCCGGTGCGGGTGGTGCCGGCGGCCATGGATCCCGGAGCTGCCGATGCCCTGCGGAGGGCCTGTGAGGCTGTCGAGGGGCTGGAGGTGTTGCCCCCACCATCGGCTCCCCCGTGTGCGGGAATCGAGGAACGGGGCCGCTCCATCCTGTCCACGATCCGGCCCGTCGTCGGCGGGAGGCCCGCATGAGAGTCCCGAGCCTTACGTCCCGTCCTTTCCTCAACACACGCCCGGTGTGGATCTTCACGACGACCGCCGCGGCCATCGGGCTGATCCTCATGGCCGTCAACGTCGGCCTTTACATGTCGAGCAACACCAGGCTCCAACGGCTGCTGGAGCGGAGGAAGGAGCTCGAGACCCGGGTTGGGGAGCTCAAGGCCGAGGTCCGGGGGGACGTTGGGGCCTTGGAGAAGGTCCCGTGGAAACGGTTGCGGCGGGAGGTCACCGCCCTCGACGGCATTCTGGAGGCCTACGGCTTCTCGTGGCCGCGTCTCTTGCGGGACGTGGGTGCCGTGCTGCCGCGACAGGTGCGCCTTCAGCGCATCACGCCGGCGGTCTCCAAGGAGGGGCTCTCCCTCGGGCTCAAGGGAACGGCCCAGACGAGGGACGCCATTTTGGAGCTGCTCCAGAATATGATCGACGACCCCCATTTCGAACGGCCGCTCCCACGGTCGGAAACGACGCCCGAGGAATCCGGGATGGGTTACGAGTTCGTGATGAAGGTCCTCTACCATCCGGAGAGGGGGGGGGTATGAGAGAGCACACCCTGGCCTGGAGGCGGCTCCTCCCCGTCTGGCTGCCGGCTGCGCTCTTCCTGGCCTTCAGCATCGGGGGACTCGTCTGGCTCAGCGGAAAGACCGTCGGGAGGCAGGCTCAGGTCACGAAGGATGTGAAGCGTCTCGAGGAGCAGGTGGCCCGGTTGCAACGCTTCCGTCTCCTGGCGGCCAAAGAGCGTGCGGCGGTGGAGAAACTGTACACGGATATCGGTTTTCTCAACGACAAGGTGTTCGGCTCCCTGAACGAGCGGTTGACACCGATTCTGCGGGACGTCGGCGTTGCCAACCGGGTGGCGGGGTTGCGTCCCGGCCGCTTCGCCTACGATGCCAAGAAGCTCGACAAGCTCGGGCTGTTCGAGCTGGGAATCAAGTTCACCGTCACGGGCCGCTACTCCCAGATCGTCGATCTGCTCAACTCCCTGAGGGCCAGCCCACAGTTTCTTGTGGTCGACAGCATCCGGCTGGCGGGGGAAAAGGGCACGGCCAGCGATGAGCTCAAGGTCGCCGTTCACATCTCCACCTACCTGGCCCGGGCCGACGAGAGATTGCTCAAGGCCCTGACGGCCGGCGGAAACGGTCCGGGATGTCAGCGATGACGCCGGCCGAGCGGAAACGCCTCACGCTGCTCTTCGGTGTTCTGGTGGTCGTCCTGATCGTCCTGGTCATCCGTTACCTCCCCCACGGGGCGGAGGCCGGATCCTCCGCGTCCGAAGGGGACGTGCAGTTCACGGTCCACCGGGTTCCCGTCCTCGCCATGGAGGTCCTGACACCGGTGCCGGAGCCAACGGGCGGGATCGGTCGGAACCCATTCGCCTTCGGACCGAAGCCGACGCCGACACCCGCCCCGCCGCGCCCGACCCGTCCTCCGCTCCCCACGAGGCCGCCACGCCCGACGCCGACGCCACGGTTGATCCGCACGAGGGACGGCCGGTCACTGCCGCCGCCTCCACCCTTCCGCGACACCTTCATCGGCTACTTTGGTCCTGCCAACCGCATGGTGGCGGTGTTTCGCAAGGGCGAGAAGGTCAGGGTCCAGGTGGAGGGCGGTGTTCTCGACGAGAAGTTCATCGTTCGGCACGTGGGGTATCAGTCCGTCGAGATCGGTTACGTAGGTTATCCCGAGGAGGTCACGACTCGTGTTCCACTTGAGAAGTAGAAAGTTCATGGGATCGGTGGTCGTCATGGGGCTCCTGCTCGCAGGGGCATGCTCGACGACGTCCAAGGTCGTCCGCCAGGGGGAGGATGCGTCCAAGAAGCAGAACTGGGACGCTGCCGTGTACTACTACCTGGAGGCCCTGGCCAACGATCCGGGCAACCCCAAGTACCGGATGGAGCTCCTGAGGGCCCGCCAGCGTGCGGCCCAGGAGCACTTCAGACGCGGGGAAGCCCTCAAGGACATCGGCCAGCTCCTGACCGCCAAGAAGGAGCTCCAGATGGCGGTCCAGCTGGATCCGACCCACGAGTTCGCGGCCCAGGAGCTCAGGGCGGTGGAGCGTGATCTCAATATCCTGACGAGCCCGGAGGGGAAGGAAAGCCTGGAGGAGATGAAGAGGAGGGCCTCCGAGGCCAAGGTCAAGCCGCCCCTGCTCAATCCGAAGTCAACGGAGCCCATCACCCTGAGTTTCCCCAAGCCGAAGCCGATCAAGGAGATCCACAAGGCGCTGGCCAAGGCCTACGGCTACAATGTCCTCTTCGATCCCAAGCTCAAGGATGACAAGCTCTCCGTCGAGCTCAAGGATGTCACGGCGAAACAGGCCCTGGAGATCGTCATGCAGGCGGCCGGACAGTTCTACAAGGTTCTGGACGAGCACACCATCATCGTCGCGGACGACACCCCGCAGAACCGGCGCGACTACGAGGACCTGGTGATCAAGACCTTTTTCCTGTCCAACGCCGAGGTCAAGGACGTGGACAAGATGCTGCGCTCCCTGATCGAGGCCCGGCGCATCGCCAGCAACGAGCAGCTCAACGCCATCACCATCCGCGACACCGCGGACAAGGTGGCCATCGCGGAAAGACTGATCAACACGACGGACAAGGCCAAGGCCGAGGTCATGGTCGATGTGGAGCTGCTCGAGGTCGATTCGACGAAGCTTCAGGATCTGGGCATGCGGCTTTCCACCTACAGATTCGGCATCAACCTCGATGCGGAGGCAGTGGGCGGGAGCGAGGGGACGGTCCCCCTGGACAAGATCAAGGACATCAGCCGTGGAGACTGGTCCATCAACGTGCCCAACGTGCTGATCAACCTGGTCAAGAACTCAACGGACGCAACGGCCCTGGCCCAGCCCCAGATGCGGATCACCGAGGGGGAGAAGGGACAGCTTCACATCGGGACGAGGCAGCCGATCCCGACGACGACCTTCAACTCGTCCAACACCATCGGTGGGAACGTGGTGCCCATCACCTCCTACCAGTACCAGGACGTCGGTATCAAGATCGAGGTCGAGCCGCGGGTTCACCACAACCGGGAGATCACCCTCAAGGTCAAGGTGGAGGTCTCCAACATTGCGGGCTACAACGAGGACAACCAGCCCATCATCGGAACCCGGACCATCACCACGGTGATCCGCCTCCAGGATGGTGAGACCAACATGCTGGTCGGCCTCTACAAGGAGGACAAAAGCTCCACCAAGACCAAGTTCCCCTTGCTCTCGGACATCCCGATCCTGGGGCGGCTGTTCACCAACGACAGCACCCAGCACAACACCCAGGACCTGGTGTTGACCCTGACGCCCCACATCCTCCGTTTCCCGGACATCAAGGAGGTGGATCTGGAGCCCGTCTGGGTCGGAACCGAGAAGCGCATGTCGTTCTCGGGCAACACGCCCCGGATCCGCTCGGGAAAGAGCGTGGAGGGTCCCTTCGACGCCCCCAGCCCACAGGCGAGCGATCGGGCCAAGTGGGAGAGCCGCGCCCGGCGGAACCCTCGCTTCAAGCTCCCCTCGAAGCAGAAGACCACACCTCAGCCCGGCGTTTCCCTGGTCCCTGACTCCGGGTTGAAGCAGGAAGACATAGGCTTCAGGGTGACGCCTCCCGACGGCGAGGGCCAGCTGGTCGGGGATCTGGAGATCCCGCCCGCCCCCGTGGTGGAAGAGGAGATGCCCCAGCTCGACCTGTTCATGCAGCCGCAAGTGGCCTCGGTGCACGTCGGGGATTCGGCCTCCATGCAGTTGGGTCTCGCGGGGTTGAGGGGCAGCTACCGCCTCAAGGTCGGCGTCAGCTGGGATCCCGAGCGGGCGTCCCTCGATGGGATCCTCTACCCGCCGGGGGTCATCGAGATGAATCGGGGCGGCGACCCCAAGGAGGGGTGGGTCGAGCTGGATCTGGCGGTCACCCACTCGGACGAGAGTAACCAGCTCCTTGGAACCCTGGGGTTCCGGGCCACGGCGTCCGGTGTCTGCCCGATCGCCATCGGATCCAACGGAGCGATGGACGAGGGGGGAAGCCCTGTGACGGCCTCGGCCGCCAGTGCCTCCCTCTATGTCATCGGTGGGCCTGCAGAGGAGGGGGACTGAGATGAGCCCGGTGCGGCGCCACGGCGAGAGGGGGTTCACCCTGGCCGAGCTGGTCATGGTGGCGGCCTTGCTGACCATCATGGCCGGGATGGTGTTGCCGGTCGCCAAGTACACGGTCAAGCGCCGGAAGGAGGCGGAGCTCCGTCTCGATCTGCGCCTGATGCGCAACGCCATCGACGAGTACAAGCGGCTCTCCGACCAGGGGATGATCGAGGTCAAGCTCGGGACCGAGGGGTATCCACCGGACCTGGAAACACTGGTGGAGGGGGTGTCCGTGGTTGGCCAGCCCGTCAAGCGGAAGTTCCTGCGGAGGATCCCTGTGGATCCCATGACGGGAACAACCGAGTGGGGATTGCGCTCGTACCAGGATGAAGCGGATTCCGACAGCTGGGGTGGCCAGAACGTCTACGACGTCTATACGAAGTCCGACGGGACGGCCATCGACGGCACAAAGTACAAGGACTGGTAACCATGTTGCATCAAGCTCTCCTCTTGCGAACGACGGATCTCGTTCCACAGCGGTCCGGTGGTGGGGGCTGGGACCCCGGGGCGGAAGGCTCCCCAACCGGCGATCGAGGAGGCGCCGTGGAAATGGCGGTGCCAGGCGTGCGCCGGCCGGCAGGGGGGTTCACGCTGATCGAGCTGATCGTCGTCATCGCCATCATCGGCATCCTGGCCACCATCGCCATGCCCGCCATGAAGAACGCCCCCCAGCGCGCCCGGGAGGCGGTGCTCAAGGAGGACCTCTACCAGATGCGCTCCTCCATCGACCAGTACCTGGCGGACAAGGGACACTATCCCGGCTCCCTGGAGGAGCTGGTCTCCGAGGGCTACCTCCGCCGTCTTCCCGAGGACCCAATCACCAAGTCGGCGCAGACCTGGCAGGTCGAGTACGCCTCCGCCGAGGATGAGGAGGACCTGCAGCCCAACGAGGAGGCCGGTGGCGGGCCGGGCATCATCGACGTCCGCTCCGGAGCGGAGGGCAACGGGCTGGACGGCACGCCCTACTCGGAGTGGTGAGCCATGGCGGATGAGGTCGGCGTCCGGAGCTCCCAGGGAGGGTTCACCATGGTGGCGGTTCTCGTCGCCCTGGCCGTCCTCTCCATCATGATGGGTGTCGCCGTCCAGACGGTCACCTTCCAGATGCGGCGTGAGAAGGAGGCCGAGCTGATCTTCCGCGGCCGGCAGTACGTGGAGGCAATCCGGCTCTACCGGCAGAAATACGGGCGATTCCCAAACTCCCTCAAGGAGATCTGGGACGCCAAGCCCCGCGTCATCCGCAAGATGTGGAAAGACCCCATCACCGATTCCTGGTACTGGGGGTTGATCCACCCGGGCCAGGGCGGCCGGCGTATCGGAGGCGGCCGCGGTGCCGGTGGCGGGTTCGGTCCTCCGGCGACGCCGACGCCAACGGTGACGCCGACGCCCTTCCCGACTCCGCCCCCGGGAACGCCTCCCGACGAGCTTCCCATGGAGATCGGTCCAATCATCGGGGTGTACTCGCGCAGCTGTGAGAAGAGCATCAAGATCTACGAAGGTCACAGCACCTATTGCGAGTGGAAGTTCGTCCTCAAGGTGCAGGCCCAGACGCCCACCGCCGGCGGGGTCCGGCCTCCAAGTGGTCGGAGACCTCCGGGCAGCGTTCCCCCGACGGGCGGCTCAACCCCAGGCGGGCGGCGTCCTCCAACCGGCGGGAAACCGTTCTGAGTCTGGCCCGCATTCCTGACCGACCTCCTGCTGGTACCGTGGGTCTCTCTTCCTCCGACGGAGCGCTGTGCAACCCCCTCGGCCGGGTGGTGTAGACTCCCGGCCATGAACGAGGGCAGATTCCCCCTCCCGGGCCTCTTCGTGCGGCGTCTGGCGGGTCGCCGGACCGTCTCGGCCGGCGTCTGGCTCGTCCGCGGCGCGGCCCACGACCCCGTGGAGCTGGCCGGGGCGACCCACCTGGTGGAGCACCTGACCCTGCGCCGCTGCGGGGGGCGCGATCGCCGTGAGCTGGCCCGCCTCGTGGACCGTCTCGGCGGTGGCGTCGATGCCTGGACAGGGGCGGAGGGCATGGGGATCACCGTCCAGACGACGGCCGACGCCCTGGACGGGGCCCTGGATCTCCTGGTGGACGCGGTCCTCGATCCGACCTTCGACCCGGAGGATGTGGAGCTGGAGCGGCGTGTGGCCCTGGCCGAGCTGGACCTCACCCGGAGTGACCCCGAAGACCGGGTCGAGGAGGCGATTCTCAGGGCGGCCTGGGGCGGCCACCCGCTGGCGCGGCCCATCATCGGCGATGGGGTCTCCCTGGAGCGCCTGACGCCCGGCTCCCTCCGGCGCCACCATGGTCAGCTGGTCCGTCCGGGCGGTCTGCTGGCCGTCGTCGTCGGGGATGTGGAGGCCGAGGATGTGGCTCGCCGTCTCGAGCGGCTGCCCCTCGGAACGCCCCTTCGGACGCCGACCCTGCCCGGTCTCGAATTCACCGCCGGCACCGCGGTGGAGCCCTGGTCCGCCGGAGATCAGGCCTACGCGCGCCTCGCCTTCCCCGCGGAGGGGATCTCATCGCCGGAGGTTGCCGCCCTGCTGGTACTCAACCGGATCCTGGGGGGTGGCGCCTCCAGCCGACTCTTCCAGCGCCTCCGGGAGGAGGAAGGGTTGACCTATGACATCTTCTCGGGCCT
>CAZXNA010000063.1:0-2570 GCA_964641295.1 uncultured Thermoanaerobaculia bacterium
CCCAGTCCACTCTATCCCCCTTAACTCAGTGTCCACTTTTTCCGGGGAAGCCCAAGATCGTCTTCAGGTCTCATCGGCGGAGCTGACGGTTCTCGAGGTGTCGTCCGGGACCTTCGCCCTTGCGGAGGAGATCCGTCCGGCGGGCCGGGAGGAGCAGGAGCAGAGTTCGGGGTCCCAGACCATGCAGTTCCGGAAGGCGTCGGGTCCGGAGGATCTCTCTGCCCTGATGGAGGAGGTCGCTGACTATCTCGATCACCGGGGCCTCTCGATCCTGCTCCGGGGGGCCATGCAGCGCTTTGGGCTCAGGTGCATCCTGCTTTTCTACCTCGATCCGGGAGGCCGGCTGGCGCTGGTGTCCAGCTCGGGCGATCTCCCCGACCCGGGCACCTTCCACGAGGCATTCCAGGAGACGTTACAGTGCCTGACGGAGGACGCAAATGATGCGTCGTACCAGATCAACCGCTTGAGCCTGGGGGAGTACGTCTTCCTGGCGGCGAGGTTGAAGGACGGTTACTGCCTCGTCCTGGGGTGCGATGACAACATCCCGGCGACCAACGACCTTCGTGCCATCGTCGCCGCCTTCCGCATTGTGGTGTCCGTCCGTGAAGCAGGGACCCAGGGGACCCGGATCAGCTCGGGTGTCCAGCCGGGCGACGAGGGCCCTCTTGGAACGATCCTCGGGGACTCCAGGGCAATCGTGGCCTGCCGGCGGCTGGCGACGGAGTTCGCCAAGCAGGACGAGGCCGTCCTGATTACCGGGGAGAGCGGCACGGGGAAGGAACTCTTCGCCAGGGCAATCCACGAGATGTCGCGGCGGGCCGGGGGACCGTTCGTTCCGGTCAACTGCGCCGCGATTCCTTCGGACCTGACGGAGGCGGAGCTCTTTGGGGTCGCACCGGGCGCGGCGACGGGTGTCAGCGAGCGGCCGGGACGGTTTCACGCCGCCCGGGGCGGAACGCTTTTTCTCGACGAGATCGGCGAGCTTCCCGAGCGTCTTCAGGCGAAGCTGTTGCGCGTTCTGGAGTTCGGCGAGGTTTACCGGGTTGGGGACGACACGCCGACCACCTACGATGTCCGGATCATTTCGGCGACGAACCGGAAGATCGAGGAAGCCGTGGAACGGGGCGAGTTCCGTGCTGATCTCTTTTACCGCCTCCATGTCTTGCACCTGCACATCCCACCGCTGAGGGAACGCACGAACGACATCCCGATCCTTGTCAACGCTTTCCTGGAGGAAACCTCCCAGCGCATGAACAAACGGGTTGCGGGGATCACGGTCCGGGCGCTGGACGTTCTCAAAACCTGGCGTTGGCCGGGCAACGTTCGTGAGCTTCGCAGCGAGATCATCCGCATGGTCGCCATGGTGACCTCGGGCGCCGTCATCGACCTCGACCAGGTCTCCCCGGACTTCAACGGGGGTGGGACCGGCCGGGGCGATGGGACCCTGGAGAGCCTCCTGGAGCTTTCCTTGAGCGAGGCCCGTGACGAGCTGGAACGCCGTCTGATCCTGCGAGCCCTCGAGGAGACCGACGGCAACCAGAGCCGGGCGGCGCAACGCCTGGGGATCAGCCGGGCCGGCCTGTTCAAGAAGATGCGGCGGCTCGGGATCTGAGGAAGCTGCTTCCGCTGGTTGACAGGTTTGTCAACCACGGTTAGCAGAGGGTGAACCCCTCGGTCTTGCAACGTTCGTTGAACTCATTGATTGTATTGTGTTTTTCCCGGACGCCTGTTCCTGGAACGGCCCTTGCAAATGGGGTTGGCCATGGAGAGGATGGATGGCGCATGGGAAAGGGGAGGAGTTGAAGGGGCTTCCCGGGAACAGACGGTCTCTCCAAGGCTGCTTCAAGCCCGTGTCTTTCCCCTGGGTCAAAGCCTGCTCGAGCGCTTCGACGTGCCGGTCACCGAGATGCCATCGGGTCTTTCCACTACGGTTCTTCCGGCGGGTGGCTTCGGTCTTCTGGTTCTTGGGATCCCGATTCCCGTCTTCAGCTACATGGGCGACGACAATCAGACCCTGCAAAGCCGGGTCGTTGAATTCCTCAGGAGGACTGCGGGTACGACGCTGAGCAACGGGCGCCGGGTGGAGCTGCATTCCTTCTCCCGGTGTTTTGGCGCAGCGCCCGAGGAGGAGATCCTCAGGTTGCTCCCGACCTTCAGCTCCCTGAACGGCAGCCGGAAGGCCAGCTACCTCGGTGTCCAGCTGGTGACCGTGCTGCCCCTGAGCCAGGGGGAAGTGTCCATCTGGCCCCACGGTCCTTCCGAGATCCGCCAATGCGTCGATCGCTTCCTCGAGGCGCTCCCCCTGATGTACCGGGAACTGGATCAGGATCTGACCCAAGTTCATCGATCGAGAGTAACGGGCGTTGGAGACCAGGCCCTCTGGTCCATTGACTCGCCCGGCTGAGTATAAGGACCCTCCATCCTCTTTTTTCTGTGGCTGTGGCGTTCCCTCCCTCGGACACGCAGCCACACCTTTTTTGTGTCCGGGTTTCCGGAGGGAATCGGCTGCGCGGCGTCATACGGCACGATCTTCGCCATTTTCTTGCCCGCGCTCACTGCGGCGTAGCTGG
>CAZXNA010000063.1:2670-18498 GCA_964641295.1 uncultured Thermoanaerobaculia bacterium
GCTACGCCTCATTCGCGCGGGCTGCGAGAAATGGCGAATCTCGCACCGTCTGACGCCGCTCGCTACGATTCCCTCCGGAAACCCGGACACTGAAGGCAGGTGAAGAGAGGTGGAAAGGGAATCATTCAGTTGGAAGAAGATGTTTGCCGCGTTTGGTTTGGGGAAGGACCCTGGACGAAGTGGCGGTTCACGACTGACTTACTTTCCATACGGGCCCATCTCGCCGTCGCCCGGCTGCGGCGTAGCTGGGCTACGCCTCATTCGCGCGGGCTGCGAGAAATGGCGAATCTCGCACCGTCTGACGTCGCTCGCTACGATTCCCACCGGAAACCCGGACACTGAAGGCAGGTGGATGGAGAGAGGATCGTAATGTGGCGACGGTTGCGGGGCGTTCTATTCGTCGCGGTGCGCGACCGAGGACGGGGCGGCGGGGGACAGCCGTGCGCGGACCCGCCGTGGAGTCGGTGGCTCCCGGTCGTCTGGGATGCCGTTTCCGTTGGCGTCGGTCATCAGGTAGAGGACCAGACCGTCGTGATCGGAGCAGCGTTCCGGGAAGAGTGAGAGGTTGGCCCAGGAGTCCGGCGTGTCGGCGTTGCCGTGGGTGAACATGGCACCCCGGATCCATGGATCGAGGGCGGCGGTGGTCAGGATGTGGTCCAGAACCTGGGCGGTTCCTTCGTGGATGAAGGAGTAGCGACTGTCCCGTGGGACGCTCAGGACCTGATCGGTCAGGTCCGGATCGACCTCGTCCGTGGCGGGGATCAGGGCGCCCAGGGGATCGGGACGGCCAGCGATCTGTCCCATGACGTCCACCCAGCCGTCGGTAAACTCGAAGGCGTTGAAATCCCCGAGTACGGCGAGGCGGATGCCGGGCTCGCCCTCTTGGAGTGCTTGGATGGCTCGGGACAGCCGGAGGGACTGTTGATGGCGTTTCTCCCGGACGAAGCCGGCGTTGTCCCCGTCGATGCCGTTCATGGAGCGCAGGTGGACGTTGAGCAGGACCAGGGGGAAGGGGGCTCCGTTGCCCGTGAAGCGGCCACGCATCAAGAGCGGAGGCCGGTCCCAGACGGTGTACTGACGGCCCCCGTAGTCGAAGTGCTCGCCGGTCTGAAGCTGCTCCAGCGAATCGACGGCGAAGTCCTCGCCGACCAGGTAACCCACGTCGATGCCGGACACGTCATTGCCCTCAAGAAGGTAGGGAACGTACCGAGGACCGCCGTCGGCCAGGATCCGATCGGCCAGCTCCTGGAGGACGCCGAGGTTCTCCACCTCCTGGAGGGCGATCACCGTGGGAGAGCGGAGGACCCCCCGGATCCACAGGGAGAGCTTGGCCAGCTTGATGTCGACGGTCTCCCGAGGCACGGCCCAGTCTTCCGTGTCGGGATCGTCCATGGTGTCGTAGAGTTGCTGGACGTTCTGGGTGGCCAGGGTCATCTCACCCCGGAGCCTTGACCGTGCCGGGTGGGCCTCGACCTCGCCGCTGACCGTGTACGTCCCCGGGGAGATCCACACCTCGTAGCGTCCCCAGTCGTAGGCCAGGGGTCCCTGGATGGCGTGGATGGACAGGCCGGCGCCCAACCCCAGGTCGGGGAACTCGATGACGGGACCGGAGAGCGCCTGGTTGATCGTCAAGATCTCGGGGTTGCCATCCCACACGGGGAGACCGGGCTCGCCGGGGTAGGGGATTCCCGGCTCCCGGAAGGCGCGGCCGTCCCGGGCCACGACCTGGAAGCTGAAGAAGCCCTCGATCGGTCCAGTGATGGTGCCGTTCTGGATCCGAACGAGCATGCCTTCGTACCGTTCCAGGGATCGCTCCGGCGGGGGATCGTCGGGCGACGGAAGGGTCGGGCCGAAGTCGATGGGGTCCGGAATCTCCGCGCCGTGGCCCGTCACCGTCACCTCGGGGTTTCCCGAGAGCTCGGTCATCCCGTAGTACTCGGTGACCGTTCCCGTCACCTCCACCAGATCGCCTTCCCGGACATCGGGCTCGTGCCCCAGGTAGACGTAGAGTCCGTCCGAGGTCGCCGGGTCGCCGTCCGAGCGCTCCGGCGGCGTTTGCATGAAGAAGCTTTTTGGGGTCAGGGCCGTCACCACGTTGGGTCCGGTCGTCACCCGCTGGCCCATGAGGGGGGACTCGGCGCCGCTTCCCTGGATCTCCCAGATCTCCACGGCGGCGGCGGGTGAGACTCCAGGGCCCCCAAGAAGCGCACCCAGGATGAGGAGGGGCAGCGAGAGATGGAGGACGGTACGCACGGTTCGACGCCCCATGGGGTAACTATAACCCGCTCCGCGGCGTGTCGGCTATGATGTCCAGGTGAAGATCTACACCCGGACGGGAGACGGCGGCGAGACGGGACTTGTCTCCGGCGGACGGGTGGCCAAGGACCACCCCCGTGTCGAGGCATACGGGACCGTCGACGAGCTCAACGCCGTTGTAGGAGTTCTCCTGGCCGAACCGCTTCCGGGGGGAACGGCCGCTCGGCTTGGGGGCGTCCAGGAGACGCTCTTTCACCTGGGGGGCGCCCTGGCGGATCCGGACCGCCGGCTGGGGGATAATCGCTCACGCTGGGACGTCGCCCCACTCGAGCGGTGGATCGATGAGATGGAGGCCGGGCTCGAACCCCTCCACGCCTTCATCCTGCCCGGAGGAACGAGGGCGGCCGCCCTTGCCCACCTGGCGCGGACCGTCTGCCGCCGGGCCGAGCGGCGGGTGTTGAACGTGGCCAACACAGGAGAAACGCTTCCGGACGGCGTCGTACCGTACCTCAACCGCCTGTCGGACCTGTTCTTCGTCCTCGCCCGATGGCTCAACCACGAGGCAGGTGTCCCCGACGTCCTCTGGAACCCCGGCGAAGAGAACTCGTGACTCCGGTCCGTGATGTGACGGACGCAGGAGCTGGTAGAGCCATACCAGGGTGGGCCAAGAGCTCCCCGTCGGCTTTCCTGGTACAATGGCCGCGTATGACGGACGCAAGCGTACCGGAAACCTCGAACGGCGGGGACCCAGACGTCCCGCTGCCGGAAACTCTCCACCCACAGATCGGTGAGTGATTCAGCCCGGTCCTGCCGTGGCTGCGCCAACTGCGGCGGCGGCCGAATCCGCATGTCTCACCGACTTCCTGGCATGGCTGTGGAGACTCCTGCCATCGCGACGTTTCTCGCAGCGGTGTCATCTGGGGCATGTCTCGAGCACGCCTGGGTGCCGCCCTGGTCGAAACGTCACACTGACAGGCATCGCCACGGTCTCGCGACGAAGGTCGGTGAGATATGCAGGCTGGAGTCCGGCCGCGATTCTCCGGTGGTCGGTCCCAACGAGGCCATCCCCAACCCCATGCCATGCGAACCTTAGACCTTCACGAAGAGAACGCCGAGCGGATCTTCGGCGTCCGTGACGTCAACCTCCGCTACCTGGAGGAACGGCTGCGCGTCTCGGTGCAGGCGCGGGGAACCCGTGTCAGCATCTCCGGCGAGCCCGGGGATGAGGAGATCGCCCTCCGGCTCCTGCAGTGCTTCGACCGGCTCGTGGAGGCCGGGGTGCCCGTCGGCCGGGAGGAGTTCCGGACTGGGGTCCGCGTGCTGGAGGAGGATCCCGGGATCGACCTGGCCGACTTTTTCCTGGATGCCAGCATTCCGGCGGCCCTCAAACGCTTCGTGGTTCCCCGTAACGTCAACCAGCGACGGTTCATGCGGGCCGTGGTTCAGCAGGACTACGTCTTCGCGACGGGCCCGGCCGGGACGGGCAAGACCTACCTGGCGGTCGCCATGGCAGCGGCCTTTCTGCTGGACAATCAGGTTCGCCGGATCGTCGTCACCCGGCCGGCCGTGGAGGCCGGTGAGCGCCTGGGCTTCCTCCCGGGCGATCTTGCCGAGAAGATCAACCCCTACCTGCGACCCATCTACGACGCCCTCTACGACATCCTGGGCTACGACAAGGTCTCCAAGCTGATGGAGCGCCAGATGATCGAGATCGCTCCACTGGCCTTCATGCGGGGCAGGACCCTCAACGACGCCTTCATCATCCTCGACGAGGCCCAGAACACGACGCGGGAGCAGATGAAGATGTTCCTGACGCGCATGGGCTTCCATTCCAAGACCGTCATCACGGGGGATACGACCCAGATCGATCTGCCCAGTGGAAGAATCTCCGGCCTCGTGGAGGCCGTGGAGATCCTCCGGGGGGAGGAGGGGATCGGGATCATCGAGTTCACTCACAGGGACGTCGTACGGCACCGGCTGGTCCAGCGGATCGTCGATCGTTACGAACGGTGGGAGGCCGAGCATTTGCGGGGAGACACGGGCCGTGAGTAGCCCAGCCGATCGCCGATCACCGCGGCATGGAGCTGCGTGAGCCATGGGGAGGAAGAACCACCGAGTCTCGGCGGGCATCGAGCGTGCGCTCGAGGTCCGTGCCGGATGGTGGGACCGCATCATGGACCAGGCGGTCCTCTGGGCCGGCCTGACGATCCTCCTCTGCGGCTGGCTGGTCATGCCTCGCACCGTGGGCAGGCTTCCCAACTGGAAGCCGGGCGAGGTGGCGGCCTTCGATGTCGTGGTCCAGCGGGACGTGGCCGTGCCCGACGAGAGGGCCACCCAGCGGCTACGGGAGGAGGCACGGCGTTCCGTGCCGCCGGTATTCGACCTGGACCCCAGGGTGCGGAAGGAGTCGGAGGACGCCATCCGTTCCCTCTTCGCGATCTGCACGGATGAGCTGAAGAGGGGCAACCTCTCGAGGGAGGAGCTGGAGTCGGTCTCCGAGCTGGACATCGGGAAGTCCATGGCCAACGTGCTCGAGAGCTCCGGGTGCTCCCCCGAGCTCGAAGCGGCTCTGCTGCGGGTCGTCGATCAGATCCATGGCCGGCACATCATTGACGACAAGAGACGGATCGAGCGGCGGGGCGCCAACGGTATCGTCCTGAGGAACCTGGCCAGCGGATCGGAGCGGCGTGTCGAAGTCTCGGAGTTGGTGTCGGCCCTCGACCTGCGGACGGAGCTGGAACCGGCCGTTCGCTCGGCGGTCCTTGAGGAAGACGCCATTCGCCGTCGTTGGATCAAACCGGTCACGGCCTTTCTGACGACCAACCTGACGGCCGACCTCGTCTACGACCGCGCCGAGACGGCCCGTCGCGTGGAGGAAGCGGCGGAGGCCGTGGCCCCGAGGTTCCAGAAGTTCAAGCGCGGACAGGTGCTGGTGCGCCGCGGCGACACGGTGAGCGCGCAGGTGGCGGCCGGGCTCCACGAGCTTCAGGCCCAGCGTTTGGAGGCTGCCAGCTACGCTTCCATGGCCGGCACGCTGTTGGTGGTCCTGCTGGTCGTTTTCGGGTGGAGCCAGGTGATCCGTCGACTCGTCCGGACCGGCGACTGGAAGGTTCGCCTCTCAACGATCCTGATGTTGACCATCGTCTTTACGGCAGTGGAGCGGCTGGGCGTGTTCGTGGCAGAGGCGGCGGCTCTCAACAGCCAGAGCTCCCTGGTGGCGTCGGCCCAGGTCCTCTTCTGGGGCCTGCCCCACGCTGCGGGACCTGCGGCCGCGTTGATGCTCCTCGGTTTGCCCACGGCGATCCTGTTCTCCGTTTCCCAGGCCCTCCTGGTCACCATGATGCTCGGCGGGGATCTCGTGACCGCCATGTTCGTCATGGCCACGGGGCTGGCGGCGGTGCTCCTGACGGAACGGTACAGGGACCGGGCCATGCTGACCCGGGCCGGGCTGGGCGTCGGTGTCGCCGGCGCCCTGCTGGTGGGGGCCCTGCAGCTCTACCGTGGTCTGCCCGACGCCCCCGTGGAAATCGCCGTGGGAAGCTTGATGGCCCTGATGGCGGGTCCTCTGGCCATGGGGATCGCGACCTTCTTCCTGCCGGTCTTCGAGGGGCTCTTCGGGGTGACGACGGATCTGCGCCTGCTGGAACTCTCGAACCAGAACCTCCCGTTGCTCAAGCGGCTTTCCCTGGAGGCGCCCGGGACCTACCAGCACTCCCTGGCCGTTGGGAACCTGGCGGAGGCCGGTGCCGACGCCGTCGGGGCCAGCGGCCTGTTGCTCAGGGTCTGCTCCTATTACCACGACGTGGGCAAGCTGGCCATGCCGGGCTACTTTGTCGAGAATCAGCGGGGCCCCAATCCCCACGACCAGCTCAGGCCCTCCATGTCGGTGACCATCATCAAGAACCACATCCGGGAGGGCCTGGAGCTGGCGCGCGAGGCCAAGCTGCCGCTGCCGGTTCGCCAGGCCATCGCCACCCACCACGGGACGAAGCTGATCCGGTACTTCTACGCCAAGGCCAAGGAAGAGGCCCGGGAGGGAGAGGAGGTCCGGGAGAGCGATTTCCGCTACCCCGGGCCGAAACCCTTCACGAAGGAGCTGGGGATCTTGCTCCTGGCCGATGCTGTGGAGGCAGCCTCGCGAACCCTGGAAAACCCGGCACCCAACAAGATCCGCGCCATGATCGAACGGATCGTCGAGGATGCCCGGGAGGATGGTCAGCTGGAGGACACGGAGCTGACTTTCAAGGAGCTGGAGCAGGTCAGCTCGGCGTTCCTGCTGGTACTCAGCAACATGTTCCACAGCCGGATCGACTACCCCGGCTTCGACTTCAACAAGAGAAAGGATCACCGTGATTCGGGTGCCCATCACCTGGGAACGAAGAAACAGACGTCCACTGGCTGAACGGCTGCGTCGTCTCGTTCGCTCGGCCCTCGGCTCCCTCGGGGTCGATGGGGTGGAGGTCTCCATGCTGATCACCGGGGACGAGCGGCTTCGCGAGCTCAACCGGAGGTGGCGCCAGGTCGACCGCGCCACCGACGTGCTGTCCTTCCCAGCCGGAGATCGTCTTCCCGACGGGTTGCTCCTCCTCGGGGAGGTGGCCGTCTCCCTGGATGCGGCGCGCCGGCAGGCGGAGGAGCTCCATCACGACATCGAGCGCGAGGTGGAGGAGCTGGTGCTGCACGGTGTTCTGCACCTGATGGGCTACGATCACGAGACGGATGGAGGGGAGATGAACGCGCTCGAACTCGAGCTCAGGAGGGAGCTGCTGCCATGACCTCCGAGTTGGCCATGTGGCTTGCGAACCCCGTCACCCTGGCTTTGGCCCTGGGTTTCGCGGGCCTTCTCTTTCTTCTCCTCGAGATCCTGGCCGGCGGCCTGGGCGAGCTTGGAAACGTCCGCTTCCAGGGGTTACTGGAGGACAACCCCGGCTTGCTCCGAACGGGGAGTGATGAACGGCAGCTCCAGCTCTCGCGGGTGCTCGACGCCATCCGGTGGGCGGAGGTCATCGCTCTTTCGCTCATTTGGGTACTGGCAATCGTTCTCCGGCGGGGGGCCTCCCCGTGGAGGCTGGCCTGGGGCCTCGCTGTACCCTTGGTAGCCGTGGGCCTGGCCCGCCTGACCCGGCGGAGTATCACGGAGGAGGGGCTGGCCCGCCTCCTGCGGGGCCTCCGTCCCCTGGTCGCGCCGCTCCTGGCCCTGGTGGCCCGCGGGAACAGGGCCGACGTAGCTCCGGCTCCGGAGGACGACGAGGAGGAGGCCAGCGAGCGGGAGATCCAGGCTTTTCTCGACGTTGGCGAAGCGGCGGGGCTCTTCGAGGAGGACGAGGGCGAGCTGCTGGAATCCCTCGTGGAGTTCTTCGACACGACGGTCCGGGAGGTCATGACGCCGAGGACCGACATGGTGGCGGTGGAGGAAACGACTCCTTTTGACGAGCTCCTCGGCGTTTTCGCGGAGACCCACCGGAGCCGGATCCCCGTCTACCGGGAGACCATCGACGATGTCAAGGGCGTCGTCCACGTCAAGTCCGTCGTCGAGCACTTTCGTGCCGGGACGCGTCCATGTGCAGGTGAGTTGGCGTGGGACTGCCTGGTCGTACCGGAGAGCAAGGAACTTGGGGATCTGCTGCGCGAGTTCCAGCGGGAGCACCAGCAGATGGCCATCATCATCGACGAGTACGGCGGCACGGCGGGCCTGGTCACCCTGGAGGACGTCCTGGAGGAGATCGTTGGCGAAATCCGCGACGAGCACGAGGCCGGTGAACCTCCCGAGTGGCGGGCGCTGGGGGATGGCAGGTTCCGGCTCCAGGGAAGGGTGCCCCTGGAAACCCTGGAGGAGCTCTTTGGGGTCACGGTGGACGATGACGAGGTCGACACGGTGGGCGGACTGGTCTTTGCGCGCTACGGCACCATGCCGGAGACGGGCGCCGTCGTGTCCGAGGAGAGCCTCGGCCTCCGTTTTGTCGTCGAGGAGGTGGAGGGGCGTCGGATCACCTCCTTGCTCGTGGAACGGCTCGACGCCGGCGAGGAGGATGGCGATGCCTGAGGCACCCCGCTCGGGCCTGGTCGCCCTGGTGGGGCGTCCCAACGCCGGAAAGAGCACCCTGCTCAACGCCCTGATCGGGGAGAAGGTCGCCATCGTTTCCGACAAGCCGCAGACGACCCGCAACCGGATCGTCGGGATTCTCGACGACCCCCGCGGCCAGGCGGTTTTCTTCGATCTTCCAGGAGTCCACCGACCCCTGCACAAGCTCAACTCACGGATGATGCAGGAGGTGCGTTCGGCCCTGAAAGAGGTCGACCTGGTGCTCCATCTGGTGGATGCCTCGGTCGCCTGGGGCCGAGGGGAGGAGTTCCTCTTCGACATGCTGGACTCCGTCAAACCGGCCGTCCTGGGCCTGTTGACCAAGATCGACCTGGTGCAACCGCGCTCGGAGCTGCTGCCGCTGATGGCGCGCTACGCCGAGCGGCGTCCGGAAACCCCGGTCCTGCCCATTTCGGCCCTCGAGGGGGAGGGGCTGGAGGAGCTCCGGGAGGCCCTCTTCGCGGCGCTGCCCGAGGGGCCCCGTCTCTACCCGCCGGAAGTGACGACCACCCAGCCGGAGCGGTTCTGGGTCGCCGAGATCGTCCGGGAAAAGCTGCTCCACGCCACGCGCAACGAGCTGCCCTACACCACGGGCGTGGTGGTGGAGAGCTTCGAGGAGGAGCCGGGGCTTCTCAGGATCGAGGCCGTCATCCACGTGGAGCGTGGCAGCCAGAAGGCCATCGTCATCGGCAAGAGGGGGCGGATGATCCGGGACGTCGGGAAGGCCGCTCGGGAGGAGCTCGAGGCGCGGTTGGGGGTCAAGGTATGGCTCGGGCTGCGGGTCAAGGTCTCCCCCCGCTGGCGGGACGATGTCCGGATCCTGTCGTCCATGGAGCCCGGCATGGCCGTCCTCGAGGAGGAGCTGGAGGGCCTGATACGGAAGTTCCGGGAGGATGACAGCTCGTGAGCCCCATGGGTCCACATGCCTCACCGAATTCCGTCGCGAGACCGTGGAGACGCCTGTCAGTGTGGCGTTTCGACCGGGACGGCGCCGTGGTGTGCTCGAGGCACATGGCAAGCGCCGGCGACCGGGGAGACATGGCAGTGGCTGGTGTCGCCGCGGTCGCACCAGGGAGTTGGTGAGGTATGGGGATCTACACCATCCGGGTCTTCACGGCCGAGGGGTGCCCCCACAGCCGGGCCCTTTGTGAGGACCTGCGGCGGCGGGGGGTCCGGTTCCTCGAAATCAACCTGACGCGGGAGCCCGGGCGTCTGGTGGAGCTCCAGGAATTCTGCTGGGAGCACCGGCTTCCTGTGGTCGTCGACCACGAGCGGGTCTCCATCGGCTTCCGCGGCCGGTCCTCCACTTTCGCCGAGCTGGGTCTGGACTACTGAGGGGGCCGTCGGGTCGGCCCCGCCCGGCCCTACATGATGAAGTACACGACGATGGTGACTGCACCCCAAAGGGCCAGCAGGGCGAGGGCCAGCTTGCCGGCCTTCCGATCGCCGAAGATGAGGGCGTAGATCCCCTTCATGACATTGTTCGACGCGGCGGCGATGACGACGGCGGCTGCGGCTGTCTCGATGGAGACGCCCTGGCCCGCGGACTGGGTGAGGCCCAGGATGAAGGGATCGACGTCGGTCGTTCCCATGATGGCGGACAGGATCAGGACGCCGGTATTGCCGAAGTACTGGGCCACGAGGCGCGTGGCGACGAGGACGGCGAGGAAAATGGCGGAGAAGGTGAAGGCCGCCGTCAGCTCCAGCGGGTTGCCCGAACGGGCGCGCTCCTCGTCTGCGGCCTCACGGGTTGGGTAGTTGCGGCGTCGGTACCGGTCCAGACAGATGCCCACGAGGATGGCGGAGAGGCCGGCGGCCCAGAACAGGACCGTCAGGCGCTCCGCCAACTGGCGTGCGAAGAGGATGACGAGAATCCACAGACGGACGTACATGACCCCTGTGGCGATCAGAATGGCCCCGGCGTAGCGGACGGGCCGCCGGGCGCTGACCTTGGATTGTCGCGCCAGCACGACGGTGGTGGCGGTGGAAGAGTAGGCGCCCCCGAGGATGGCGGCGGGAATCAGGCCGCGGCCGCCCCACCGGAGCTGGAGCAGATAGCTGAGGTAGGAGACGGCGCTGACGGCCACGACGACGAGCCAGATCTTGAAGGGGTTGATGGCGAAGGCGGTGAACTCGTGGTTGGGGACGACAGGCAGAATGACGCCCGTCATCAGCAGGAAGCGCAGGAGGGTGCCGAGCTCCTGGCGGGGAACGCGGTCCACCAGGCTCTCCAGCCGCTCCTTCTCGTGGAGCAACAGGACGGCGATGATACCCGTGGCCACCGAGAGCCAGAGGTAGCCGGCGGCGGCGGCGCCGCCGATGCCGTAGGTCAGCAGTGCGGAGATTTCCGAGGTGATCCCCATGTGGGGGGTCTTGAGGGCCGTCGAGTGGGAGAGGGCCAGGAGGGCGCCAAGCACGAGCAGGCCGGTGGCAAAGGGGACGGCACTTTTCGGGAAGACCAGGGCCAGGAGGAAACCCGACAGACCGATCAGGGGGTAGGTCCGGACGCCGCCGAAGAAGGAGCCTGGCCGGTCGTCCCGGTACTCCTCCCGCTCGAAGCCGATCAGCAAGGAGATGGCCAGGGTCAGGAGGAAGGCCGCCAGGTCCGGCGGCAGGTGTTGCGCAATGCTATCCACGAGACAAGTGTACCAGCGGAGGTGGGAGGTCGGCCGGGGAGGGTGTCATGTGGATTGTTCGTCGTCGGCCCTCGCGGCCGGACGCTTTTCCATGTTCGTGCGGGCGACGGCCAGGTTGCGGCGGAAGGCGTCCCACGGGATCCGGTTGAGGGCCGATCCCCGGCGCCACGCCTTCCAGCCGGGCTCGTCCAGGGCCTCGAGCTCGTCCAGGGCCGGCCGGAAGCGGTGAGGCGCCGGAAAGAACTCGTGGTGGGATGTCTCGTGGCTCTTCCGTGTCCAGGGGCAGACTTCCTGACAGATGTCGCAGCCGGCCACGTTGGCGCCCATGGCGGTGGCGAGGCCGGACTCAATGGGTCCGCGGTGCTCCACGGTCAGGTAGGCGATGCAGCGGCGGGCGTCGAGGAGGCCGGGCTCGAGGAGGGCACCGGTGGGGCAGGCGTCCAGGCAGGCCGTGCAGCGGCCGCAGTGGGCCGTCGCCGGAGGGTCGGGTTGCAGCTCCACGCTGGTCAGCAGGAGGCCGAGGAAGAGCTCGGAGCCCAGGTGGCGGTTGATCAGGCAGCTGTTCTTGCCGATCCACCCGAGTCCGGCCATGGCCGCCCATTCCCGCTCGAGAACCGGAGCCGTGTCCACGCAGGCCCGCCAGGAGCACCCGCCGCTGGCATCCTCGAGCCAGCGGCCCAGGCGGATCAGGCGCCTCTTGAGGATCCGGTGGTAGTCGCGGCCCCAGGCGTAGCGGGAGATCCAGACCGTTCCCGGAGGGAGGGGTTCGAGGGAGAGGGGCCGATGCGTGTGGTAGCTCATGGCCACGGCGACGACGGTGCGGCAGTCCGGCAGGAGGCGGCGGGGATCCTCCCGGAGCCTCGCCGTGGTCGCCATCCAGGCCATGCCGCCGTGGAAACCGGCCTCGAGCCAGGCCCGCAATCGTGCCGCTCCCGGCGCTTCGCCGCACGCCGTGACCCCGGCCAGGTCGAAGCCCTCGGCCGAGGCGCGCGCCAGGAGGCGGGCCTTGAGGTCGTCCACGAATCCAGTATGGCATGAAGGATCGGGTAGAGTGGGGCCATGATCTCGCGCCGTGCCGTGTTCGTGGCGTTCCTCGCTGTGTTGCTGTCCGGACCCGTTTTTGGAAAGCAGGCGCCGCCCACGGGGATGGTGGCCGCTTCGGCGGGCACGGAGCTGTACCTGATCGATCCGGCCACGGGGGTCGCCAGGGCCGTCGAGGTGGGCCGGGTGGCCTGGCTCTTCCCGGCGCCGGGGGGGATCCTCTTCGCGCCGGACCTGACCCGGGGCCGCACGACGGTGGTGGACCTGCGGAACCAGTCGGTGACGGGGCAGCTCGACGGTGTGACCATGCCCCATTTCGGGGAGGCGTCCGACCGGTACGTGGTGGTGGCCGGGAAGGTCCTCATCGTCAGCTGGCCGGGCCGGGCCCTCCTGGGAGAGGTGGAGGCGGAGATCCGTCATCCCTGGCAGGTGATCATCTTGCCTGGAGAGCTCCACGTGCTGGTCCTCGAACGGCGGCACGACGGCCGTGGCGAGGTGCGTCTCTGGCTGGTGGACCTGCTGGAGCGGCGGGTGATCCGGAAAATCGACCTGGACCCCGAGACCCGCTCCATGGTGATGATTCCCTCCCTGGGCATACTGGCCCTGGCCGAGGGGTCGAAAGGGGTGCGGATGCTGGCCGGAGGGTCCTTCGAGACGGTCGCGGTCATCCCCTGCGCCGGCTCGGCCGAGGGCGTGGCCGCCGGGGGCTCGTGGGGGAAGACCCTGGTGGTGGCGGTGGCGACGGAGGGCGGAGGCCGCCTGGACCGCTACAAGCTCAAGGTCAAGAAGGGGGAGCTGACGTGGAAGCCCCAGAAGGGCGTCTCCCTCGAGGCACCGCCCGTTCGGCTGGCGGGCTCACCGTCGGGACTGTCGGTCGCCGTGGCCCTGGAGAACGGTCGCATCGGCATCGCCGGGATGGACAAGGGCCCGGAGGTGGCGTCGGTGGCCCTTCCGTTGCCACCACGGGACCTCATCTGGTGCGATCCGGGCCGGCGCGGGCCACCGGTCCCCCACTGGTCCACCAACAGCGATGGAACCTACTCCAACGCTCCAACGCCGTCCCTGCATCCGACACCGCGGCGCTGAGGCGAACCGCGCCGTGGTGTTCGAGTCCCGTCTCACTTGCCGGCGGGAACGGTTTCCCAGAGGACGACACCCGCGGAGGGGCCGGGATCGCTGGAGAGAGTCCAGCTGCCGGAAACGGTGACCCAGGCATGGCCGTCTCGTGATCCGCCGCCGTCGATGTAGCCCAGGTGGAAGCGGGGCGTGAGGCCGCATCGGGACCACAGGTCCACCAGCAGGAGGGAGCGCTTGAGGCAGGAGCGCAGGCCGCGGGGCGGCAGCCAGGGCAGGATCCGGTCGACCAGCTCCCGGAGAGTCACGGGGTCGCGGAGGGGAACCGGCAGGAGTGGCGCGTCGGCAAGCTGCTTCAGCGCCCGGTCCAGGGGCAACGTCGCGAAACAGCGGGAGGCGCGCCAGGAAGCCGAGAGGACCACCGGTAGGAGGAGAAGCCAGGGTGTTCGTCCCGGCATCAGGCTCCTCTCATGTGGAGGCGTTCAATGGCGGCGGCGCGCTCGCAGGCGGTCTTCGATGGGCCCAGCAGATCCCCGTCCTCCACAAGGGCCAGGGCATGGCAGCGGCCGCAGTACGACAGCTTGCTGCACGTTGAACAGGTGCGGAGGTCCCTGGCCGTGATGCCCCGTAGCCTCTCGAACCATGGCGAACCTTCCCAGATCTCCCGGAAACTCTGCTCGTTGAGGTTTCCGGCGGAACCGGGAAGCACGGTGCAGGCACGCACCTCCCCCGACGCCGAGATGGCGGCGTAACGAACCCCGGCCGCGCAGAGGGGACCATCCCTGAGAGCCCCGGAATGCTCCTCGTCGGGCAGGTGACAGCCCGTCGCGGGACCGTCCAGGAGGGCCGCGGCCTGTTCCTCGGGAAGCCGGAGCTGGATTGGGGCCAGGCTGCCGTCTTTGGCGGGCAGAATGGAGGTGTAGAGCTTGAAGCCGACGTCCAGCTCGCGGGCAAGTGCCGGCACGGCGGTCGCGGCCTGGGGGTTGAGGGCCGTGATGGGAACGGTCAGCTCCACGTCGGCACCGCGCCGTGCGAGGCGCTCGACGGCCGCCAGAACACGCTCGAAGGAACCGGACTGACCCGTTACCCGATCGAAGGTCTCTGGGTCGGCGCCATGGAAGCTGACGCGGACCTCAAGCATGAGGTCCGCCACCAGATCGGCGGCGGCCTCGTCGATCAGGGAGCCGTTGGTCAGGAGCATGACGTGGAAGCCCAGCTCCCGTGCCCGCCGGGCGATGCGCGGCCAGTCCTCCCGGAGGAGCGGTTCGCCTCCCGTCAGGGCCAGGAAGAGGGTGCCCATGTCCGCCAGCTCTTCCAGGAGCGTGAGAATACGCGCGGTGGACAGGCCGTCGGGCGCGTCGAAGTCCGGAATGTAGCAGTGGGCGCAGCGGAAGTTGCAGCGGTTGGTTAGCTCGAGGGAGACGTCCAGGGGAATGTGCTCCCGGGCGGCGCGGATGACGAGCTGTGGAAAGCGTCCCGGAGAGCTCACGGCGCAGGCTCTGTGATCAGATCCCAGACGCCGGGATCCTTCCGGAAACCCAGGCGCCAGACGGGGACCTCCTGGACGAGCCGGGTCAGGGTAGCGAACGCCTGGGCCAGGGCCTCCGGTTTCTCGGTGGGCCAGCAGAGGTGACGCCGGAGCTCACGGATCCCTTCGCTGGCGCCGAGGCGCCGCCGCCGGTGCACGGGAGCGTGCTCGAGGACGAAGACGCCGGCCAGCGGCGCCGACCCGGGGCGTGACACCCAGTAGGGGAGGGAGACGCCCTCGAAGCCGTGGGGTGTGGTCCGGACGACGGCGAGCTCGTCGCACAGGGCCTGGTCGGGAAGCAGGGAGGCCAGGGTGGTCTTGCCGGCTCCCGAGCAGCCGCAGCAGAGGTAGCTCCTCTCGCCATCGGTCAGCAGGGTCCCGTGGGCCACCAGGGACGGGGCCACGTGTTCTGGAACGAGGGTCGAGAGGAGGGCGTCCAGGTGCTCCCAGCAGGCGGAGCCCTGGAGGAAGAAGAGCGTGCCCGAGCTCTCGTGGACCACCGGCGGACCGCTGGTGTTTGGACGATGCTCGATGCGGACGGTGGGCCGTGCGGAGGTCAGAAAGGCCCCAAAACGCTCGCGGGCGTGGCCGCGCCACCGGGGATCCGGCGTCTGGAACTCCACCACCGTTCCGCCGAGGTCGACGCGGAACGAGCCGGTGATCGCCACGGCCGGAGGCGTGGGAGTCGGCAGCAATGGGGAAACTACGGGCATCAGGAATTGAATGGGTTCTGTTCGCAAATCTGACTGAGGCCCGGGTACTTGGCGCAGGCCCCGGCAAAACGGCGGATCTCGTCCCGCCAGGCGATGCGGGGGAGGTGAGCGCCACCCAAGTCGGCGTCGGGAGACGTGGCATCCTCTTCGAGGGGGGGATCGACGACGACGAGGCCCTCTGCGGCCAGATCGGCCACGAAGGCGCGGACGGCGGCGTGCACCGATTCCTCGGCGCCGACCTCGGCGGGAATGGAGGCTTGGAGATCCTCGAGGAATACCGGTTCCTCGAGGGCGGCCCATACCCTGCCCCCGGCCGGGTTGAGGCCGTACATCATCTTCCGGCCCAGGTGGATGACGATGGTCTCGCCGCCCACCTCCCTCCAGGCCAGCTCCGGGTTGCGTTGCATCCTCATTGTCTACCCTCCATCGTGAGTCTTTGCTCTCAATGTTCTATCGCCCGGAGCCGACCCATGGGAGTGGCGGTTCCCTCTCCCGCCG
>CAZXNA010000064.1:0-18242 GCA_964641295.1 uncultured Thermoanaerobaculia bacterium
AAAAATGGCGACCCCAACGGGATTTGAACCCGTGTTGCCGGCGTGAAAGGCCGGTGTCCTCGACCTGGCTAGACGATGGGGTCGCACGTACCGTTTCGATTGTCGTCCCGGCGCGGGCGCCGGGAGCCACATCGTACACGAAAACTGGCCGGCACAAAAGACCCTTCAGGCTCCACCTACAACCGGGTTCTCCGCCGGAGAAGGGCCTGGCGGTCGTCGATCCAGATGGAGCGCAGGACCCGGAGGACGACACCGGGCCCGGGGGCGAACTCCCGCCAGTGGGGACAGAAGGTATCGAAGTCCACGTCATCCTCCTCCTCGTAGTAGACCAACGGGTAGGTCCGGCAGCCGTCGGGCCGGATGCCGTAGACGGTACAGCCCCCCGGCCCCAGGAAGACGCAGTGGCCCTCGACGTTCCGGAGTCGGAGGTATCCCCGGACATCGGCCACGGCAAACCCCCTGTGCCCGGCGGCCTCGAGCCTGTCCACGTCCTCGTCCAGGAGGCTCAGCCGGGTCTCGAAGCAGCAGGCCCGGCACGCGTTGGTGGCGCAGGGATGCTCCGCACCCGGCTCCGCAGCACCGATCATTCTGACTCCAGGAACCCCTGCCGCCGGAGAACCTCGCCCACGGGGCGGGGCTCTCCTTCGCCCAGGTAGGCCGCCATGTTCCTGCTCCACGCCTTCCCGCCCATCCGGCCGACCCTTCGCCAGTGCTCGACGATCTCCCGGTCGTAGGCCTCGATGGCGGCAGGTAGCACCCCGGCGTCGTAGGTCTCGTCGTGCCGGAAGCTCTCCATGGCCATGCGAGGCTTGATGGATGTGTCCGCCACGGCGTACCCGATGCACAGCCCCGCCACGGGGAAGGTCAGGGGTGGCAGCCGAAGCAGGTCGATCAGGGCCTGGGGGTCGCGACGGATTCCACCGATGGGCACCACGGCCAGCCCCAGTCCCCGGGCCGCCACCATCAGCGCTTCGAGGGCGATCCCGGCGTCGACAGCACCCATGACGAGGCCTTCCTCCTCACGGTGGACCCGCTGCTCGCCTCCCGCCCTGGCGACCCCCAGGGCCGTCTTGTGGTAGTCCAAGAGGACGGCGAGGAAGACGGGCGCCTGGGCGATCCACGGCTGGCCGCCGGCAATCTCGGCGATGCGCCGTCGCCGCACGGCATCCCGGACGACCACGACGGAGATCTCCTGGGCGTTGAAGGAAGTCGGCGCGCGCCACGCCGCCCGCACCACGGCGTTCAGCACCTCCCCGGGAACCGGCCGGTCCTGGTAGGCGCGAACACTCCGGTGTTGCTCCATCAGCTCGACGATGTCGTTCATGATTCTGTCCTCCAGCCCCGAGTATGGCATCCCGGGATGGAAGACACGACGGCGTCACCGGCCTCAGGCCAGCCGCTGGCGCAGAACCACGAGACCGGCGGCCATCAAAAGGAGCGCCAGGATCACCAGACCACGGCCGCCGAGGGCGGGAATGGGCTCGGCGGCGGCGCGGCCGCCCAGCGCCCACAGGGCCTCCCCCTCGACCTCCGTATTCTCCCCGGCCCCCGGATACTCGGGGAAGCCACCGTTGGGCAGCTGCTGGGCGGCCAGCCAGTCCCGCCCTGCCTCGATGGCGGCGGAGTAGTCGGCCGTCACCAGAGGGTCGGCCGCCAGAAGCGCCAGGACGGCGTAGGCCGTCGTCTGGGTGTCCTCGTCGGACGCCACCGGCGCGGGAATGTTGGAGTGCCAGTTCCAGGAACCGTCGGGGTTCTGCAGTGAGACAAGCTCGTCGGCCAGACCCTCCAGGGAGTCGATCCCGTCGATCCCACTGTGGAGGGGTGCCACGATGGCGGGGAAACTCGTTCTCCCCCCGAAAGCCAGGCCGCGGACGGCGCCTGCGATCCCGTCGATGTCCATGGGCACGTTGTTGGGATCGGTGTTGTCCATGGCGTCGAGGCCATCGAGGATCGCCTCGACGAAGGCCGTCGACTGGCCCGGGTGGCCCAGGGCCGCCGCCACCGGAACCAGGGTCTGGAGCTCCCACGGCACCAGGTTGACCCAGGTTCCCGCCCGGCCGGCCACGATCGAGGCAATGTACGCCGCCGTGTCCTGGTCGTCGGGCCCGTAGGTCCCCGCCTCCAGCTCGTCCAAGAAGGCCGTCGCAGCGTGGTTGGCGTACTGGGGATCTCCGGTCACCTGGGAAAGACGCCAGAGGAAGTAGGCGGAAAAGGTTCCGAAACGCGCCTCTCCGTTACCCCACTCCCACGCCATCTCGAAGGCTCCACCGGCCCTGGCAGCCGTGAGAAAGCCCGGCTGCCGGTCGTAGGGATAGGCCGTCAGGACGCCCATCAGGATGGGTGCCGTGATGGTTTGATAGGTGGTCGAGCAGTCATCATGGGGCCAGCCGAAACCCCCGTCGCCGCACTGTTGCGCCACGATATGCTCGGCGCCCAGCCGGAGGATCTCCCGGAGATCCCACGGGTTGATGGCCTGGGCCGAGGAGGGCGCCACGGGCACCCCAATCACCGCCTGGGCCGAAACTTGCGGCATGGGACGGGCTGCCAGAGGATGGACCACCTGTCGTCCGGAGGCGCGGGCCGTAAGGGCCGGCAGGCTCATGACAACGAGGGCGACAACACACAAACGAACTCGTGACATGGGACACTCCTCCTCAAAAAGTTGCACTCTCCGTCTCAGTCTCTGTGACGATTGTACCCTGGGCTGCGACAATTCATAAACCATCCGGGCCGGCCGTGGTACAAGAGTTCCATGGCGGCCTTCCCGAGCTCCTTCCGTCTCCGGCGTGCCGTCGTGGCGGCCGTCGTCGCCGGGGCCTCTCTGCTCCTCTCCCTGGGGCCGGCCGGGACGACCCACCCGCCCGGCACCTTCCTCAAGTACCCCGACGCCGTCGACCACTGGGACCCGTCGCGGGCCCAGGACTACAGCCCCCTGTACCTGACCCTGGCCCGCGTGGCGGTCCCGGCGGCCGGGATCCCCGGCCTGCGCAGGCTCCAGACGGTCATGCTGGCCGTCGCGTGCGCCGCCGCCGCCCTGGCCGTCGAGCTCGAGGCCGGGGCCGTCGCCGGCTTGCTGGCCGGCCTGCTTCTGGCCTCCTACCGCCCCCTCCTGGTCTACGCCGGCGTGCTCGAGCCGGAGATTCTCATCACCACCCTGCTGGCCCTGGCGCTCTACGCAGCCCACGGTTGTCGCCACGACGAGGGTTCGGGGTGGAGGGGGGCCGCATGGGCCGCCGCAGCCGCCCTTTGCCTGGCCCTTGCGGCCATGGCCCGCCCCCAGTACGTCGTTCTCATCCCCCTGTGGGCCCTGTGGGCCCTCCGCCCGGCGGGAGAGCCGGGGCGATGGCGGCCCACCGTCGCCGCCCTCCTGGCCGCCGCTCTCCTCCTGGTCCCCTTCGCCGTCCATCGCCTGACACGATACGGCTCCCTCTCCGTCATGAACCCCGGCCCCGTCTTCTACGAGGGCAATGGGCCCCAGTCCCCGGTGGGTGCCTGGACGCCTCCCCGCATCGTCGACCGTCTCACCCGAACCTACACCTCGGGCAGCGACATGGCACACGTGGCCTACCGTCAGGTCGCGGCGGCCGAGCTCGGGCACCCGGTCGGTCCCGCCGGCGCCAACCGCTACTGGGCGGGCCTGGCCCTCGACGCCTTGCGGCGACGGCCAGCGCGGGCCGTCAGGCTCTTCCTCTCCAAGGCGCTCCTCGGCCTGGCGCCCTACGAGCTTCACGACCTGATCAACGCCCACGACCTGGACCGGCGCCTGCGCAGGTTTTTGCCCTGGGGCTTCGAGCTGATCTTCGTCCTGACGATCCTCGCCGTTCCCGCTCTCCCCGGCCGCATGACGCGGCTCTTCCCGGCCCTCTCCCTCGCCGGCCTGTCCTGGGTCGTCCAGATCGTTTTCTACCCCTCGGCCCGCCAGCGCCTGCCCATGGCCTTAGGCCTCGGGGTCGCCGCGGTGATCCTCCTGGCGTCTCGCCCGGCGCGGCTCCGTTCCCTGGCGCTGGCCGTCGCCGCCGCCCTCGCCCTTGGAGCGGCGCTGACCCTCTTCGGCGCTCCCGTCGCTTGCGCCAACGAGGCCATGGCCAGCACCCTCCTGGGTCTTCCACCCCCCTCCACTGGAGAACGTCTTGCCGCACTCCTCGACGGCCGGGCCTGGCGCCCCTCCCTCCGGCGGACCGCCGACGCCGTGGCGCTGGCCGGGGACGCCTTCGAGGACGGCCGCCCCGTCGCCGCCGCCTCGCCCCTGGCCGCCGAGCTCCGGCGCGCCTCGGGTCCCGCCTGGCTCCGGGCACGGGCCGCCTGGCTGGCCGCCCGGAGCCTCGATGCTTCCGGCCGCTACGCCGCGGCGCTGGAACAGGCCCGCCATGCCGTGGCCCTGGACGGCGAGCTCCTGCCCGCCCGCGCCCTCCTGGCCGCCCTCGAGACGCCGACCTGCCCCGAAGGTCTGGAGCACCGCCTCCTGATCCCCGGCGAGGACCCCCTGGACGCCCAACTCCTGCTCGCCGAGGCCGCCGCGCCGATCCACGGTCCGGGATGCGCCGGCCGCGTGGGGCACACCGTCCTGGCCGCCTTCCCCGAGCTGGCGGGTCCATCCTGGGGTATGCCACATGGCCCTGCGTACGATGGCTCGCGGGGAACCGCCGCCCCCAGCCCGCCGTCGACACCCGGAACATCGATCCGTTAGAATCCCGCCGGAGGATCTCCTGAACGCACACGGTCAAGCGCACAACTGGTTCCTTCGGCACCCATGGATGGCCAGGTTGCTTCTCGTCGTTCTGGGCGCTGTCATCGGAATGGCCTTGGCCGAGGGCATCCTCCGGGCGCGGGGCAACTTCAAGCTGGGGCTCGAACGGGCCATCCGGCTCCGGGAGCACAACCCCAACAGCTTGAGGTATCTCTACTTTCGGAACAAGGAGGCTCCGGAACAGTCCAACCGGTACTACCGGCTGAAGATCGATTCCAATGGCTTCATCATGCCGGGCGCCCCCCACGAGCACCCGGACATCACCCTCGTGTTCCTGGGCGGCTCCACCACCGAGTGCCTCCACATGGACGATGACCACCGGTTTCCCTGTCAGGCCGGCGCCCTCCTCGAAAAAAAGACCGGCCTCGAGGTCAACTCCTACAACGGGGGCATGGCGGGCAACAACAGCCTGCACTCTATCGACGCCCTGCTCAACAAGGTCATTCCGCTGAAGCCAACGGTCGTCGTGATGATGCATAACATCAACGACCTGGTGATCCTCCTTCACGAGGGCAGCTACTGGAACGACAACCCCACACGGGGACCCATCGAGATCATCGGTGTGTACCACGTGGTGCGTACCATCAAGGACCTGTTGATTCCCAACCTCTACGAGAAGCTGCGCACGCTGCACCACGGCACACCCGACGAATTCAAGCGGGTCCGGGGCCGAAAGATCCACGTGGACGAGGCGTGGATGCGGTCCCGCTTCGAGGCCAACCTCCAGATCTTCATCGACATCTGCAAGGCCCAGGGGATCGTCCCTGTCCTGATGACCCAGGAGAGCCGCTTCACGGAGCAACCGGATCCCGAGGTGCTGGCCAGGACCGGCCGCCTCGCCACCAGCAACGGGGTCAGCTACGAGCAATTCCGCCACCTCCACATGGCGTTCAACGACTCCATCCGTGCCGTTGGGACGAGAAACGGCATCCTCGTGATCGATCTGGCCGGGCGGATTCCCAGGAATCGGGAATACATCTACGGCACAGTCCACCTCAGTCAGCGGGGCAGTGACCTGGCGTCCGCCCTGATCGCCGAAGGTCTGGCACCCCTCGTGGCGCCCGGTTCGGGAGAAAAAGAGGAACCGGCGACGCCGGCGGAGAGCTCCCGGCCGTGATTCCCCCAGCCAACCACACGACACTTCCCCACCGCATTCCGGCAGAGCGGTCACGCCGATGCCGGTCCGCGTTACGAAGGTGAACGTTCCATGACAGCCATCCTCGGGATCTCTGCCTTCTACCACGACTCGGCCGCGGCACTGGTGGTCGACGGGGAGATCGTGGCGGCGGCCCAGAAGGAGCGGTTCTCCCGCATCAAGCACGACCACTCCTTCCCCCAGGCCGCCATCGATTACTGCCTGGCCGAGGCCGGCATGCGTCCGGAGGATCTCGACTACGTCGGTTTCTACGACAAGCCCCTGCTGAAGTTCGAACGGCTCCTGGAAACCTACCTGGCCTACGCGCCGCAGGGTTTCGGCTCCTTCCTCAAGGCCATGCCCCTGTGGATGCGACGAAAGCTCCACATCCCAAAGCTGATCCGCAACGGACTGCACGGCGGCTACTCCCGGCGCATCGTCTTCTGCGAGCACCACGAGAGCCACGCGGCTTCGGCCTTCTTCCCCTCGCCCTTCGAGGAGGCGGCCATCCTGACCCTGGACGGCGTCGGAGAGTGGGCCACCGCCAGCTTCGGCGTCGGGCGAGGCAACCGGATCACCCTGAGCCACGAGCTGCGCTTCCCCCACTCCTTGGGCCTGCTCTATTCCGCCTTCACCTACTTCTGCGGATTCAGGGTGAACTCCGGCGAGTACAAGCTGATGGGGCTCGCTCCCTACGGAAGGCCCCGCTACGCCGACCTGATCCTTGACAAGCTCGTGGACCTCAAGGAGGACGGCTCCTTCCGGCTCGATATGCGGTACTTCAATTACTGCCAGGGACTGACCATGACCTCACGAGCCTTCGACGCGCTCTTCGGAGGTCCGCCACGCCGCCCCGAGACCGAGATCACCGAGCGAGAAATGGACCTGGCGGCGTCGATCCAGTTCGTGACGGAGGAGATCATGCTCCGCGCTGCCCGTCACGTGCACCGGGTGACCGGCCTTGGGAACCTCTGCCTGGCCGGCGGAGTTGCCCTCAACTGCGTCGGAAACGGCCGAATCCTCCGCGAGGGGCCGTTCGAGCAGGTGTGGATCCAGCCCGCTGCGGGGGACGCCGGGGGCGCCCTCGGCGTCGCCCTCTTCATCTGGAACCAGCTGCTCGAACACCCCCGGAATCCGACCCCCGGGGATTCCCAGAGGGGCTCGCTCCTCGGTCCCCGTTTCTCCTCCTCCCGGGTGGCGGCATTCCTCGAATCCACCGGAGCCGTCTGGCATCGCTTCGGGAACCCGGAAGAGCTGTACCGGGAGGTGGCCCGCCTGATCGATGACGGCCGGGTCATCGGCTTCTTCCAGGGCCGCATGGAGTTCGGACCCAGGGCCCTTGGCAGCCGCTCCATCCTCGGGGACGCCCGCGATCCCGGGATGCAGTCGGTCATGAACCTCAAGATCAAGTTCCGGGAGAGCTTCCGCCCCTTCGCCCCGGCCGTCCTCCGGGAACGCTGTGCCGAGTTCTTCGACACGCCGGAAGGCGTCGAGAGCCCTTACATGCTGCTGGTACTGCCCGTCAGGCCCGAGCATCGCTTGGCAAACGCCGGGGACGCACGGGGACTCGACCGGCTGAAAGCCATCCGCTCCAGCATTCCCGCCGTCACCCACGTGGACTTCACCGCCAGGGTCCAGACGGTGGATCCCCAACGGCACGAATCTCTGTACGGCGTCCTCAAGGCCTTCGAGGCCAGGACGGGTTGCCCCGTCCTGATCAACACCTCGTTCAACGTCCGTGGAGAGCCCATCGTCTGCACGCCGGCCGAGGCCTATCACTGCTTCATGAACACGGGAATGGACGTTCTCGTCCTCGAGGACTTCATTCTCCTGAAATCGGAGCAGCCCCAGATCCCCGACGAGGAGCGGCAGAGGTATCTCTCCCGTTTCGACCTCGATTGAAGCAGCCCGGTGGCCATGCGGAGCGGGACGGAGTGCTGTAGACTGACCGGGGTCACGGGTTCACTCGGGTAGAGAAAGGCCATGATGGGAATCGTTGAGATCAACCGGAACCCAACGGTCAAACAGCTTCACCAATTCGCCTGGATCTGGCTCGCTTTCCTCGGTCTGCTCGGATGTGTGGCCTGGTTCAGGTTGGGGGCCGGACCGGCCTCCCTCCTCTGGACCCTGGCCATCGTCGTGCCGGTCCTGGGCCGTCTCCAGCCCGCAGTTCTCAAGGCGGTCTACCTGACCACCGCCTACGCAGCCTTCCCCATCGGTTTCCTCGTTTCCCATGTCATCCTGGCGGCCGTCTACTTCCTCGTTCTGACGCCCATCGCCCTGATCCTCCGGATGGCCGGCCACGATCCACTGGCTCGCCGGCAGCGTTCCCATGTGGAAAGCTACTGGCAGGAACGTTCGACCGTTGATCATCCCGGACGGTATTTCCGGCAGTTCTGAGGTGCCCATGGAAGAACGCAAGACAGCCTTCGAACGTCAGGCGGAGGAACGGCAACCCGGCTTCGCCGCCGAACTCTGGGACTTCCTGAAGCACAACAAGAAATGGTGGTTGACCCCCATCATCCTCGCCCTTCTCCTGGTCACGATCCTGATCCTGCTCTCGGGCTCGGCTGCGGCACCGCTCATCTACACCCTGTTCTGAGCGAGTTTCCGGTTGGGAACCTGCGAACACGCCCCCGTGCGGCATTCGTCACACCGGACGCATCCCGTTACTTCTTTCGCCGCCGAAGGGTAACGGGCGCCTTCTCCTGTTTGCGTCCCAGCCAGTTCTGGTAGAAGTCCACGCTGAACATCAGCAGCAGGATGAAGATGACGATCCACTGGGGGATGTAGGGAAAGGAGCCGCCGTTGACCTGGAGGTGGGCAACGTGGCCGCCCTCCAGGAAAAGCACAAACCCAATCATGAGTAGGACGAAGAGGCCCAGGATCTCGAAGTCCGGGTTTCTGGCGATGAAGTCCGTCAGGGGCTGGACGAAGAGCAACATCAGAGTCACGGAGATGATCACCGAACCGGCCATGATGACGAAGTTGTCGGTCATGCCGACGACGGTCAGGATGGAGTCCACCGAGAAGAGCAGGTTGAGGCCGACGATCACGGCCACCACCTCGGCGAAACGGTCGGCCTGGGCCACCTCCTCCTCGATGCCCTTGGCCTTGAGGCGCAACTCCTTGATACCCTTCCAGATGAGGAAGAGCCCGCCTCCGGCCAGCACCACGGCCTTGCCGCTGAGACCGCCCTGGACATGAAGCTTGCCCAGCAGTGTCCCGTCGAAGCTCCAGAACACCGCCGTCATGTACTTCAACACCCATGCCACCAGCGCCAGGAGGATGATGCGGAAGACCATGGCCAGGATCAGTCCCCAGTAGACGGCCTTGGGCCGCTCCCGCCGGGGCAGTTTGTCGGCCAGAATGGTGATGATGACCAGGTTGTCCGCGCCGAGGGCCATCTGAACCAGGGTCACCGAGAACAGGCCCAGCCAGAATCCGGGATCCAACAAGCTCGCCACCATCTCCCCCTTCCAGGCCCGGCCAAACGGCCGTGAAATGCCGGCCCGGATCCGGGGATACCACGCGTCGCCGGGATGGTCAACGGCGGCTTCCTCGGAGGTCGTCGCTCCGCACTCCCCCGGGAGGCCGAACGAACCCCTCGTTCCTCCGGCGCATCGTGATCAAAGCGCGGCTGACGATCCCGTCCATGGAGCGGCGTTCGGAACACCGGCGAAGCACGGCGGACATCACGCGACGCCACGTCCCACGCGGCCGCTCAGGGTTCCTGGAGGCGCCGCAGCCGGGCCTCCAGCACGCGACGGGTCGTGCCGAGCCGCCGGGCGATCTTCTCGTGGGAGAGGCCGGGCCAGGTCCGCAAGGCCCGGCGGATCAAGCCGGCCTCGGCCCGTTCGACGAGCTCCTTCAGCTGCTGGAAGCCTCCTTCCAGGGGGAGGGATTCCAGCAGAGATGAACCTGGAGATCGCGCCTCCGGAATGCTCATCTCGCTGATGGAGCCCTTGGCCTGGGAGAGAACGATGCTCCGTTCCACCAGGTTTTCGAGCTCCCGCACGTTCCCGGGAAAGGAATAGGCCGCCAGGGACTCGATGACCTCCGGGCTCACCGACACCGGGGCCCGTCCCAGCCGCAGGCAGATCTTGGTCACGAGGTGCTCCACGAGCTCGGGGAGATCCTCCAGGTGATCCCGAAGCGGTGGCACGTCCACGGGGATCGTGTTCAGACGGTGGTAGAGATCCTCCCGGAAGCTGCCCTCGGCGATGGCCCCTTCCAGGTCCCGGTGGGTGGCCGCCAGCACGCGGACGTCGATGCGGCGTTCCCGCTTTCCTCCCACCCGCTGCACGGCACCCTCCTGGAGGAAACGCAGCAGTTTCGGCTGGAGGTGTACGGGCATGTCGCCCACCTCGTCCAGCAACAGTGTTCCGCCGTCGGCGTCCTCGATCCGGCCGCATCGGGAGGCGACGGCGCCGGTGAACGCGCCCTTTTCGTGGCCGAAGAGCTCGCTTTCGATCAGCTCGCCCGGAATCGCCGTGCAGTTGACCACCACGAAGGGCCGGTCGCACCGGGGGCTCTTCGCATGGATCAGCCGCGCCACGAGCTCCTTGCCGACCCCCGTCTCCCCCCGCAGGAGAACCGTCGAATCCACCGCCGCCACCTTGGAGATGGTGTCCCGGAGCCTCGCCATGGCCGGGCTGCTTCCCACGAGGGTGTCGAACAGCTCGGGATCCCCCGTCCTCTCCCTGAGGGCGCGGTGGTCGTCCTCCAGGCGGCTCGTGCGGATGGCCCGCTCCACCTGAAGCAGGAGCTCGTCGGGATCCACGGGCTTGGCCAGGTACTGGAAGGCACCGCGGCGCATGGCCTCCACGGCCGATCGCACGGAGGCGTAGGCCGTGATGAGGATGACGGGCAGGCGGGGGTACCGCTCCCGGATCTCTCCGAGCAACGCCATGCCGTCCATCCCGGCCATGGCCACATCGCTCACGACGACGCTGAACCCCCCTCTGCTGGAAAGCACGTTGAGGGCTGCTTCGGCCGAGGGAACGACCTCCACAACGTACATGCCCTCGTCCTCCAGCAAAACCTGCAAGGTCCGGAGAAGGCCGGGATCGTCATCCACCAACAAAACTCGGGCTCGTGAAGCCACTGGCTTCGCTCCTCTCCGGCAAGGACGCCGCCGGGGAATCCAGCCCTCCCGGGTGCAAGAGGTGTTCCACGAAGATTCTACTCCAGCTCCGAGGGTTGCCGGGGGTTCTCCACACAACGCCGTTCACCGCACCCTCGACACGGCATTCCCGCGAACGAACCCCGCCGGGGCCCCCGCCTGGCCGCCCGGAGGAGTGCCGTCGTGCACCTCCGGGTGCAGGATCCGTACCGGAAGGTGCAAACGACGACGTTCCGCTCCCCGGCCCATCCATCCTTCCGCACCGGTACAAGGCCTTCTCCAGCCCGTGCCGGGTGACCCGAGGAGGCTGGCACGGACCGTGCAGACGGCATTTCGACAAATCCACGGAATGGTCGGCAACCACACGAAATGGCCGGCCGGAGGAGGTCGCTCATGTCACAGCCTTTCCTCGGGGCACCACCGCCCGGACGAACGAGGTTCCATGGCGCCGTCGTGGCCCTGCTCGGACTGGCCATGCTCGCCGCCGGATCCGCAGCCGGTGGCAAGCCGGGCATCACGCTCTCGGTGCCCGGCGTGGCCATGAAGGGGGACGTCATCAAGGTCAAGGTGGGCGTCTCGGGCGGGAGCGAGGGTGTCTGGTACCACGTCAATGGGCTGCGTTTTCTGCGTGGCTACTTCGACCACTGCGGGTGGTGCGACAAGCCCTGCCTGGTCAACGATCAGATCCAGGCCTGCCCGACACCGCCGGATGGCTGCTGCTTCAACTATTACTGCCTCGGCTGCGGCTGGGACTCGGGCCACGAGTTCAGCGACACGTGGCACGGCGGGCCCACCTGGGAGTTCGAGGTGACGGGCTGCGACACGGCCACCATCCAGGCGGAGTACTACGGGGGGCAGCACGAGGGCCCCTTCATGGGCCCGGTTCACGAGATCCACATCCTGGACGGCATCGAGGCGAGCTTCGACGCCTCCACGTTGGACGCGTGCACCGGCGAGGAAATCTTCTTCTCCAACACGAGCTGCGGGGGGACGAGCTTCCACTGGAGCTTCGGCGATGGGGGTTCCGCCCAGGGGGAGTACGTCTCGCACGTCTTCGACACGCCGGGGACCTACACGGTGATCCTGACGGCCTCGAGTCCCATGGACAGCGACCAGGCCTCGGCGACGGTCAACGTGGCGGCGGACTGTGCCACGATCCAGGGAACCATCACGGACGCGGCGGACGCCTCGCCGCTGCCGGGCGCCTCGGTGTCCGTGACCTCGGCCTTGCACCAACGGGGAGTGCAGACCGGGACGCCGGGGACCTATAGCGTCAAGGTGCCGCCCGACGAGACCTACTCGATCACGGCATCTCGGCCCGGGTACCTGGATGGCGGCCCCGTTTCGGTGACGCCGGGACCCAACGAGACGGTCACCCAGGATCTCGCCCTGATCCCGGAGGTTCAGGACCCGGTGGATCCGCTGGCAGACCTGGGGCCCGAATGGAAGAACGTGGACGATCCCGTCAATCCTGCCACCGGGAACTTCTGCTTCCATCGGAATCTCTGGTTCTTCCCCGGGATGGCAGCCCTGCCGCTCGTCTTTGAGGTTACCTACAACTCCCTGGACGGCGACACCGACGGTCCCCTCGGTCACGGGTGGACCCACAGCTACAACGTCTTCCTGACGTGGACCGGTCTCGACTTCACCCTTCATCTGTCCGACGGCAGCCGTCGCTTCTTCCACCACGACACGGCGAACGGAACCTACAACCCCGTCAACTGCCACGCCTTCGGCGTACTTGAGGATCGCGCCCCCGACGGATGGACCTACACACTGCCCGGTGGTCTCACCTACGAGTTGGACGCTCTGGGGCGGTTGGAGCGTCTGGTCGACCTCCGCGGCAACGCGATCAGTTTGACCTATTCCACCCAGCTCGATCGCATCACGGACACGGCCGGACGGCAAGTGGACTTGCACTACACGGGGACGAGGCTGACCTCGATCACGAGCCCGCAGGCCGCTGGCGACATCGCTGGCTTCGCCTACGATGGCAACGGAAATCTGACCGCCATCACCGATGCCAGGGGCAACTCCTGGACCTTCACCTACGACGCCCAGCACAGGATGCTGACCGAGACCAACCGGCGGGACATTCTCTCGATGACCAACAGCTACGACGCTCAGGGCCGGGTGGTGCGTCAGACCGACGCCGCGGGCCATGACACGACGTACACCTACACCAACCTGCCCGGTGGCCGGCTCCAGGTGGTCATCACGCCGCCCAGCGGCCACGCGGTGACCCACGTCTACGACGGATCCGGCCATCTCCTCCGCTCCACGGACGGCGAGGGCCACACGGCCACCTTCTCCTACGACGCCAACGGCCTGCCGACGAGCCTGACGGACAAGATGGGCAATGTGGCGACCCTGGAGTTCGACACGAAGGGCAACGTGACCTCGTTGACCGACCGCCTTGGTGCGAGGCTTCAATTCCAGTACGACGCCAATGGTTTCATGACGCAGGCCCGTGACGAGCTGGGCAATACCTTCGGTGCTCCACGGGATGCCGCGGGCAACCTCTTCAACTTCTCCTTGCCCGATGGAAACGACGTCAGATTTCGCGCGAACGCTCAGGGGCTCAACACCTCCATGGAAGATCTTGGCAACAATCCCTGGGACCTTCACCGCGACGCACAGGGTCAGGTCACACGGGTGACGTCTCGCCTGGGTTTCGAGATGAACTACCACTACGACGCCGCAGGCCGGATGACCCAGGCGGACCTTCCGGATGGTATCGGAAGCTGGCACTTCGCCTACGACGCAGCGGGGCAACTGGTCTCCGTCACCTCTCCAGGCGGAAAGGTGGTCACCTACACCCACGACGAGGAGGGCAATACCACCAGCCGCACCTTCGTTCCGACCCAGGCCACCACCACCTGGAGCTACGACAATCTCGGCAGGCTTCACAGCGTGACCGATCCCCTGGGGGGCGTGACCACCTACACCTACGACGCGGACAGCAACCTGGTGGCGGTCACCGATCCTGACGGCGTGACCACGCATTTCGCCTATGACCGCCGCAACGCACGCATCGCCACGACCACGGCCTCCGGTGCCACCACAGCCTACAGTTACGATCCCGATGGGCGTCTCGTGGCGGTGACGGACCCCCTGGGTGCAACGTGGAACTTCACCTACGACGCCGAGGGAAGGCTGATCTCTTCAGTCGATCCCCTGGGCAACACGACGACGCGGATTCACTCTCCGGACGACCAGAGGGTGACGGTGGTCGATCCACTGGGTCAGGAGACGCTTATCCAGATGAATGCGATCGGTGATGTGGAGACGACCCTGCTGCCCAACGGTGACACGATCCACCACCACTGGTCCTCGACGGGCCAGATCCTGGCCGTGACGGACGCCGGGGGCAGCAGCTGGCAGTACTCGTACGACACCCTCCACCGGATGACGAGAGTGGAGGGGCCCGAGGGCGCCAGAGAAGAGTACGGTTACGACACGATGGGCCGCAGGACCACCGTGCGCCGGCCCAACGGAGACCTAGTGGCCTACGACTACGACCCCGACAGCTGGCTGACCAAGATCCACCGTCCCGACGGCACCGACGTCACTTTCGCCTACGCCTACGATGCCACCGGGATGACCACGACCATCACGGAGCCGGTGGGGGTTACCGTGCTCCACCAGGACCTCCTGGGCCGCTTCGACCGGAAGACCGATCCATTCGGCAACACCGCGGCCCTGACCTACACGCCGGGAGGACGGCTGGCCACGGTGACCTACCCGGGCAACCACGTGGTGACCTACAGCTACGACGCCGCGGGACGGCTGGACCACATGACCGACTGGCTGGGCCACGTCACCCGGTACCACTACGATGGGGCCGACCGGGTCCGGGAGATCGAGTTTCCCAACGGGACGAAGGTCGAGTACACCTTCGATGACCGGGGCCTGCTTTCCCGGCTCACCCACACGGCCGGTGGAACGACCCTTGTGGACTACGTCATCACGCGGGACGCCCTGGGCCGGGTGACGTCCATGGCGGTGACCGGAGCCCCGGCGGCCGCACCCGGGGATTCCGTTCGCGAGGACGCCTTCGACCGGGCCAACCGGATCGAGACCAGCATCACGGACATGGTCGCCACCAACTTCACCTTCGACGCCTCCGGGCGCCTGGTGGAGAAGACCCGGGGCAACACGGTCACAACGTACACCTACGATGGGCTGGACCGCCTGCATCAGGTGGCCGACGGCACCCACACCACAACCTACACGATGGACTGGGAGGGCAGCCGGATCCGGGTCGTTCACGACGGCACGGAGACCCGTTACCTGCGGCGCGGCAACCGGCTGTGGGCCGCCCTGGACAGTGCCAACACCCCGACGCAGTACTACGTCACAGGCCCCAACGGAATCACCTACGCCGTGGACGCCGGGGGTGGCATTCGTGTCTTCCACACCGATCCCCAGGGGAGCGTTGTGGCGGTAACGGATGGTGCGGGCACGGTGACAGCGGTCTTCACCTACGATCCCTACGGGAAGGTGCTCGCGTCCACAGGGCAGAGTGAGCTGAGGTATCTCGGCGGTTGGGGCGTGCTGGCCGACGGCAACGGCCTGCACGAGACCGGACTCCGGATGTACGATCCTGAGCTCCGGCGCTTCCTGACCCCGGACCCCTTGGGTCTCGAAGGCAGTCTCAACCTCTATGGCTACGGCTCCGGTGACCCGGCCAACACGGTGGACCCCCAGGGGCTGCGGCCGAATATCACCAGTCTCGGCTGGTTTCCAACCCCACGCTATTACCCCGGGCAAAGCCGCACGCCGGGGCGTTTCATTGCTTGGGCAAGGCTCAACGGCATGCTGGTACCGTACAAGAAGCTCGAGCTCAACCCCGTGCCCGATCGAAACTTTCCGAAGTGGGTGTTCCGGCCACGGCTCCGCAGCACCGTCTACCGGCCCGGTGTGACTCCCGGCAAGGAGCTCGCCATTTACGAGGGTAATACGACGGCAATTGCCGAGTACGAAACGGCGGAAGCCGGCCTCGCCGAATACGAGGGGATGTCCAGTGGCTTCGTGGAACCCAAGGGGTCCTGGCCGCTGTCGCCCGACGCCGAGCGCGTCATCATGAACTACTGGTCTCGCAGTTCCAAGCAGAATCCTGGCATCATGCAAAGGGTCACGAGCGGCATTCGAAAACGGGGCCGCGAGCTCCTGAGCTCTCTCGGTTCCACCTATCAGATGTACATGACGGTCGGCAAGTTCGACGCCGGCACGGCAATGACCATGGGAGGGGACTTCGCCTGCCTGGACTGGGCGGGCCTCATTTTCCTGGCTTCGTATTCCGGAGAACGGGTCCTGATGAACATACCCGTCCCGTGGAATGGCACGAATGTGGACGGGAACTGGATGACGGGAGATGAGATCGTCTACGGGTACTTCCTGGGCAAGGAAATGGCCCTCTGGAACGGCTTCACGGACGATGGTGTCGTCTGGTTCAGACAATTCCTCCAAGACATCGGCCTGTCCTACGACGACTACCTGAAGATCGCCGCCTCGGTGGGGCAGTGAGGAGGCACGCCATGGGATTCCTTCATCATGTTCAGCTTTCCACCGTCCACTCCCAGCCGGGAAGGAGGTATCCAATGGGGAATCGCTCACTCGTTTCCACCGCCCTCGTCCTGCTCCTTGCGGGAGCCGTCATGCTCTCGGCTCCGTTCGCCCCCGCGCAGAGCGTGACCTACAGTTACGACGAGAACGGCCGCCTGACCATGGTGGACTACGGCGGGGGCCGCACGGTGAGCTACGTCTACGACCCGGCCAACAACACGGTGCAGGAGATCGCCTCGTCTCCGGACAACACCCTCCTGGTGGCCGTCAGCCCCCCCACCTCGGGTGCCGTCAGCGGCAACGGCATCGCCTGCCCCGGCGACTGCTCCGAGGCCTTCCCCGGCACGCCGACGGTCAGCCTGACAGCTTCACCGGCGGCCGGCTTCACCCTCCTTGGCTGGAGCGGTGATGTCACGGGCACCGGCAACCCCGTCAGCCTCGCCATGACCACGGACCGGACCGCCGGCTGCTTTTTCGGCGCCACCAACGGCCACACCGACATGGACGGCCTGGACGACGCCACCGAGATGGGGCCCGGGGGCAACGACCCCGCCTACGACGGCAATCACGACGGCATCCCCGACTACCAGCAGTCCAACGTGGCCTCGCTGCCCACCTTCGACGGGCAGGCGTACGCGTCACTCGCGGTCCCCGAGCCTCTGGTGCTCTCCGCGGTCAGCGCCGTGGACAACCCCTCCCCCGCCGACTCACCCCCCGGCGCGGCGTTCCCGTTCGGGTTCTTCTCGTTCACCATCGAGGGCCTGGCCCCCGGCGCCTCGACGACACTGGACCTCTTCTTCCCGCCGTCGGAGCTGAAAACCTATTTCAAGTACGGTCCGACGCCCGACAACGCCGACCCGCACTGGTACGAGTTCGTCCACTACCACCCGGCCCTGCCCGGCGCCGAGATCTGGCCACAGGCCGGCTACGTCCAGGTTCGCCTTTTCCTCCAGGACGCTCAGACCGGGGACGACTTCGCGGGCGAAGACGGCAAGATCGTCGATACGGGAGGCCCCACCGGCGAGATCATCCAGCTGGCCACGATCCTGGTGAACCCCTCCTCCCTCAACTTTGACGAGATCCCTGCTGGCACCGCCGCCGAGTTGACCGTCACCGTTTCGTCCACGGGGGAGGACGATCTGGTCATCGGGAACGTGGCGGCCGCCAACCCCCTGGCCAGCCCCTTCGGCATCGCAACAGACACGTGTTCGGGTGCCACCCTTCCCAACGGCTCGAGCTGTCAGATCACCGTGCGATTCACCCCCTCCTTCGCCGGGGATTTCGCAGATGCCTTCGACATTCCTTCCAACGACGGGGCCAACCCCTCCGTCACCGTGGCCGTCTCGGGATCCGCCGTGGACGCCCAGCCCATCCCGGTCCTCGGCAAGACGGGCCTCATGATCCTGGCGATCCTCCTCGTCGGCATCGGCGCCGACATCATCCGCCGGAGGACCTTTTGACCGGGACTGACTGACCCACCGACGCCCCCGCCGGAACCCCGGCGGGGGCGTCCCTCCCCGCGCCCGCCCCGCCCCCGGCACCGCCAACCGGGCGCGCTCTCAGCGAGTCTCTCCGTCGACGGCCGCCGCGCGCCCCCCCGCACCGGGCCGAGCCCGCGCGCGCACGGGCCGACCAGCACCCACCGCCCCCCGCACCGGCCACCTCCA
>CAZXNA010000065.1:0-18161 GCA_964641295.1 uncultured Thermoanaerobaculia bacterium
CGATCCCGGACTCGACGAGATCCTGGAAGAAGTGGGTGCCGAAGGAGACGTCGGGGACGTAGGAGCCCTTCTTGCGGGCGATCTCCACCAGGAGCGAGGTGTGGCAGATGTCGGCGTAGGTGATGGGGACTCCCAGGCGGATGTCGCCGCGGCTCCCCCAGCGGCCGGGGCCCATGAGAATGAACCGGCGCGCGGGCAGGGCGCGGTTGACGGCGCCGACGGCCCGGGCGACACGCCGCATGGCCTCGTCGGTGGGGAGGCGCTCGTAGTCCCTGGGATCGACGAGAACGATCCATTCCTGGTCGGTGATCTGGCCCGTCTGGACGTAGCGCTCGGCGGAGAAGATCTGGCGTTCGGACGGGATGGTGGCCGGGATGGCGACCCGCTGGGCCGAGGCACGGTGGGTCAGGGCCCTGCACTGGAGGAGGTTGAGATCGGTGCCGTCGTGGGCGAACTCGATGTCCACGGGCTCACCGAGGCCCTCCTCCAGGAGGTCGAGCATGGCCTTGAGCTTGGCCGGGAAGCCCGAGCGGAGCAACCCGTCGAAGGTGACGACGAGCTCCTCGGGCTCGAACTGGGCCATGACGCCGATCAATGGCAGGATCTGGCCGTCGCGGTACAGGGAGAACACCTTGTTGGCCAGGGGGAACCGCCGCCCCACCCGGCGCATGAAGGCCGGCAGGGAGATGGAGTCGAAGGCGCCCTCGTCGAGATCGACGACATCGATGGTGTGCTGGCTGTAGCGGTAGACCTCGTCGGGCTGCTGGACGGCCCGGAGGGTTGGTTGCTTGAGGGCCACGAGAACCGGGTAGTCGTCGCCCGTCCGGTCCACGGCCCGGGTGCCGAGGCCGATCACCAGCCGGGCCATGCCGTCGGTCCGGTTGATGCGGGACGCCCATCGCATCTCGCAGAGGGAGAAGGCGACCCCGGCGAAGGATGGGAAGACCATGCCGCCAACATTCTGGCCGACGACGCGCTGGATCAGAATGCCCATCTGCTCCTGGAAATCCAGCAGACCCCGTTCCCGGCGGTACTCGATGGGGTCGGGCCCCAAGGTCGAGGCATAAACCTCGGCGATGGCGTCCTCCAACTCCTCGAGCCGTTTCTTCATGGGCCCCTGGTTGAGGATGAAGAGACTCTTGTACTTGCCCGAGAAGGCGTGGCCGATACGATCCTCCAGCAGGCTGGAGGATCGGACCACGAGCGGCCCCTCATCCATCCCCGCGAGCATCTCCCGGAGACCCTCCCGGAGGACTGGCGGGAAGGAACTGCTCTTGAACAGGCGTTGGATCAGCGGGTACTCCCGCCGTACCTCCTCGACGGGACGGTACTTGATGTGGATCAGCTCCTCGAGACCGTTGTGTTCCATGAACTCCAGGATGCCGTTGGAGGGGATGAACCAGGATTCCGGGATGACCACGTCGACGTCGAAGCGGCCCTTCTCGCGGGCGCGCATGAGGATGGAGCGGGCCAGGACCAGTCCGGCGGCCTTGCCGCCGATCCGTCCCTGGTTGCCCTCTGTCTTGACGACGCGGTCCAGGAGCCAGGCGATGTCGCGCACCTTGACGTAGCGTTTGGCCACGGAGATGAAGGCCAGCGACTCGGTCATCAGGCGGCGGACAAGGGCGGCCCGGGTCCCGGTGACATCGGCCTGGGGTACGACGGCCTCGTTGGGGGCGAAGCTGAGGAATCGGTGGATCCTGTGCCGGAGGTCCTCGAGCGGCGTTTCAAAATCCTCGGCTGCACGCGCCACGTCGTAAGCCAGGTCGGTCTTCTCCACCTGGAGGATGATGGCGTAGATCTCCTCGGGGCTCAGGTGGCGCTCGGCGTGCTTGAGGGCCAGCTCGTAGAACGTACGGCTGGAGCCCGATGGTAGCTGCTGGAGGGGTCGGTTGGGATCGTCACGGCGCCGGCGGACGCCGAGGCGCAGGATGACGGCCAGCTCGTCGTCCAGCTCGTCCAGGTCGATCAACCCCCGGCGGTGCATCTCCGTCAAGAGGGTTCTGCAGGCCCTTTCGGCCAGGCCGGGCCGCCTCCGGTGGAGGTCTTCAAGACGTTGCTGCCACGACGGTCGTTCGTTCACCACATGAAACCCCCGGCAGCTGGTTGCCCTGCCATGGCGCCATTGTAGCGTTGCGCTGGCAAAGGAAAAGCACCCCGGGCTTCGTGCCCGGGGTGCGACGGTACGGAGTGGAATGCGGCCGTTGGCCGCACGGAACTCTCAGGTCTTGGGGTTGGCGGTCGGCGTCGTGGCCGCCGTCGGTGTCGGGGTCGGCTCGGCCTTCCTCAGGGAGTCCAGGTTCCGGAAGAGCCCCTCCGCCTCGTCGAGCGAGACGCCCATGACGGTGTCCCGGGCGCTGACGGTGACGATGGCCTTGTGCCCCTTCTTGGCGAAAGGCCGGCGGAACACGAAGCTCACCTTGGGCCCCTCGACCGGCTCTTTCGCCGTGTCCTTGGCGGAGGCCTCCGGCGAGAGGATCAGAGTGATCCGGCCGATCTCGGGGGTCGAGGTCGTGATCAGATCGAAGTCCGTCGCCTTCATCTGGGACAGCTTGCTGAGGCGGGAGAGAACGGCGCCGCCGTCGGCTTCGGAGCCGTCGGCCAGCTTCCAGACGCCACCGGTGCGATCGAGCTTGACGGTCGTGCCACCCGCGCTGATCTCCATGCGGTCCACGTCCCAGCTGTCGAAGGGGTACAACACCGGGCTGCGCCAGAGGACCGGAGCCTTGCCCAGGCGGATCTGGCCCTTGTCGTCGACCCAGAACAGGTCCTTGCCGTTGCGCCGGCAGGCCACCTGCTTGCTCCCCGCAACCTCACGCGTGGCGCCGAACTCCAACTCCATGGGCTTGGCGCCCTCGGTGCGAACGATGGTCACGGTACGGTTGGGATGCTGGAGCCCCAGGGCCTCGAGATCGGCGCCTGCGTCGAGGAACTCCTTGATGCGCATGCCGTTGATGTCGGTGATCAGGTCCTCAACGTGCCGCCGGTCGGCCAGGTCCTTGATGGGGTCGAGAAGGCGCCAGAGCCGGCCGTCCCGGACGATGCGGATATGGTCCTCGCCGGAACGGATGTCCAGGGAAGCGACGTCCGAGGCGGAGATGTCGGCGACGCTGTGGGAGCGCCAGGCGTCCAGGTCCTTCCCGAGGTCGGTGGCGAACCAGCCGGCGCACAGCAGGATCGTCCCGTCGCCCCGGGTGACGGCCCGGTTGGAGCCCAGGGCCGTCTTCCCGCCGACCTCCAGCGTGTAGCTCTCTCCATCCTCGGTCTTGAGCTCGACCTTCATGGGCGGCGCATCCAGGCCGTAGGCCTTGGGGTCCACCTCGCCCTTGTCGAAGGTCCGCTCGGCCTTGAGGTTGGCGAGCTGGCTGATCAGTGCGCTGACGGCGCCTTCGTCCGCCGGTCCCTCGATGGGCTGGACGAGCCGCCAGCTCCCGTCGGTCTTCTCCAGCCGGAAATGGCCGTGCTCGTTGACGATGTCCAGGACCTTCACCTGATCGCGGTCGAGACCGGGAAGGACCTTGTCCGCCTGTTGCCGGGCCTCCTCCGTGGTCGGCATCTTCCGTTCAAAGAAGTAGATCCAGGCCCCCAGGGCAACGACGATGGCGGCGAGAATCAGCAGTCGCGAGCTCCTCATGGTCGACCTCCTAGTGACGGCGCCGGCGCCAGACGAAGATGCCGATGACGATGACGGCAGCCGGCATCAGCAACAGGGTGATCAGGAGGATCGTGTTGAGCTGCTGTTTGGACAGGAAGAGGCTGACGTGCTCCACGGCCCGCGGCGGGATACCCAGGGCCTCTTCCCGGTGGGCCAGCCAGTTGAAGACATTGAGGGCCAGGGTCAGGTTGCCGGCGTTCTCGATCTGCCCGTCCGTCAGGAAGTCCGAATCACCGAAGGCCACGAGGCGGAAGCCCGTGTGGTTCCCATTGGCCTCGGCGTCCTTCTTGGAGGCCTCGTCACCTGCGGGCGTCTCGTCCTTGGCGGCGTCCTCCTTCTCCTTGGCCTCGACGACAACGGCCACGTCGACGGGGCCGGCCACGTCCTCGTCGTCCTTGGTAACCGGGGTTCCCCTGAGGAGCTGCTCCAGGTTGGTCTCCCCCCACCCCTTGGCCGAGGTCTTGACCAGCCCGCGTGCCGTCCAGTGCGGCCCGCTCAACGACTTGAGGGAGCGCGTGACGGGGAAGAGGACCGCCACCCCCTCCAGGCCCTGGGTAATGGGGTGGGGCGTGAAATCCGTCAGGTAGACGGCCGAGAGGTCGAAGAAGGGCAGGCGCCGGGAGGGGTCGATGACGAGATCGTTCTGCACCTGGACGCCGTGGGCCTCGAGGAGGGGCTCGAGCCGGGTCGTCTTCATGGTGCCGTCACGGGCGATCAGCGGATCGAGGCAGATCACGAGACGCCCACCCCCGTCGAGCCAGGAGCCCAGGACCTCGATCTCGTTCTCGGCGAAAGGAGCCGTCGGCCCCAGGATCGCCAGGACATCGGCGTCCTGGGGCACCTTGCCGGACAGCAGGGAGGTGTCGGCCGTCGTGACGTTCTCGCGCTTGAGGACCTCCTTGAGGGTGCGAATGGTCCGGCCGCGCTCGGTGGAGGCCAGGGAGGCCTCGCCATGGCCGGTGACGAAGTACACCTTGGGCACCGTCGGCGCCACCAGGGAAAGGATCGCCGAGGTGAACATCTCCTCACCCTTGAAGGCCTTGACCGTGGGGCCCTGTCCCATCTGGAGGCCCGAGTAGTCGTACTCGGCCATCTGTTCCGAGGTGACGTACTTGGTGCGGTCATCCACGGCGAAGACAACGGTGTTGGCCGCCGAGATGCCATACTGCTGGGCCAGCTGCTTGGTCTTGAGAGGTTCCTTCTCGGGATCGATGTACTCGACCTTGATCCTGTCGGAAGCCGCCGCGTAGCGGGAGAGCAGCTCGTGGACCTGGTCGTACAGGCTGGAGGCGGGCGTCATGAAGACGACGACCTTGACCTCGTCCTTCAGGTTGTGCAGGACGTTCTCGGTCTTCTCCGAGAGGGTGTAGAGGTGGGACTTGGTCCAGTCCAGCCGGCGCCAGTGACGGGCCCCCAGCCAGTTGATCATGAAAGTCAGCGCGATGAGCAGGATGACGGCGGTCAGGCCGGTCGTGACATTCTGGAGATTCTGCTTTCTCACGGCGTCACCTCCCCTTCTTCAGTTCCAGCGATCGGGCGGCCAGGTAGAGAAAGAGTATGCCAACCGAGAGCTGGTAGACCACGTGGCGGGTGTCGACGATGCCACGGGCGAAATCGTCCATTTGTGTCCACAGGTTCATGTAGCCGAAGGCGCTCTTGAAGAAGGAGGAGGAGACGACCAGCTGCTCCAGCAGGCCGACGGAGAAGAGGGCCACCGTGGCGGCGAAGGCCAGGGTGGCGGCGATCAGCTGGTTGTTGGTCAGGGTCGAGGCGAAGGTGCCGACGCCCAGGAAGAGGACGCCCAGGAGGAGGACCCCCAGGTACCCCGCCGCGACCGGTCCCAGGTCGATGGCCGAGTGGCTCTTGAGGATCAGGACGTAGACGACGGTCGGCAGCCACAACACCACGTAGAAGCCCAGGGCGGCCAGGAACTTGCCGATGATCACCTGGCCCTCGGTCACGGGCGCCGTCAGGAGCGTTTCGATGGTGCCCGAGCGGCGCTCCTCGGCGATCAGCCGCATGGTGATGACGGGAACGACGAAGAGCAGGAAGAGCCAGAAGAAGATGGTTCCCCCGAAGAAAAGCCGCAGGGGGGTCATGGCCTGGGTCCCGGGCTGGTTGAGGAAGGAGACGATCAGATAGAAGATGTACCCCTGCATCAGCAGGAACGCCGTCAGCACCATGTACGCCAGCGGCGAGGAGAAGTAGGCGATCAGCTCGCGGCGCACGATGGCCAGTATCTTGCGCATCTCACACCTCCTCGACAACGGTTTCTGGTTCGGAAACCCCGGTCTCCGGGGCCGCCGTGGCCTCCTCCCGGGTCGTCAGCCGGACGAAGACGTCCTCCAGGGAGGTTCGCTCGGCCGCCAGCTCGGTCAGCACCCAGCCACGCTCGACGGCCAGGCGGAAGATCGCCTCCCGCGGGTCGGCGTCGGACTCGTGCTCGACCCGGAAGCGGGCCTCGCCGGCTGCCGCGACCTGAACCACGCCGGGAAGAGTCCCCAGGGCCTCCATGGCCTGGCCGTCGGCGCCGCGGAGCTCCACGCTGAGGGCGGGGTTGCCGATCAGCCGGGCCTGGAGGTCCGCGGGCGTGCCGTCGGCGACGATGGCGCCGCGGTCGATGATCAGCACCCGCTCGCAGACCTGCTCCACCTCGGGGAGGATGTGGGTCGAGAGGACGACGGTGTGGTCGCGGCCCAGCTCGGCGATCAGCTCACGGATCTTGATGATCTGGTTGGGATCGAGCCCGACCGTCGGCTCGTCGAGGATCAGGACCGGCGGCCGGTGCACCAGGGCGCCGGCCAGGCCGACCCGCTGACGGTAGCCCTTGGAGAGGGTCCCGATGACCTGCCGGCGCACATCGGCGAGCATGCAGCGATCGATGACGTACTCCATGTTCTCCCGGACCTCGCCGCGGGGCACGTCCTCGATGTCCGCGCGGAAGCGCAGGTACTCGTCCACCCGCATCTCCGGGTAGAGGGGTACGTTCTCCGGAAGGTAGCCCACCTGCCGGCGGAGGCCGACGGGATCGCTGTCCAGGTCGATTCCCGCCACCACCACCCGGCCCTCGGTGGGCCTGAGGAAGGCGGTGATCATCCGCATGGTTGTTGTCTTCCCCGCCCCGTTGGGGCCGAGGAAGCCGAGGACCTGCCCCTCTGGGACGAAGAAGGAAAGATCGTCCACGACGGGCACATCCACGAAGGTCTTGCTGAGGTGTTCCACTTCGATCATCAGCCTGAACCTCCTCCTGAAACTGTGGGTTCGAACGAGGGCCCCGTACCGGCGGGAAGACCCCAACCACGGAGAGCAAGCAAGAATCCTGCCGGTTTCTTCCGCAGTTCCCATGTCCCGGACGGGTGTCGGTCGCGCCGAATCGGCACGGGCACGTCAAATCTACGCCATGGGCGCTCCCAGCTCCGTAACCAGGAACATCAGGGTCGTCGCGCCGATGGTGAACTCTCCCTGGTGTTGGAGGACGGCGTGCTCGATCCGCTCCCCGGCGACCCATGTGCCGTTGGTCGATCCCAGGTCCGTCAGGGTCGCCTTCTCACCGCGGATCTCCAGCATGGCGTGCCGCCGAGAGACCTCGGCGTCCCGGACCTGGACGTCCGAGCCGGCGCCGCGGCCGATGAAGACACGGGGCCTGGTCAGCGTGTGGACGCGGCCGGCGTCGGCCCCCGCCAGCACCGCCAGGGAGAATCGCATGTCACGGGGCAGCTCCGGCAGCTCCGGCAGCTCGGGCGATTCGGGGGACGCGACCCGGTTGGAAAGCGGTGTGGCGGCATCCTGGGAGCCCCGGCTGGTCCCCGTTGCATCCATGGCGTCGTAGTGGGGGTTGGCGATCTCGAAGACGTCCCCGCACTTCGGACACTTGAGCCGTTTCCGGGCGGCTCCGCCGAAACGAGCCTCGTCGTACCTGTAGACCGCACGGCACTGGGGACACGTCACCTGCATTCCAGCCTCCTCACGCTTTCACCATGGTACCACCTGAGTGCTTCGGAATGAGACATGGGAATCATCCCATGGCGGCGGTCCAGTTCCCTCCACGTGGATTCCATGAGGCGGAGAAATTCTGGTGGATCAGGGGATTGACCGCCAGGGAACCATCCCCTGGTGGGCGGGGAGACTGGTCAAAGTTCTGTCAAGGAGCCGGCGTGGGGTTGCTCTCGGGATTGCACGGGGCTGGTGCATAATGCCGGAGGCCGGGTACCCCGGCGGGAGGACACCATGCTGCAACGGATCGAACACGGCGAGATTCTCGAGCTGAGGCTTGACCGCCCACCGGCCAACGCCCTGAACCTGGCCTTCCTGGAAAAGATCGCGGAGGCCCTGGAGACGGCCCCTGGCGAGGGGGCGGCCGGCCTGATCCTCTCGGGATCACCCGGGCTCTTCACGGGCGGGCTGGACCTCGTCGAGCTGGCCAGCCTGGACGATGCGGGCATGGTGCGTTTCGTCAGGACCTTCTTCCGCGTCCTGGAAGCGGCGGCCCGCGTCCCGGTCCCCCTGGCGGCGGCCATCACGGGCCATGGTCCGGCCGGCGGCACAGTGATCTCCCTCTACTGCGATCGGCGCATCATGGCCCGCGGGCCCTTCCTCATGGGCTTTTCCGAGGCGCAGATCGGGATCGTCATGCCCCGCTCGATCCTCTCCGCCATGGAGCTGCGCCTGGGCTGGAGGGTCGCCGCCGACCTGGCCGTCACCGGCCGGCTGTTCGATCCCGAGGAGGCCCTGGCGCTGGGCGTGGTGGACGAGCTCGTCCAGCCCGAGGAGGTCGTGCCGGCGGCCCTGACCTGGCTCGAAGGCCTGCTGGCCCTGCCCCGCGAGCCCATGCTGGAGACGCGGCGAAGGGCGCGGCAACCCCTGGTGGAAGCGCTGAGCTCCCATCTTGGGGGTGCCGCCGAGGCCTTCCTGCACTGGTGGCGCCACCCCCAGGCCAGAGCGGCCCTGGAGGCCGCCCTGGCCCGCCTCAAGGGGGGGCACTAGCCCGCACCGTCCACCATCCATCTGCTGCAGGACGGGGTGCGCCGCACCTGGCGGCCTTTTCCCGATTCGCTCGTCCCTGGCCGACGTCGCCCGCTTGGCGGCCCCGAGCCTCTGGCCCGGCAGCACCTCGGGCTGGGCGCGTGTCCCACTCGAGAGCGCCGCCGGGCACGGCACCTCCCGCCTTCCGCGACGAGGTCTGATGAACCATGCGGGCCAGGGCCGACGTCGAGGCAGGCCCCGGCGGCTCCCCGGGGGCTGGCGTAGCTCACGGCGGGTGATCGGGGCCGGTTCCTCCGGAGGTGTGCAACCGGAGTCCTTCCCTCAACGATCAATGGATCGAACACGGGCCGCGACCGCCCGGTATGCTGGAAGGAGGAAACCATGCAGATGACCCTGAGGAGCTTCACCTTGATCGCCTCTGTGTTGATGCCGCTGGCTGCACTGCTTTTCGTGGCGGTCATCATCTGGCTGGTGTTCAGGATGGCTGCGAGACAGCGGGCCGTCCTGAGCAGGGAGCGGATGGCCGCCATGGAACGCGGAATCCCGTTGCCCCCCGAGGCCTTCATGGACAGCCACCGACGACGCCCGCACAACTCCCTGAAGGCGGGGCTCGTGGAGCTGGGTGTTGGTGCCGGGCTGGTGGTGGCGCTGGTGATCTGTTGCCCGGAGAGCCGTCTCTGGGGTTGGGGTCTTGCGGTGATCCTGATCGGCCTGGCTCACCTGGTCTACTGGAGGCTCCATGGTCGGAGGGAGTGGGAAGAGGCCCGGGCGAGAGAGCTGGAGCTCGCGAAGAGCTGGAGGGCCGGAGCCGAGGTTTCGCAGGGGAATGGGGTCGACGACTCCCGATGAGCGAGGAGCGGACGGACCCGCGGTCCGAAGACCGCGCTCTGGCCCGCCGCTGCGTCCTGGGCGACGAGGCGGCGTGGTCCGAGTTCGTGGGCCGGTTCGGCGCGCGGATCTACTCCCATTGCCGTCTGGCCGGCCTCGGGCCCGACGATGCCGAGGACGTCTGTCAGGAGGTCCTGGTCTCGGCGTTCCGCAGCCTGGGCTCGTATGGGGGATGCACCCTTTCCACCTGGCTCTACCGGTTGACGCGTCGGAGGCTGGCGGATCACTTCCGTTCCCCCCAACGCCGGTTGATTCCAGTGAGGGGTTCGCTGCCGGTTGCGTACGCATCTCCTCCAGAGGACCCCGAGGCCGCCCTGGCCGCTGCAACCGAGGCGGACCGGACACGCCGGGCCATCGCGAGACTGGTCGAGCCGGCACGAGGGATCCTCATCGCCTACTACCTCTACGAGACACCGGTTCGGGAGATCGCCAGGGAGATGGAGATGCCGGTCAATACGGTCAAGTCACACCTGCACCGGGGCCGCAAGGCCCTTCGACGCCACCTGGAGGGAAGGCCATGAACTGTCACGAGCTCGAGCTCCGCCTGTATGACGAGGACTGCCGGAAGGCGCTCCTGGGGAGGGCCCCAGTCCCCCAGGACGTGGCCGATCATCTGGGCGGCTGCGCAACGTGCCGGCGGACGTGGTCGGAGGCAGCCGCCGACACGATACGTCTCACCCGGGACCTCCCGCTGGAGCCTCCCCCGTCTGTCGCTGCGTTGCCGTTGGGTGGCGGGAGCGCAACACCCTCCCTTCGTGCCATGGTCGGCTGGGTCGAGCTGGGTTGGGCCGTCACGGCCGGAGCCGTCTTCGCCACCCTTGGCGCACTTCTCCCCTGGGCCACACCGTTGTGGCAGTGGACCGGCTTCTGGGTGGGCGCTGCGTGCGGGTTGGCGGCAGCGGTACTGGACAGAGAAGGCGCCGATCTCCTGCCTGGCGGGGTTCGTCTCTGGACCTGAGGGACCACGATGATGCCCCTCATGGGGGGATCAACCACTCCCGGTACGCTCCGGCCGGCCTTCGTTCCCCGTCCCCCTTCCCAGCGGTTCGCCTCCTCAGTTGGGTGCCGTCCAGCGGTCGATCCAGTCGAGAACGACGTGGTGCCATTGGATGGAGTTCTGGGGCTTGAGCACCCAGTGGCTCTCGTCGGGGTAGTAGAGGAGCCGCGACGGGATGCCCAGGCGCTGGAGCGCATTGAAGGTCGCCAGGCCCTGGGTGTCGACGACCCGGTAGTCGCGATTGCCGTGGATGACCAGCTCCGGCGTCTTCCATTCCTTCAGGTAGGTGACGGGAGAGAACTTCCGGTACTCCTCGGGGCGCTCCCAGGGGGTGCCGCCGTGTTCCCACTCGGGGAACCACAGCTCCTCGGTGTCGAAGTAGGCCATGTACTCGTCAAGGTTGCCGTCGTGGCAGACCAGGGCGGCGAAACGGTCCGTGTGGCCCTGGATCCAGTTGATCATGTAGCCGCCGAAGCTGGCGCCCAGGGCGGCCATGCGTTTGGCGTCGATCCAGGGGTTGGCCGCCAGAACGAAGTCCAGCCCGAGCATGAGGTCCTCGAAGGGCGCGCCACCCCAGTCCCCGTTGATGGCGTCGGTGAAGGCCTGGCCGTATCCCGTGGAGCCGTGGAAATCGATCATGACCGTGGCGTAGCCGTGGCAGGCGTAGATCTCGGGGTTCCACCGGTAGTGGAAATGATCGTCGAAGCTCCCCTGGGGCCCACCGTGAATCAGGAAGGCCAGGGGGTACCTCTTCCCGGGCTCGAAGTCCACGGGGCGGAGGATGTAGCCGTACACCGTGTCGCCGTGGGCCCCGGTGAATGAGAACTGGTGGTAATCGCCGAAGCGGAGGTTCGCCAGGCGCTCATCGTTGAGGTGGGTCAGCCTGGTGGCCGTTCCGCCGGGCGCCGGAAGGAGGTAGAGCTCGGCCGGCGAGACCAGGCTGTCCTGGGAGAAGAGAACTCCGCCGCCGGGCAGGGGCCGGGGCGAGGCGTTGCTGTGCTTCGTCACCAGGGCGTCCACGTGGCCCGTGGACGCATCGATGCGGAAGATGCTGTGGTTGCCAATGTTGTCCGCCGCCGCCAGGAGGGCCCTGCCGTCGCGCGTCCACACGATACCTCCCGGGGAGCGGTCCCACGCCTCGGTCAGGGTGTGGATCTTCCCCGAGGGCCAGTCCATCAGGGTCACGCGGTAGCGGTCGGATTCGTAGCCGGCGCGCTTCATGGCCAGGTAGGCGATCTTCGTCCCATCGGGTGAGAAGGTGGGAGCGGCGTCCCATGCAGCGTTGGCGGCGGTCAGGTTGCGCGGCGCGGCCGAGCCGTCCGTCGGAACGGCCCAGAGGTCGTAGTTGGTGGACCAGGCGACCTCGGAGCCCGGCAGCACCTTGGCCGTGTAGACGAGCCAGGCACCGTCCGGGGAGATGGTGTAGTCCTCCGTGCCGCCCCAGGGTGTGGTCGGGCAGTTGCCCCGGACGCCGGTCATGAGGTCCACGGGCTCAGCCGAGGGCAGACCGTCGTCCCCGAGGGGGATCCGCAGGACGTGGTTGAAGCGGCCGTCCTCCCAGGTGTCCCAGTGGCGAACGAAGAGGTTGTCGTAGATCCGCCCCGAGGCCTTCTCCCTGGCCCGATCCTCAAGCCGTTTGGCCGTGCAGGGGACCGAGTCCTCGCACTCCGGGAAGATGCCGGCCGAGACGTAGAGGGCCTTTCCCGTCGGGCCGACGGTCAGGTTGTCCACGTCCAGGGGCAGGTCGGTCACCTGCTCGGCCTCCCCGCCCGCCAGGGAGATCCGCCAGACCTGGGCGGAGCCCGATCGGCTGGAGAGGAAGTACAGTGTGCCGTCGCCGGCCCACCGGGGATTCCAGTCGGAGGCCGGGTTGGTGGTCAGGCGGTGGGCCCCCGAGCCGTCGGTGGCGGCGATCCACAGGTCGGAGCGCCCGCGGTTGGCGTCCAGGTCCATGGTGGTCACGACGAAGGCCACCCGCGATCCGTCGGGTGAGACCTGGGGATCGCCCACGCGCTGCATGGCGACCATGTCCTCCACGGTGAAGGGGTGAGTCGTGGCGGCCGTGGCCGCGGCGGCCAGGCCCACGATGCACAGGACGGCGAGGGGAACGAGACGGCGCATGGGTACCTCCTGCCCGCAGCGGCGGGCACGGACATGGTACCGCGTCGGGGGGCGGGGGTGGGGTTCTCGTGGCCCCGGCGCCCCCTTCCTCGCGGGCCGGCAGGGCCCGCGAGGATGCGCCCCACGGTGGGCAAGGGGGTCGGAAGGATGGGATTGGTGGCACGCCTCCCTGCCCAGGTTGCCAGTTTCCACACCATGGCCGGGCGTTCCGCAGGGGTCGTGGTTCCCGGCAGATTCTCGCCGGCCGGAAACGGCGGATGGGCCAGGAAGCCCGCCGCCGGCGCCGGAGCCTGGTGTGGGAAGACAACTCACTCATCTGGAACGTCATGGCGTTGTGACCCGGCGTCCGGAGACACCATGGATGCACCCTTTGGAAGCAACCTGTGCCGCACGCCGGAGATGGGAGAATCGGAAACCCGTCCAGGCTATGCTAGGCTGACCTCCCGATGGACAAGCTGCCGCGACTGCTGCGTTCCCCGCGACGGGCGCACCTGATCCTCTCGGACGGGACGGTATTCTCGGGCTTCGCCACCGGGGCGGTGGGGGTGCGTGAGGGAGAGGTCGTCTTCAACACCTCCATGACGGGCTACCAGGAGATGCTGACGGACCCGTCGTACCACGGGCAGATCCTCGTGCTGACCACCTCCCACGTGGGCCAGACGGGGATCAACGCCCACGATGCCGAGTCGGAGCGGATCTGGGCGCGGGCCGTCGTCGTCCAGGACCTGGACGACGAGCCCTCCTCCTGGCGCGCCGAGGAGGGGCTGGAGAGATGGCTCGAAGCTCGCGATGTGACCGTGGGCTGGGGCTTCGACACACGGGCCATCGTGCGCCACGTGCGCACCCACGGGGCGATCCCCGGTCTCCTCGTGGCCGACGGAAGTGATCCCGTGGCCCTGGCGGACCGGGCGCGTTCGGTCCGCGGTACGGACGGCCTCGACCTGGCGCGGGAGGTCGCGTGCGGAAAGCCCTACGCGTGGTCAGCGGGTCCCTGGCCCGAAACCGCCCTCACGCCGGTGAACGGCCCACTGGTCCGGGTGGTGGACTTCGGCGTCAAGCGGTCGATTCTCCGGCGGCTCGTGGGCGAGGGGTTCCGGGTGGAGGTCGTTCCGCCGGACAGCGATCCCGCGATCCTGCTCGCTCCCGAGGTGGCGGGCGTCGTCCTGTCCAACGGTCCGGGGGATCCGGCGGCAGTGGCAGGTGCCCGGGAGCTGGTGTCGGCCGTCGTCGGCCACAAGCCGATCCTCGGCATCTGCCTGGGCCACCAGATCCTGGGGCTGGCCCTGGGCGGGCGGACCGTCAAGCTGCCCTTCGGGCACCACGGCGGCAACCACCCGGTCCGGGAGCTGACCACGGGGAGGGTGCTGGTGACGGCCCAGAACCACAACTACGCCGTGGAGGAGGCCTCCCTCCCCCGCGAGATCGAACTGACCCACATCAACCTGACGGACGGCACCGTGGAGGGCCTGGCCCTGCCACGCCTGGACATCGAATCGGTCCAGTTCCACCCCGAAGCCGCGCCGGGTCCCAACGACGCGGCGGGCCTGTTCCGGCGCTTTTTCGAGCGCTGCGCGGCGGCGGCGGAGCGCGGGGGGGCGGCGTGAGCGGCGGCCCCCGTTCCGTCTGCATCCTGGGCGCCGGGCCCATCCGCATCGGCCAGGCCTGCGAGTTCGACTACTCGGGGGTCCAGGGCGTCAAGGCCCTCAAGGAGGAGGGTTGCCGGGTCATCCTGGTCAACTCCAATCCGGCGACGGTGATGACCGACGTCCGGCTGGCCGACCGGACCTATGTGGAGCCCCTGGATCTGCGGACGGTGACGGCGGTCCTGGAAAGGGAACGTCCGGAGGCCCTGATCCCGACCCTCGGGGGGCAGACGGCCCTCAACCTGGCCGTGGAGCTTGAGGAGGCCGGAGTTCTGGACCGGCTGGGCATCGCCCTGCTGGGCGCCTCGGCCCGCTCCATCCAGCTGGCCGAGGACCGGGAGGCGTTCCGGCTGGCCATGGAGTCCGCGGGACTGCCCGTCCTGCCGGCGCGCACCGTCAGCTCCATCGAGGAGGGACTGGCCGCCGTGGAGGAGATCGGCCTGCCGGTGATCCTCCGGCCCTCCTTCACCCTGGGCGGCTGGGGCGGCGGTACGGCGAACAGCTTCGAGGAGTTCGAAGAGCAGCTCCGGCACGGCCTGGAGGCGTCACCCGCCCACACGGTGCTGGTGGAGGCCTCGGTCCTGGGGTGGAAGGAGTTCGAGCTCGAGGTCATGCGGGACGGTGCGGGCACCTTCGTGGTCGTCTGCTCCATCGAGAACCTCGATCCCATGGGCGTCCACACGGGCGATTCCATCACCGTGGCCCCGGCACAGACCCTGACCGACCGGGAGTACCAGCGGTTGCGGGACGCGGCCCGGGGCGTCCTGGATGCCGTCGGCGTGGCCACGGGCGGCGCCAACGTCCAGTTCGCCGTCAACCCGGACGACGGGCGCTTCGCCGTCATCGAGATGAACCCGCGCGTCTCGCGCTCCTCGGCCCTGGCCTCCAAGGCGACGGGCTTCCCCATCGCCCGCCTGGCGGCCAAGGTGGCCCTGGGCCGGCGCCTGGACGAGCTCCTCAACGACATCACGAAGACGACCCCCGCCTCTTTCGAGCCGGCATTGGATTACGTGGTCGTCAAGATCCCGCGCTTCGCCTTCGAGAAGTTCCCCGGGGCCAGCTCGCGCCTGGGCACGTCCATGAAGGCCGTGGGCGAGGTGGCCGCCATGGGGCGCGGCTTCGAGGAGGCCCTGCTCAAGGCCGTGCGCTCCCTGGAGATCGGACGCGACTCCCTGGAGGCGCCGCCGGCCCTTGCCCGCCTCGACGATGGGGCCCTTGAGGGACGGCTGGGGCGCCCCTCGCCCGAGCGGCTGTGGGAGGTCGCCGAGGCCCTGCGCCGGGGCTTTGGCCTGGAGGCGGTCCAGCGAATCACGGGCATCGACCCGTGGTTCCTGCGGCGGATCGAGGGGCTGGTGGCGGCGGAGGCCGCCCTGGCCGGGCTGGCCGGGGACCGGGACGCACTGAAGGCGGCCAAACGTCTGGGCCTGGCCGACGCCCAGCTGGCCCGCCTGTGGGGCCGGACGGAGGAGGAGGTCCGCCGGGAGCGCCTGGAGATGGGCCTCACGAGGGTGCGCCGGCGGGTGGACACCTGCGCCGCCGAGTTCGCCGCCCAGACGCCTTACCTCTACGGCTCCTTCGGTGACGACGACGAGCTGCCGCGCACCCGGAGGCCCGTGCTGATCCTGGGCGGAGGTCCGGTCCGCATCGGCCAGGGGATCGAGTTCGACACCTGCTGCGTCGAGGCGGTGGCGGGCCTCAACGCCGAGGGCTTCGAAGCCGTCATGGTCAACTGCAACCCGGAGACCGTCTCCACGGACTACGACGCGGCCGACCGGCTCCACTTCGACCCCCTCCACCGGGAGGACGTCCTGGACATCTGCGCCGCCGAGCGCCCCGTGGGCGTCATCGTCCAGCTGGGCGGCCAGACGCCCCTGGGGCTGGCCGCCGACCTGGAGGCCGCCGGCGTCCCCGTCATGGGCACCGGGCGCGAGGCCATCGACCGGGCCGAGGACCGTGGCCGCTTCGGGGAGCTCCTGGCGGAACTGCGCCTGGCACAGCCGCCCGGACGGGTGGTCACGTCCACCGAGGATGCCCTCTCGGTGGCGGCGGAGCTGGGCTACCCCGTCCTGGTGCGGCCCTCCTACGTGCTGGGCGGGCGGGCCATGGAGATCGTCTACGCCGACGAGGATCTGACCGACTACCTGGAGCGGGCCGCCGCCGTCGATCCCGAACGCCCGGTCCTCGTGGACCGCTACCTGGAGCGGGCCGTCGAGGTCGACGTGGACGCCGTGGCAGACGGGCGCCGGGTGGCCATCTGCGGCATCCTGGAGCACATCGAGGAGGCCGGCGTCCACTCGGGCGACTCGGCCGCGGTGACGCCGCCCGTCAGCCTGCCCCTGGAGATCCAGGCCGAGCTCCGCCGCCAGGTGCGGCTCCTGGCCCTGGCCCTGGACGTCCGCGGCCTGATGAACGTCCAGTTCGCCATCCAGGAGGGCCACGTCTTCATCATCGAGGCCAACCCCCGCGCCTCGCGCACCGTGCCCTTCCTGGCCCGGGCCACGGGGATCCCCTGGGCCGAGATCGCCGCCCGGGTCTGCGGCGGCGCCACCCTGGACGGCCTGGGGATCCACGACGGCATCCCCGGCGAGGTGGCCGTCAAGCTGCCGGTCTTCCCCTTCGAGCGTTTTCCCGGCGTCGATCCCCTGCCGGGGCCGGAGATGCGCTCCACGGGCGAGGTCATGGGCCGGGGCCGGACCTTCGGCGAGGCCTTCGCCAAGGCCGCCCTGGCGGCCGGATGGCGGCTGCCGTCGGAGGGTGGCGTCCTGCTCTCCCTGGCCGATCGCGACAAGGCGCGCCTGCCCGCCCTGGCCTCGCGCTGGGGTGAGCTGGGCTTCGAGCTGCTGGCCACCGAGGGGACGGCCGCCGCCATGCGGGAGGCGGGGATCCCCGGCGTGCGGGCCGTGGCCAAGGTGGGCCAGCACGACGCGGACATCCCCTCGCTGCTGGCCGACGGCGAGATCGCCCTGGTGGTCAACACCACGGCGGGCCGCCGGGCCCGCCGGGACGCCGGCTCCATCCGCCGCGCCGCCCTGGAGGCCGGCGTGCCCTACCTGACCACCATCCCCGGCGCCCACGCCGCCGCCGAGGCCGTGGCCACCCTCCGCCGCGGCCAGCTCAGCGTCCGCGCCCTCCAGGAGGGATGAGGGTCGCGCGGGAACATCGCGCAGGGGCCAAGTCAGACGGGGTGGTGAACCGTGCGGCGCCGGAATGTCGAGCAGCTTCGGCTCTGCGAGGCGCTCGAACCCGTCAGGATCGACGACCACCGCATGGATCGATCGGTCGGCGAACGGCCTTCCTCCTGTCTTTCGCGATCCGTCCAGCTACCACCCGCACCGGATCGTGCAGGCGATGCAGTCGGCGGTGAACGTCGGTCCTTCACAGTCGACACACATCTCACCGCAGGTACCACATGTCGCGCAATGATGGCATCTCCGCGGCTTCATGTCGGGCTCAACGTCACCGGGCTGGAAGGTGGTGGAGAACTGGAATGCTGCAACGTATGAGAGGGCTCTGGGAAAACGAGCAGTCCGTCATAAAGGTCCGGCGATGCCAGGCTCGTTTCGACGGGACGACATACTGTCCCCCGGAAACCTGTCGGCCCGTGACCCTGATCGTGGATCCTCGGGCAGCCGCCAGGGCTGGTGTTGTCGACATGGGCAAGGCGCCAAGTGCCAGGCCTGCCAACACAACAACCATGGTCACGACCCAGATGTTGCTCTTTCGTTTGAGCATCTCCTTGTCCTCCTTTGGGTCATTCTTTCCCCCTCCCTAGCACGGCTTGTCAAGTGCTGGGTGCCGCCACAATCGACCACCAGGGGTGAGGCGGAGTGCAATGGGCAATGAGGCCTTGCGACGGACGAGGGTTTCGGCTGGC
>CAZXNA010000066.1:0-18133 GCA_964641295.1 uncultured Thermoanaerobaculia bacterium
GAGGGTGGGGTGGGGTGAGGGGGGGGTCGGTGGGGTGCGGGGAGGGTGGGAGGGCAGAAGGGGGCCGCGTGGTGGGAGAGGGCCCGGTGAAGCTGCGGGGGCGGCTGCCGGGGGGAAGGCGAGGGCAGTGTGGGCGGGCGCTGGCCGAAGAGGAAGCGGCTGCGGGCTGCGGTCAGGGCCAGCCAGCGGCGGGCCCGGGTCATGCCCACGTAGGCAAGGCGCCGCTCCTCCTCGAGACGGTCGGGATCGTCGCGGCTGGAGCCGTGGGGCAGGAGGCCCTCCTCCAGGCCAGCCAGGATGACCACATCGAACTCCAGCCCCTTGGCCGAGTGGAGAGTCATCAGCCGGACGACCTCGCCGTTGGTCTCGTCGTCGCCCTCCTCCAGCAGGGCGACGGCGTCGAGGAAGGCCTCGAGGCTCTGGCCCCGCGCCTCTCCCTCGGCGACGGCCGCGGCCAGCTGCTGGAGGTTCTCCCGGCGGGCAATCTTCTGGGGGTCGTCCCCCTCGTAGAGGGAGAAGAGCCCGGACTCTTCGAGGATCCAGCCGACCAGGTCGCCGGTCGAGAGCTCCTCGCGTCGTCGTCGCCCCTCTTCGAGGAGGGCGAAGAAGCGTTCCAGGGCCATGGAGGCCCTTGGGCTCAGGCCATCCGGGCTCTCGGCCGCGGCCAGGGGCAGGGGGCGGGAGCTCTGTCGGGCGTGGCGCTCCAGGGCGTCCATGGTGGCGGCGCCGATCCCGCGGGCCGGCACGTTGACCACGCGCCGGAAGGCCAGCTCGTCCCCGGGCCGGATGAGGAGCCGGAGGTAGGCCAGGGCATCCTTGACCTCGGCCCGTTGCCAGAAGCGCAGGCCGCCGACCACGGTGTAGGGGATCCGTCGGCGGGTCAGCTCTTCCTCGAAGGGACGGGTCTGGGCGTTGGTCCTCATGAGCACCGCCATGGATCCCAGGGGGTGGCGGGAGGAGAGCTCCTCGATCCGGTCAGCGACCCAGGCGGCCTCGCCGGCCTCGTCGTGGGCCACGTAGAGCTGGACCGGGTCGCCCCCGTCACGGCTGGTGAACAGGGTCTTGCCGCGGCGGCCGGAGTTTTGCCGGATCAAGGCGCCGGCTGCCTCGAGGATGGGGCGGGTCGAGCGGTAATTCTCCTCGAGCTTGATGACCGCCGCGCCGGGGAAGTGCCTCTCGAAGTTGAGGATGTTGTCCACCTGGGCGCCACGCCAGCCGTAGATGGACTGGTCCTCGTCGCCGACGGCGGTGATGTTGCCCGAGGCCGTGGCGACGATCTGCAACAGCTCCATCTGCAGGCGGTTGGTGTCCTGGAACTCGTCGACCAGGAGCCAGCGGGCGCGGCGCTGGACGGCCGTCCGGATGGTGGAGTTCTCCTGGAGAACCCGGAGGGCCAGAACGAGCATGTCGTCGAAGTCCACGGCCCCCGCCCGTTCCTTGGCCTCGGTGTAGTGGCGCCAGACCTCCGCCAGGAGCTGGCGGCCGGGGTCGCCGCGCCGGTCCAGGGCGTCGGGGGAGCGGCCGGCGTTGACGGCGCCGGAGATCCGCGCCAGAAGAGCGCGGGGCGGGTTGGCCTTGGCGTCCAGGTGGAGCTCGTCGAGGATCCGCTTGAGCAGGGCCAACTGGTCGTCCCGGTCCAGGATGGAGAAACGAGGCGGCAGGCCGGCGGCCTCGGGATGGCGGCGCAGGATTTCCAGGGCCCACCTGTGGAAGGTCCCGAGAAAGAGTCCCCCGAGACCCCCGGCTTCTGGACCCGCGAGGCGCTCGACGCGCTCCCGCATCTCCCGCGCCGCCTTGTTGGTGAAGGTGACGGCGGTGATCTCGTGGGGCGCCGCGGCGCCTTCCGCCAGGAGGTGGGCGATGCGACGGGTCAGGACGCGGGTCTTGCCCGAACCGGCGCCGGCCAGCACGAGCAACGGTCCCTCGCCGAAAGTAACGGCCCGCCGCTGGGCCGCGTTGAGATGGTCTTCGATGGTACTCACTCCTCCAGCATCTCCCACTCTGCCAGAGCCCGGGCGCGGGCGGCCATGGCCTGGCGGCGGGTCAGTATACCGGCGAAGCGCCGTTCCTCCAGATCGGTGACCACGGGAATTTCCTCGAAATCGTACTCGGCGAAGAGCAGCATGGCCCGCTCGAGGGTGTCATGGACCGTCAGGATGGGGATGTCCTCGGATGCCACATCGGCGGCGACGATCAGATCGGCCAGCTCGACGGCGTCCAGGTGACCCCGGAGAGTCTGGAAGGTCAGGGCGCCCAGGAGACGGCCCCCGGCGTCGAGGACGGGGAAGACGAGCTGGGTCGAGGTGGCGATGACCCTGAGGATCTCCCGGTAGGGTGCGCCGGCGGCGAGGGTGACGGCCTTGGGCTGCATGACCTGGGCCACGGGCACGGTCTCCAGGAGACGGGTCTCGGGAAGCTCGCTTGACGGGCCGCCCATGGCGGCCATCTGCTCGTGGTACATGCCGTGGCGCAGGAAGATCCGGGAGATGGGGATGGCGACGGCCACGGCGGTCATCATGGGCAGGATGACGTGGTACGAGCCCGTCAGCTCGAAGAGAAGAAGAATGGCCGTGATGGGACAGCGGACGGCCGCCGTCAGGAGGGCGCCCATCCCCACCATGGCGTAGGAGGAAGCGGTCAGCTGAAGCCCGGGGATCAGGAGGTCCATCCCGACGCCGTAGGCCCCTCCGAGCATGGCGCCGATGAAGAGCAGGGGCGCGAAATCGCCGCCCCAGCCCCCGGAGCCCAGGGTCAGGCCGGTGGCCAGGATCTTGCCGAAGACCAGGGCGGCCAGCAAGCCGAGGGTCAGCTTCCCGGCCAGGGCATCCTGGACATGGCCGTAGCCGTTTCCCATGACCTGGGGCAGGATGAGGGCGAGGCCGCCGACGGCCAATCCGCCCAGCATGGGCTTGAGAATGGACGGGAACCTGGCCAGCCGGTGGAAAAATCGGTGGATCCCACGGTCCGCGACGACGAAGAGCGGTGCCACGAGGCCGGCCGCCAGCCCCAGGCCGGCGTAGAGGGCGATCTCCCACCAGGCGGCAATGTGATAGGGCGGGACGACGAAATGACTGGCGCCGGCACCCTCGAGGGAGCGGCAGACGCTGGTGCCGGCCACGGAGGCCAGGACGACCGGGGAGAGGGTTCCGGCCGTGTAGTCGCCCAGGACCAGCTCGAGGGCGAAGAAGACGCCAGCCAGGGGCGCGTTGTACGCGGCGGCAATGGCTGCTGCTGCGCCGCAGCCGATGAGGATCTCCCGTCGCCGACGGGTCAGGCCCAGCCAGCGGCCGACCCACCCCCCGATGATGCCTCCCATGGCGACGACGGGCGCCTCCCGTCCCGCCGAGCCGCCGCTTCCGATGATCAGCGCCGCCGCGAAAAAGGCGACGGGTACGTAGCGCATCGGCAGGTTGCCGGGCGAGGTGCGGGCGTCCAGCATGACCGTGGCGACCCCGGGATTGGCGGGGGAGGGCATGGTGGTGTGGACGAGGAGGGCCATGAGGAGGGCGCCGGCGGCCGGCAGGAGGGCAATCCACAGGCCGGGCGTCAGCCAGTGGCCGCCGGGGTCGAGGAAGGGGCGGACACGGTCGTAGAGGGTGATGGTTCCCGTCAGGTTGAAGAAGCGGATGGCGTGCCAGAACGAGACGGACAGGAGCCCCGAAACGGAGCCAACACCGACGGCAAGGATCAAGAGACCGGCGGTCCGTTGCTGAAACCACCCGCTGAGGAGGTGCTGGAGGCCTCCGTACAGATTCTGGAGGGAAAGGTCCCTGACCTCCATCATTCCACTGTGACGCTCTTGGCCAGATTCCTTGGCTGGTCCACGTCGAGCCCCAGCTCGACGGCCACGTGGTAGGCCAGGAGCTGCAACGGAACGACGGCCAGGATCGGCTGGAGCAGTGGCGGCACGGCGGGAACGGGCAGGACGAGATCCACCAGGCGTTCGACCTCGGTGGCCTCCTCCTCGGCGACGGCGATCAGGGCCGCCCCCCGCGAACGGACCTCCATCAGGTTGCCGAGGAGCTTGTCCCGGGTTGCGATGGCCGTGGCGACGGCCACGACGGGGAAGCCCTCCTGCACCAGGGCGATGGGCCCGTGCTTCATCTCACCAGCGGGGTAACCCTCGGCGTGGAGGTAGGAGATCTCCTTGAGCTTGAGGGCACCCTCGAGGGCGATGGGGTAGAGGATGCTCCGGCCGAGGAAGAGGGAGTCCTCCGCCGAGGTGATCAGCTCGACGCCCGTGCGGTAGAGGTCGGGGTCGGCCTCCAGGGCCTGCTCCATGGCCAGGGGGAGACGCTGGAGGGAGGAGATGAGCTCCGCGTCCTGGGCGTCGGCCATCTCCCGGCTGGCGCGCAGGCCCAGGGCCACGAGGAGCAGGGCGACCAGCTGGGTCGTGAAAGCCTTGGTGGAGGCGACGCCGATCTCGGGTCCCGCCTGGGTCAGCAGGCGCGCCGTGGCCAACCGCCACGCCGAGGAGCCGCGGACATTGCAGATGGTCCCCAGGAGGGCACCGGCTCCGCCGGCCTCCTCCATGGCCGCCAGGGTGTCGGCGGTCTCGCCCGACTGGGTGATCCCGATGACCAGTGTGTCGCTGCCGACCAGGGGGGCCCGGTACCGGTATTCGGAGGCGTAGTCGACCTCGACTGGCAGACCGGTCAGCTGCTCCAGGTAGAACTTGCCCACGAGGGCCGCGTGCCAGGAGGTGCCGCAGGCCACCAGATGGATCCGCCGGAGTCCGGCAAGGCGTCCGGCCTCGAAACCCAGACCGTCCAGGGCGACGCCGTTCCGTTCGGCGTTGAGGTAGGAAAGCACCGTGTTGCGGATGGCATCGGGCTGCTCGTGAATCTCCTTGAGCATGAAGTGCCGGTAGCCGCCCTTCTCCGCGCGTCCGGGATCCCAGTCCAGGATCTCGACCTCACGCTCGACGGGCCGGCCGTCGGGATCGACGATCTCGAGTCCCTCGCGGGAGATGATGGCCACATCGCCGTTGTGGAGGAAGATGACGCGGCGGGTCCTGGCCACCAGGGCCGTCACGTCCGATGCGACCAGGGTCTCTTCCTCCCCCAGGCCGATGACCAGGGGCGGGCCGTTGCGGAAGGCCACGAGGGTGCCAGGTTCCTCCCGGCAGAGGGCGACGACGGCGTACTGGCCGTCGAGCTGGGGAAGGACACGAAGCACCCGTTCCCCAAGGGGTCCGGACTCCTTGCCAAGGAGCTGGGCGATCAGCTCGGTGTCCGTGTCCGAGCCAAGGGGCGTGCCCTGCTCCAGAAGCTTGTGGCGCAGCCAGGAGTAGTTCTCCAGGATGCCGTTGTGGACCACGGCGACGGACCCGGCCGCGTCCATCTGGGGATGGGCGTTCTCCTCCGTCGGGGCGCCATGGGTCGCCCAGCGGGTATGACCGATGCCGAGGGTGCCGGTGAGGGGTGTCTGCCAGGCCTTTTCCTCAAGGTTGGACAGTTTGCCGGCGGCGCGCAGCACCTGGATGCTGTCCTCACCGACGACGGCAAGCCCCGCCGAGTCATACCCGCGGTACTCCAGGCGGCGCAGGCCGTCCAGGAGCACGGGAACCGCGCCGTGGGCGCCCAGGTAACCGATGATGCCACACATCCAATCCTCCAGTTGCCGGACGAGGGTCCGGCCGGTGGCCATTGTAGCCCCCTCCTGTCACCGATGCCGGATTCTGCGGGTCGGTGACCCCGGCAAGCCCCTAACCGTGGAGCTCGGCCTCCAAGGCCTTCTCCCGCCGGGCCTCGAGGGACTGGGCGAGCTCGAAGGCTACGGCGTACCGGATGATGTTGGCGACGTAGCGGACGGTCTCCCGCCCGATGCGCCGCGCTGCCACCACCTCAACGTTGTGGAACCACCGGTTGGGATCGAGACCCATGCGGGCCGCCTCGGCCCGTAGCTTGGCGACGCGGGCGGGACCGGCGTTGTAGGCGGCGAAGGTCAGCAGTTCGGCGTCCAGCTCGTGGAGCCCGGGATCGGAGAAGTAGCGGCCGCGAAGGAAGCTGAGGTATTTGGTGCCGGCGTGGACGTTGTTCTCCACCGTGGCGATATCGGGGATGCCGACGCTGGGATCGGCCGCCGTGGTTGGCAGGATCTGCATGATGCCGACCGCGCCCCGCTTGCTGCGCCGGCTCTGATCGAGGCCGGACTCCTGGTAGGCCAGGGCCATCAGCAGCAGGGGGTCGAAGCCGTACAGGGCGCCGTACTTCTCGAAGACCGGCGTGAGGGAGCGGAGACGGCGCTCGCCGGCGGTCTGCACGGGGTTTGAGATCCACCTGGTCTGTTGGTAGTACCGCTGGATCAGGACGTTGCCCTTGAGGGTTTTGGCCCTGTGCTTGGCGACGAAGCGGTCGAGGGCGGCCTTGAGACCGGGGTTGCCCTTCCGGATGGCCCAGGCGATCTTGCCGCCCGCCCGCAGGACGAGCTCCGGGTGGAGGGTGATCTTCGGTAAGACCTTCGCCCAGAGCTCGGCCAGGTAGTCGTCGGCCACGGTGATGGGGAGGACACCGGCGTTGACAAGCTCCAGGATGTCCTCGGTTTCCAGGGTCTCCGGCACGGGGACGAGCTCGACCGGGGGCTTGCCGGCCGCCCGGAGCTGCGCGTTGAAGCGGGTCAGGTCCTCCCAGTAGCTGCTGGAGCGCCGGACGGCCACGCGGTGTCCCGCCAGGGCCGCGAGATCAGGCAGGGACGGCGCGCCGGGTCCCGTGACGACGATCTCCCGGGCGTTGCTGTAAAAGGGCGCGGTGAACCCGACGATCTTCTGACGCCCGGGCGTGATGGTCAGGTTGGAGGCGGCGATGTCAACCCTGCCCTCAATCACCGACGGCAGCAGCTGATCTCGATCCGTCGGGACGGCGATCACGCGGATCTGGAGGGTCTTGAGCCCGCGCTCACGGTTGAGGAAGGCCTCGAGCTCCCGCAGCAGCTCATAGACGACGCCCCGCTGCCGGGCGCCGTCGAGGAAGTAACTCGTCCGGTTGAGGTTGACGGCGCAGCGGATCATCCGCCGCTCGACCATCCCCTCCAGGTCGCCGGTCCACGGTGCGATCACTTCGCGGGTGGCCATGAGGGTGACGGGAGCGGCCGTTTCTGCCGTGGCGGTCGGCTCAGCCTCGGCCTTGGTGCGGTGGCAGGCGGTTGATCCCGCCAGTGTCAGGGAAAGGGCGAATACCCAGAGGATGGCCGCCGGCGTGGGCACGGTGGCGCGGCCCTTCGGACGCGGCGTGGAGGCGCGTTGGAGGAGGGGGCTCCGGGCGCCCTCAGTCCGCCGACTCGCCGGTTTCGTCGGCATCCTTCAAGCCGTACTGCTCGATCTTCCGATAGAGTGTCGAGCGCCCGATCCCCAGTCGTCGGGCGGCCTCCGAGAGGTTCCAGGAGCAGGCCTTGAGGACGCGGGCGATGGCCCGCTTCTCGATCTCCTCCAGACTGAGGAAGCCGTGCTCCTCGTCCTGGGGCTCGGCCACGTTGGCGCCGCCCAGCTCCGGGGGCAGATCCTCTTCGGTGATCTCGCTCCCCCCGGCGACGAGGATGGTGCGGTGGACGACGTTCTCCAGCTCGCGGACGTTGCCGGGCCAGTCGTACTGGACCAGGCGCTCCATGGCCCGGGGGGCGACCCGCTCGACACGGGCACCGGCATCGTCGACAAACTTGCGGAGAAAGTGATCGACCAGCAGGGGGATGTCCTCGCGGCGCTCACGAAGGGGCGGGATGTGGATGGGGAAGACCACCAGGCGGTAGTAGAGATCCTGACGGAAGCTCCCCTCGCGGACCATCTGGGCCAGGTCGCGGTTGGAAGCCGAGATGACCCGGACCTCCAGGTCGATCCTGCGGGTTCCCCCGATCCGCTGCACCGTGCGCTCCTGGAGCACGCGGAGGAGCCGTGCCTGGGCCGAGGAGGCCATCTCGCCGACCTCGTCCAGGAAGATCGTGCCGCCCTGGGCCTGCTCGAACTTTCCCGGGTGGGCCGCGACGGCTCCGGTGAAGGCACCCCGCTCGTGCCCGAAGATCTCGCTCTCCTGGAGCCCCTCGGGAATGGCGGCGCAGTTGACGTCGACGAAGGGCGCGGACGCCCTGCGGGAACCGTAGTGAATGGCCTTGGCGACCAGCTCCTTGCCCGTACCGCTCTCCCCGGAGATGAAAACCGTGATGTCCGACTCGATGACCTTCTCGATCTGCTCGTAAACCCGGCACATGGCCGCCGAGGAGCCGACGATGTTCCGCAGGTGGTACCGTTCGCCCAGCTCGCCGCGGAGACGTTCCACCTCACGTTCGAGCCGGTTGTGGGAGAGGGCGTGATCCAGGGTTGCCTGAAGCCGCTCCTCATCCACGGGCTTGACCAGGTAGTCGTAGGCGCCAAGCTTGGTGACTTCGACGGCTCGGCTGACGTCGTTGACCGCCGTCAGGATGATGACGGAGAGATCGGGCCAGCGGCGCTTGAGCTCCCGAAGCACTTGCGTGCCGTCCATCTCGGGCATGACAAGGTCGAGGAGCACGGCATCCGGCCGGTGGCCGGTGGTTGCCAGGGCCTCGGGCCCCGAGGAAAATCCCTCCACCTGATAGTTGCCGCTCTCCAGGATGTGCTGCACCAGGGCCCGGACGGTGGGGTCATCGTCGATCAGCCAGATGGTGCCATCAGACATGCGCCGCGGCCTCCTTTCTCAGGGCAACGTACCCTTCACCACGGGCTTGGCAACGGTAGCACAGGACCGTCACGTCGTCGTCGGGCCGGTCCCCGGCCAGGTGGGATTCCAGTACCGTCTGGATCCGCTCGATGACCTCGTCTCCCGAACGGCTTCCCCTCACCTCCTCCACGATGCGTTCCAGGCCCAGCTCGTCGGCGCCGGTCGTCATGCCGGCCTCGATGACGCCGTCGGTGAACATCAGGACGATGTCCCCGCTCTCGAGCCCGATGGTCCCGACGCCATACTTCTGGTTGGGCAAGAGCCCGATGGGGCGTCCGGTGCTTTCCAGGAAGAGGACGTCGCGGCCCCGGCAGACGAGCATGGGTGGGTGGCCGGCACCGACCCACTGGAGCTCGTTCCGGTCGGCGCGCCATTCGGCCAGCATCAGGGTGGCGAACTTCCGCCCTCGGGCCAGGCCGTAGAGCAGCTCGTTGCCCTCGGCCACGACCCGCTCGATGGAGCGCCGGTCGTTCCGGCGGCTCCACAGATAGGCCTGGAGGTTGGAGGCGATCAGCCCGGCGGGCACGCCCTTGCCGGAGATGTCCGCCATGACCAGCCACCAGGAGCCCGAGTCCCGCGGGATCAGGTCGTAGTAGTCGCCCCCGACCTCCAGGCAGGGGTGGTCCCAGGCGACGACCTCCAGCCCCGGAACAGTGTCCAGGCGTCTCGGGCGGAGGGTCTGCTGGATCTCGCCGGCCAGGCGGAGCTCCTCCTGGAGCCGCTCCCGCCGCACGATCTCTCTGTGCATGCGCGCAGCGCTCAGGGCGATGGCGAAGGGGACGCCGAGCTCCGCCAGGAAATCCACGTCCTCCACGTCGAAGTGGCCGCGGTGGTGGTTGAGAAGTTGAAGCAGGGCGACCAGCGTTCCTTCACGGTCGCGGATGGGAACGGTCAGGAGCGACCGCGTCCTGAACCCCGTCTTCCGGTCGAAGCTGGGGTCGAAGCGCGGATCGGAATAGGGATCGTCCAGGAGGATCGGCTCGCCGGTGACGGCCACGGTCCCGACGATCCCCTCGCCGGGCGCCACCCGCAGGGTGCCGCCTTCGACACCGTCGGCCACCAGCGCCTTGAGACCGTTATTCTCCACCAGGAAGAGGGAGCCGCGTTCGGCGCCGATCAGCTCCGTGGCCAGTCCGACGACCCGGCGGGCCAGCTTCTCCAGGTCCAGGGTCGTGTTGACCAGGGTGCCTGCATCGACCACCGCTTGGAGCCTCTCCAGGCGTTTTCGGCAGGCTTCCAGTGCGTCGGGAGCCCTCTCCGCTGCTTCACGCTTCGAGGGACCCCGGTTCTCCGGCGCCATAGTTCTCCTCCCGATCGTACCGACGTCTCCAGGATAGTGTAACAGCGATGTCAGGCTGCGGGGCGGGATACGAGGGCAAGGAGCCACGCCGAGAGGGCCTCGACGGCCATGCCGCTCCGGAGGCTTTCCTCGAGGGCGCCCGAGTCGGCCAGGGCAGCGATCAGCTCTTCGTCCCGGTAGAGGGAGGCCCCGCGGACGAGGCTGGACAGGCTCCAGAGACCGGGCCGTTTGCGCCGGAAACCCCAGCTTTCGGCGTCGAGATGTTCCAGGAGCCACGGCCCCAGCTCCTTCTTGAACCGGCGCGAGTACCAGCTCCTGTCGTTGACGCGGTTGCGGTCGAGCTCCTGCCCCTTCCCCGCGGCGGTGAGGATCCTGCGCAGCACCAGCAGGTCCGTCACGACGCCGAGGACCTGGCCGACGATCATGAAAGAGGCGGCGGAAGCGTTGATGGGCTTTCCCTGCCAGTCCCGCACGGGGATACCGCCCTCCATGGCCTCGATGAGATCGGCAAGGGGCCGGGGGTCGCGCTCGAGAATGGCGCTCCGCACGGCGTCCAGGGAGCGCTCCCTTGGAAAACACAGCTCGCGGACGAGCTCCTCGTCGACGGTGACGCCCGCACCGGCGGCGGCGGCCAGCTTCGTTCCCTCGGCGATCAGCTGCCGGGGAGCGAAGCCCAGCCTGGCGAAGAGCATCTCCTCGGCTTCCCGGCTCAGGCGCAGCTCCGGCACGGCCTTGGCGAGGATGCGGCGCAGGGCGGCTGCCTCTTCCCCTGAAACGGCCGCATCCTCCCAGGGCTTGGGCCGGGCCGGCAGGGGGATCCATTGGAAGCGTCCGGCCGTGCTGACAAGATCGACCAGGGGACCGCGTGGCTTGGCGCCGCACCAGGCGCCCATGATCAGCGCCACGTCGTCGGGGAGGCCCTGTCCCAGGGAGCTGACCAGGGGGGTCGGGTCCGGGGCCGGGGCGTCACGGGTGCTGCCCACGGGCGCCGGGGCCTGCAGCCAGGGACCGACGTCGCGGACGACGAGGATGCGGCGGGGCTCGAAGAGGGAGCCGCTGATCACCTCGTCGGCCACACCTTCCGGGCTCATCTCGGCACCGAGGTCGACCACCGTGGCGTCTCCCATGAGCGTGCGGGTCGCCCGGATCTGCTCCTCCAGGGCCTCCATGGCCAGGTACTCGTCGCTGGAACCCACGAGAACCAGACGGGCGTTGGCTTCAGGCACGGGCCCTCCCCCAGCCGTCCGCTACACCGGTGGCCATCGTGATGCCTCGGGTAAGTTCAGGGATCGAGGGCAGTGATCTCTCCACGGTCGAGGAGTTCCTGGCAGTCGATGCAATAGCGGGCCCAGGGTACGGCGTTGAGGCGCCCCACCTGAATGGCTCCCCCGCAGTGGAGGCAGGTACCATAGGTACCGTTTTCGATACGTTGCAGCGCCTTCTCGATCCGTTTGAGGATCGTCTGCTCCTCGGTGGAAAGACGGTACAGCATCTCGCGGGATGTGGTCTTGAGAGCCCTGTCACCGAGGTCCGCCGCTGTCTCCCCCGTCTCGTGGGTTTCCGAGCTTCGCACGGCGCGAACCCGTTGGTTCAGCTCCTCCTGCTTGGCCAACAGGCGTTTCCGGTAACGTTCCACCTCTCGCTTCCTCATGACACTGGCCCTCCATCGGCCGATTCCCATTGTACGCTGCGCCGGTGGTAGGCGCCTCCGGAGCGGATGTCGGCGCTCCGGAACAGCTGCTCCCACAATACCAGCCGCGCCAGGAGATGGGGAAGTGTCAAGCGGCTGAGGGACAGGCGGAGCCAGGCGCCGTCGAGGATCTCCCGGTCCAGTCCCAGGTCACTTCCGACGACGAAGGCGATCCCCGGGCATCCACTTTCCTCGACACCGGTGATCATCTCCGCAAACCCCTCGCTGGACAGCTCCTTGCCCCGTTCATCCAGGGCCACGAGACGCCACTGGGGCGGCAGGTGCTTGAGGATCGTTCGGCCCTCCTCCCGCAGGCTGCGCCGCGGGTCGGCGTCCCGTCCTCCCGCCGCCGGCCGGAGCGGGATGTCCTCGGCGGGCCACTGGCGGGCGACACGCTTCCGGTAGACGGCGACCCGCTCCTCGTAGGGACTTGCGGCGGGACGTCCGAACCAGAGGACGCGAAGTTTCATCGGGCCGCGGCGTTCTCCGCCAGTCCGAGGGCCTCCGGCGGGAGCGCGGGGGCGTCGCCCCAGAGGGACTCCAGGGCGTAGAAGTTGCGGCGCTCCTCGGTGAAGACGTGGACGATGATGTCGCCGTAGTCCAGGAGGATCCAGTCGGAGCGGCGAGATCCCTCCACGTGGAGCGGGTGGTGGCCGGCCTTGCGGAGGCGCCGCTCGACGGCATCTGCGATGGCGCCCACCTGGCGGTCATGCGCCCCGGAGCAGATGAAGAAGGAGTCGGCCAGGGAGGTCAGGCCCGTCACGTCCAGGGCCACCAGCTGGAAAGCCTTCTTGTCCAGAGCGGCGGCCGCCGCCTCCCGGAGCATCTCGGTGATATCCTGACTCAACATGTCGGGGCCTCTTCCATGGACCGGCGGTACAGTCCGTAGCGCTCGATGTACGTGTAGACCTCGTGGGGCACGAGCTCCCGGATGGGCAGGCCGCGCCGCTGACGTTCGCGGATCGAGGTGGCGGAGATGGGGAAGGGCTCGTGGTTCAGGAGGTAGACCGTCGGGGTCTCGGGGTCGGGGACACTCTCAAAGGGTGCCACCACCTGGAGCCGGACCAGGAGATCCGCCGGGACCTTGGAACGGAGCTCCTCGTCCCACATGTGGGCCCGGTGGAGCACCACCAGATGGGCCAGGTCCACCAGCTCCCGCCAGCGATGCCAGGTGGCGATCTGGGAGAAGGAGTCCGATCCCAGCAGGAAGTAGAGATCATCGTCCGGATAGAGATTCCGGAAATGCTGGACCGTTTCCACCGTGTACGTCGGCCCCTGGCAGAAGACCTCCAGATCCGAGGCGAAGAAGCGCTCGTAGGGGAGTGTGGCCAGGGCCACCATGACCAGCCGGTGGGTGACCCGTGTGAGGGGCTGGCCGTCCTTGTGTGGAGGGCGTCCCGCCGGGACGAAGTGGACGGCGTCGAAGTGGAACGTCTCCAGGGCCCGGACCGTCGGAATCAGGTGCCCCAGGTGGAACGGATCGAAGCTTCCGCCATAGACGGCAATACGGGCCATCACACCTCCACGGGTTGGGCGCTGACCATGCGGGCCAGCAGCCCGATCAGATCGTCGATACCTTCGCCCGTCACGGACGAGATGGCAACGGCCTCGACCCCGCGGGAGGCCGCGGCGGCTGCCAGCTCCTCGAGGAGGGTCGTGCGCTCATGGGGGCCCACGGCATCGAGCTTGGTACCCACGAGGATCCAGTTCCTACGGGCCAGATCGGCATCGTAGGCCCTGAGCTCGTCGCGGATGCCGTCGATGCTTTCGGCCAGTGGCTCTCCCGAGGCCAGGTCGACCAGGTGGGCCAGGACCCGGCACCGCTCCACGTGGCGCAGGAACTGGTGCCCCAGGCCCACCCCCTGGTGGGCGCCCTCGATCAGGCCGGGAATATCGGCGACGACCAGGGTGCCCATGGCGTCATCGCCCAGCTGGACGACCCCCAGGTGGGGCTCCAGGGTCGTGAAGGGGTAGGAGGCCACCTTGGGCCGTGCCGCCGAGATCCTGGAGATCAGGGTGGACTTGCCGGCGTTGGGCAGGCCGATCAGGCCGACATCGGCCAGCAGCTTGAGCTCGAGCTCAAGCTCGAGCTCCTCGCCGGCTCCCCCCTCCTCGGCCGTCCGGGGGGCCCGGTTGGTCGACGTGGCGAAGTGGGCGTTTCCCCGCCCGCCCCGGCCTCCCCTGGCCACGACGAGCTCCTGGCCCGGCTCGACGAGGTCGCCGAGGAGCTCTCCGGTCGCCGCGTTGCGAACCACCGTGCCCGGCGGCACGGGGAGGATGTAATCCTGGCCGGAGGCGCCGGTCTTGTTGGAGCCCTGGCCATGGCGGCCGCGCTCGGCGCGAACGACGCGCCGGTGGTGGAGGTGGAGCAGGGTGTTGTACCCCTCCTCGACCCGGAGAATGACGTTGCCGCCGCGTCCGCCGTCACCGCCGTTGGGACCACCCCTGGGGACATACTTCTCCCGGCGGAACGAAACGCACCCGTTGCCTCCGCGGCCGGCGATGACCGTCAGGCGCGCGGAGTCGATGAACATGGAGAGTATCGTTGTGGGCTCAGGCGGGGTTAATGGCGATGAAACGCCCGTGGCGGCCGCGGTTGATGAACTTGACGTGGCCATTCGCCGTGGCGAACAGCGTGTCGTCACCACCCCGCATGACGTTGGCACCGGGCTTGAAACGCGTGCCGCGCTGCCGGACCAGGATCGACCCGGCGGTCACGAGTTGGCCGTCCCCGACCTTGGTTCCGAGGCGCTGCGCGTTGGAGTCGCGCCCGTTTCGGCTGGAGCCCTGTCCTTTCTTGTGAGCCATCTGGTCCTCCTGCGCCTTTCTCTACGCCTCTATGGCGTCCACGTGGACGCGATAGTAGTTCTGCCGGTGGCCCTGGGTCTTCTTGTAGCCCTTGCGGCGCTTCTTCTTGAAGACGATGATCTTGTCGCCGCGGACGGGTGCCACGACGTGGGCCCGCACCAGGGCGCCGTCGACGACGGGCGTGCCAACCCGGGCCGTGTCGTCGGAGCCGAGAAACAGGACGCGCTCGAAGAGGAAGCTGTCACCCTTCTTCAGGTCCGGCTCGGTCCGCTCGACCATCAGCTCATCGCCGGGTGCCACCCGGTACTGCTTACCACCATGTTGGACGATCGCATATTCGCTCATCGCACACCTCTCCTCAGGAACGGCTTTTCTAGCATACGCGCCCCCGGCTGTCAACAGTCATCGGTCCCGGGATGGCTGCGTGTTGCGGCATCCTTTGGCGGAAATGTCCGGCTGTGGCAGGAATCGACCGGGGAGCGAGGAGTGGGGAGTGGGACGGCTGGTACCATGGGGGTACATGGTATTCGGACTTCTTGGTGTCGTGGCGGCGGGGCTGATCCTGCTCGGGCGTGTTGTGGAGTTGCCCTTCCTCCGTCGCTTGAGCGGCGTGCTGGGCCTGTTGGCCCTCAGCTGCTGGGCGGAGTGGGGTGCCGTGGTCTTTTCGGCCGGGGACAATCTCCGCCGGTGGATCGACGCGGCCGTCGTCGTGGCCATCGGGCTGTTGATTGCCCGTGTCGTCCTGATCCTCCTGTTCGAGTGGCTGATGGAGGGGCGCTTCGGTCTCAGGGTGCCGCGTCTGGCCCGGGACGTCGTCGGTCTGATCGTCTACCTGCTGGTGGCGGCGGGTGCCCTCAACATGGTCCTGGGCATCGAGGTCAAGGCCCTGTTGACCACCTCGGCGGTGGTGACGGTGGTCATCGGCCTGGCGCTCCAGGAGACCCTTGGGACCCTCCTGGCCGGATTGACCCTGACCTGGGAGCAGCAGCTCCAGCGGGGAACCTGGGTCGAGGTGGCAGACGAGGTGGGCCGCGTGGAGGAGCTGGGGTGGAGGTCGTTGACCCTGCGGACGCGCCTGGGCGAGCGCCTGCTGATCCCCAACTCGACGGTCTCCCGCTCCGAAATCCGGGTCCTGGGAACGGGCGCCAAACCGGCCGCCGTGCCGGTGACCCTCGGCGTCTCCTACACGGCACCCCCGGACCGGGTCAAGAAGGTGCTGGGCCGGGTGCTGGAGGGCCTTCCCATGGCTGCATCGCGGCCGGCGCCCCAGGTGCTGGTGCGGGAGCTGGGAGACAGCGCCGTCCTTTACGAGTGCCGGGTGTGGACGCTCCAGCCGTGGCGGGAGCCCGAGATCACCGACGTGGTGCTGACCCGGGCCTACGCCGCCCTGGCCCGGGCGGGGATGGAGATTCCTTTTCCCCAGCGCACGATCCACGTGCGAAAGCAGGCCAGGCCGGAGGACACCTTGGCCCTCCGCCGGGAGGCTCTTGCCCGCTGCACCCTCTTCGAGGGGCTGCCGGACGAGCCCCTGGATCGCCTGGCGGCCCATTCCCGCTGGCTCCGTTTTGCCCCGGGGGAGGCGGTGATGCGGGAACGGGACGACTCCCGGGCCATGTACGTCATTGCCCGCGGGACCGCCATCATCCTCCAGGGCGGCCAGGAGCTGGCCGGCCTGGGGGAGGGGGAGCTCTTCGGCGAGATCGCCTTCCTGACGGGTCAGCGCCGTTCGGCCACCGTCCGGGCCGCCGGGGAGCTCCACGTGGTGGAGATCGACGGCGTCGCCCTGTCGGCCCTCCTGGAAAGGAAACCGGAACTGGCCGGAGAGCTGGAACGCCGGATGGCCGCGAGGCTCGAGGATCTTGGTCAGGCGCGCAAACGGGGCGAGAGCGTGGAGCTCCCTGGGGGGCTCCTGTACCAGCTGCGCCTTCGCCTCCGTCGGCTCGTCAGCGGTGGCGACGATTCGACGGATCCGGGTTCCTGACGGCGCCTCTTGAGGATTCCCGGACGCCCTCAATCCTCCTCGAGGAAACTCGCGTAGCTGGCGTGGCGGGCGGCGTCGATCTCGCCGGCCTCGACAGCGGCCAGGACGGCGCAGCCGGGCTCATGGATGTGGGTGCAATCGGCGAAGCGGCACCGGGGGGCCAGGGCGGCGATTTCCGGGAAGGCGGCTTCGAGCTCGCGGCGGTCCAGGTTCCAGAGGCCGAACTCCTTGAGGCCCGGTGTGTCGACGACGAAGCCGCCGAAGGGCAGGGGCAACAGCTCGGCCATGGTCGTCGTGTGCTTGCCCTTGGAGGTCGACTCGGACAGGGAGCCCACCTTGAGGCGGAAGCCGGGGTAGACGGCGTTGAGAAGGGAGGACTTGCCGGCGCCCGAGGGGCCGCAGAACAGGGTCGTCCGGCCGGGCAGCAGGCGCTTGATCTGACCCATGCTCCGGCCCGTCCGGGCCGAGGCCGTGATGACGGTGTAACCCAGGGAGCGGTAGATGGGCAGCCAGACGTTGACGCCACCGAGGCCCTGGTCGCTCTTGTTGACGACGATGACCGCTTCGATGCCCGCGTGATGGCAGGCCACGAGGAAGCGGTCCAGGAGGCCGCGCTTGGGCTCGGGGCTCTTGGCGGCGAAGACCAGCAGGGCCTGGTCGACGTTGGCGGCGATCAGCTGGGGACGGGAGCTTTGGGGGGCCCGGCGGAGCAGGGCAGTCGTGCGGGGGTGGACGGTCTCGACGACGCCGTCCTCACCCTCCATCCGGACGGTGACCCGGTCACCCACCACGAGGCGCTTGGCCACGGGCGCCGGGTCCAACCACTTGAGCTTGCGCCGGGCCGCCACGACCAGGCAGCGCTCACCCGCCTGGACACGGACCAGGGCGCCGTGCATGGCGATCACCGTGCCGTCGATCATCTCCGCCATTGCGTCAGTATAGCCCGGACCACCCGGGTCGAGCGTCCTTCCCGCCAATGAGCCGTCTCACCTGGGACCGGTGACCCGTTGGGAAACGAGGTGACCGCATGGCCAGCCTGCCCCCTCTCCGATCCCCCTGGTCACGGGCTCGTCTTCCCCGATCACACCCACGCCCGGACACCATTCGAGCGAAACTCCATGTGGGGCGACCCGTGGGGAAGAGGTCAGCGGCAGGTGCTGGGTATTGGTGTTCCATCGAGACGGGTCAGTTGTCTCCGGCAGTTGGAGACCGACGGAGGCGGGGCGGATCCGTCAGCAGCTCGTCGGCGGCGTGGCAGAAGGCCACCATTTCGGGGTAGGCGGCGGGCTGGACGGTCTGGGCCGGGATACGGAGCTCGAGGACGCAGCGGGCCGTGTTGCCCGTGACGGTGACGGTGCGGACGACGGAGCCATGGGGGTCCTTGACGCGCCTGGAGCTCCTGGCGAGGGTCCAGCCCTCGGGCAGGATCAGCTCGGTCTCCATGCGCTGCAGCACGGGGAGCTGGAGGACCAGGGGGGTTCGCCGCTGGGGGAGGGAAGCCAGGCGGGGGGAGAGGGGGTGGCCCAGGACCAGGGCCTGGCAGAGCATGTCGGCACCGTCGGGGAGGCAGGCCGCGGGGAGGGGGAGGTCCAGGTGGAGGACGACGGCCGGGGCGGTCGGACGCGCAACGGTGGAGGGGGCGGCGTCGGCGGAGGTGACGATGTTGG
>CAZXNA010000067.1:0-17440 GCA_964641295.1 uncultured Thermoanaerobaculia bacterium
GAAAGGAGAGACTTCAAATGACAGCCAACAGAAACCGGGCCGGCCGCACCATCGTGGTGGGCCTGCTCGCGCTGGTGCTTACGCTCGTGGGGCCCGTGGCGTCCACAGCCACCGCTGGGTCCCCGCAGAGCGTTCAGGCGTTGCAGGAGCTCGTCGACGAGGCCCACGCCAGGTTCAAGGACCTCAAAGAGGGCAAGAACGCGGACTACATCCCCATCCTGGCCAGCGTGCCGTCGGAGCTTTTCGGCCTCGCCATCGTCACGGTGGACGGGAAGCTCATCACCGCTGGCGACGTGGACTACCCGTTTTCCATCCAGTCGGTCAGCAAGCCGTTCACCATGGCGCTGGTCATGGAGGAGCAGGGCCTGGACGCCGTCTTCGAGAAGATCGGCGTGGAGCCCACGGGCATGCCCTTCAACTCCATCATCGCCATCGAGCTCAACCCCCGACGTTCCATCAACCCGCTGGTCAACGCCGGCGCCATCGCTGCGGTCAGCATGCTCGAGGCCAAGAGCCCCGAAGAGCGCTGGAAGAAGATCCTCGACGGCTACAGTGCCTACGCGGGCGAACCCCTGAAGCTGATCGATGAGGTGTACGTCTCGGAAGCGAAGACCAACTACCGCAACCGTGCCATCGCCAACCTGCTCTACGCGTACAACCGCGTCTACTGTGACCCCATGGAAGCGACGGACGTCTACACCAAGCAGTGTTCGGTTGGTGTAACGGCCCGGCAGCTCGCCGTGATGGGAGCGACGCTGGCCAACGGCGGTGTCAACCCGAGGACGGGCAAGAGGGTGCTTCGTCGGGATTACGTGGACGAGGTGTTGGCCGTCATGCTGATGGCCGGCTTCTACGACGAGTCGGGGGAGTGGGCCTACAGGACCGGCCTGCCTGCCAAGACGGGCGTCGGCGGCGGCATCGTGGCCGTCGTGCCCGGAAAGATGGCCATCGTGGGATTCTCGCCCAGGCTCAACGAGGCCGGTAACAGCGTCCGGGCCATGAGGGCCATCGACTACATCGCGGAGAAGCTCAAGGACAACATCTTTTTCGAGTGCGCTCCCTGAGCGGCTCGTTGACCCGTTTTCTGTGGGGCGCCCCGGGACGACCCGGGGCGCCCTTGCCGGGGCGGAAACGGTCTTCTCCCCTGGGAGAACGAAGGATGGGGGGGGGCGGCGTTTTCCAGCCGGAATCGGGGTGCGCTACCATGGCCGCAACTGCTCCGGATCGCTGAAATCAACTGGCTGGGGGTGTTGAGACGGTGGATCACGTTCTGAGGCTCAACGAGCTGTACACCCTGATTATCGGATTGTTGGGGCTCCTGGCGGGAAGCCTGATGACCCAGAAGCTCCGGTTCGTGCGGCGGTTGAGCCTGCCCGTGGCGGTGCTTGGCGGTGTGCTCGTGTCCGTGGTGATCCTCCTGATCCACGGTGTCACGGGGCTGGAAGTGAAGTTCGCCACGGGGCTCCGTGATCTCCTCCTGCTGGCCTTCTTCACCACCGTCGGACTCTCCGCCAAGCTCTCGTCCCTCAGGCTTGGCGGCAAGAAGGTGGCAATCCTCTGTGGCGTGACCGTTGTGCTCCTGGTGCTCCAGGACCTGATCGGCATCGGCGTCGCCCTCCTGCGCGGCGCCCACCCCTTCTACGGGCTCCTGGTGGGGAGCCTCTCCTTCGTGGGCGGTCCGGGTACGGCCATCGCCTGGAGCGCCCACGCCACCTCCATGGGCCTTCCGATGGCGCCGGAGATCGCCCTGGGGTCGGCCACCATGGCCACCCTCGCCGGGGCACTGGTGGCGGCGCCCCTGACCAACTGGCTGATCCGGCGGCGCGGCCTGCGCTCGGACGAGTCCCTGTCCGATGTTCCCTGGGTGGAGGAGAAGGGAGTGGAGGCCGCGGCGCCGGCTCCCTCCACTCCGGCCGAACGCCAGATGGTCGTCTTCAGGGCCCTGCTGCTCCTGACGATCGCGGTGGCCATGGGCGCGTGGGTCAACGCCTGGGCCAGGGCCCACGATGTGCTCCTGCCGGGCTTCCTCACGGCCATGCTGGGCGGGGTGCTCATCGCCAACGTCTTCGATCTCCTCGGGTTGAAATTCGCCCTCGAACCGTTGGAGTGGGTCGGTGCGCTATCCCTCCAGCTCTTTCTGGTGCTGAGCCTCATGGGACTGCAGCTATGGATCATCGGCAGGGTCATCGCTCCCCTCCTGCTGAACATGGTGATCCAGATCTCCATCGCGGCGGTGATCGCCATGGTCGTGCTCTTCCGTTTGTTGGGGAAGGACTACAACGCCGCAGTGACCTCCGGGGGCTTCATGGGCTTTGGGCTGGCCTCCATGCCCGTGGCCTTCGCCACCATGGAGGAGGTGACGGCCACATACGGGCCCTCGTCCATGGCCTTCCTCCTGATCACCCTGGTGGGCTCCTTCTTCGTGGACCTGGCCAACGCCACCATCACCAAGCTCTTTCTCATGCTACCCATGTTCAAGTAGTGCCTTCACCCCGGAGACCGTCAGTCACCATCCGGGTTCTCGAGGACCGTTTCGGTATGCTCGCCCAGGGCGGGGACGCGGCGGGGGCCGGGGGGGACCACGGGTAGCCAGGGGCCGGGGATCTCCAGCTCGCTGCCGTCGGGGCAGAGGACCGTCTCGCGGCCGTGGGCGCCGGCGATGCAGGGATCCGACATGGCCTCCTCCAGGGTCGCGACCAGCGTCAGCGGAAGGCCAAGCTCCCTGGCCCGGCGAAGCCAGTGCTCCGATGGCTTCGTCGCCAGGGCCTGCGTCACCTCCTCCGCGGCGGCCGCGCCCTCCTCGCCCGGATCCAGGCCGGCGCCGGCGAGGTGCTCGAGGCCGAGCATGGCGACGAAGCCGACCCAGAACTTGGGCTCCAGGGCGCCAAGGGCCACACGGCGGCCGTCGGCGCAGGTGTAGATCCGGTAGGCTGGAGTCCGGCCGCCGAGCAAACCCCTGATGGGACTCGAGCCTTCCGCCTTCACGTCGGCGAGGGTCCAGGTCAGCCACGGGAGGGGGGCGCGGGCCAGGGGTACGTCGAGCACGGCCCCCCGGCCCGTACGCTGTCGCTGGAAAAGGGCGGCGAGGACGGCGTTGACCGCCAGCATGCCCGCCGTGAAGTCGGCCAGCTGGACCAGGGGCACGGCGTTGGGAGACCCCAGGTGTTCCAGCAGGCCGCTACGTGCGACGAAATTGAGGTCGTGGCCCACCTCGTTCGCACAGGGTCCGTCGGAATCGTACCCGGGAATCGAGCAAACGATCAGGGAAGGGTTGGCCTCGTGAAGCTGCTCAGGCCCGAGGCCCCATCGTCCCATGGTGCCCGGCCGGAAGCTCTCGACGAGCACGTCGGCCCGGCGGGCCAGGCGGCGAATGTTCTCGGCGTCCTCTGGCTGCCTGGGATCGAGGCAGATGGACTCGACGCCCCGGAAGAAGGCGGCGAAGCCGGCGCCCGTCCCACCGGCCATGGGTGGCACCAGGCGCATGATGTCCCCGGTGACCGCGTCCTCGACCTTGATGATCCGCGCGCCCAGATCGGCCAGCTGGCGGACGAGCACGGCGCCCGGCAACATGCGGCTGAGGTCCAGAACGGTGATTCCCTCCAGGGCGCCTTGAACGGGTTGCTGCGTCGTTCCCATGGCGGGCCTCCCGTTCTTCAGGGTAACGCAACCGCAGGCCCTTTTGGCCCCCGAGAAGCCGGGCGCCGGGGAAGAGATCAGCCGTTAACGATCGGTGGGCGGCCCTTCCGCGGCCTCTCACCGCAGCAGGGCGACGACGACGAGGGTTCGGCCGTTGTCCAGGGGGGCGGCGCCGACGGCGGCGATCCGGGAGGGGGCGCCCCGTTGCCACGGGCCCAGGGCGACGTCCGAGGGCTCCAGGGCCTCGAAGCTCAGGACGTGGAGCTTCTCGAAGAGGATCCCCTCGTTCCGCAGCTCCCCGGCGATCCGTTGGGTGATCGAGCTGGTGGCGGCGCCGGATCTGGCGGCAGCCTCTGCGGCCGCCTGAACGATGGCGTCGATCTTTGGGTCGTGCTCGGGCGGCTTGACGCCGGCGTCCCGAGCGATTCCTTGGACGAGGTGGTAGACCTTCCGGCGGAAGCGGTTGCTCGGGATGTGCTCGAGGGGACGGGCGAAGAGCTGGGTGATGACCCACCGCCGGTTGCCGGGGCCCCTGGCGGCGACGATGCCCACGCCGACCACGGTCGGTTCGGTGGCCAGGATGTTGGCCCTGTGACCGGGGCTCATCATCAGTGCCTCCTCGGCCTCGTAGATGGAGTCGGCACGGGAGATGTTCTCGCCGGAGTAGCGCATGGCGTAGTGGGCCTCGACCAGTCTCCTGGCCAGGTCGCCCTCCGAGGGGGAGACGTGTCCGAAATAGCCGTGGGTCGCCATGTCGCGGCTGTGCTCCCGGGCGATGGCGGCCAGCCTTGGGTCGGGCGCGAGGGCCGGCAGACCGAAGCGTTTCCGGTCGGCGTTGATCAGCCGCGTCATCAGGCGCTCGGCGTTGGAGGCCGTCCGGATTCCCCTCTCGTCCGGCGGCGGAGAACCGCTCCAGCTGACCGGAGGCGTGCCACCGACGGTGACCGGGAAGAGGGCGGCCACCATGGGCCCCGAGCGGCCGGTGGCCACGAGCTCGACCCAGAGGGTGCCGGGCTGGTTCCCCAGGGGAATGGAGGTGATCCCCCACGTGCCCGACGAGGCGACGGGGACGGTCTCGATGGCGCCCGAGGGACGCAGGAGAACGATCCTCGGCCTGGTCAGGCCGGCATCGAGCCGAAGCTGCAGCGGGACCGTTGTACCGGGTTTGCCCGAGCTCGGAAAACTGCGGAGGCGGAAGCGGCGGGTGACCAGGAAGATCCCCCAACGCCAGTGGTAGGGCTCAACGGTTGCCGGGACCCGGGCGACGCCGACCGCCGTGGGTGGCTCCTCGCCGAGGCGGGCGGCGAGCTTGCGGAGGGCTTCGACGACCTCGCCGGCGCCGTCCTCCGTCGTGTAGAGCACCGTGGAGCTGGCCGTGGCGTCGGGACAGCCCGCCCAGTGGAGGATGAAGTCGATCCCCGCCTGCGGCGGTTGGGAGGCATCCGGGGACTCCAGGAGCCTGGCGTAGGCCGCTGCGGCCCGGCTGAGGCGGCGGGAGACGACGAGGCCGGGGAAGGCCCGGTGAATGGCCTGGGCCACTGCTCCCTTGAGCTGTGGGTCCTCGGTGGTGTAGTTGGCGGCGGCCGGCGTGCTCATGCGCAGCCGGACAAGGTCGTGTGGCGGGGCCGTACCTGTGGCGGGCCTGGAAAAGAGCAGGGGTACAATCACGAGGAAGGACAGGTTCGCCAGGGTGTGTCTCACCCGGGAATCGTAGCCTGGATTCCCGCTCCGGGTCCAACAGGAGGATCGGGTCTCTGGTATTGGGAGGCCGGGGAGGTTTCCCCGGCGGGCGGGAGTCGAGAGGCCCCTGCTGGAAATGATCGCAGGGAGGAGTCACCATGATCGTCGTCATCTCCGGAACCAACCGGCCGGGTAGCAAGAGTCTCCGCGTCGCCGGCCACGTGTGCCGGCTCGTGGAGCAGAGCGGCGAAGAGGTCCACCTGATCGACCTCGGTCAGTTGCCCCCCGAGCTGTTCACCCCCAGCGCCTATGCCGAAAAGCCCGAGGCCTTCGCCGCTGACCAGGAGGCCATCCTGGCCGCGGACGGCATCGTCACCGTTGTCCCCGAGTACAACGGTTCCTTTCCCGGCGTCCTCAAGTACTTCATCGACATGCTGCGCTTCCCCGAGAGCCTGCTCGGCGTGCCGGCCGCCTTCGTCGGCGTGGCCGCGGGTGAGTGGGGTGCGCTGCGCGCCGTCGAGCAACTGGAGATGGTCTTCCAGTATCGTCACGCCCACCTCTTCGGACGCCGGGTGTTCATCAAGGGAATCTCCGGGATCCTCGACGAGGCCGGGGAGATCGCCGATGCCGAGGTCCTCCGCCGGCTCGAGCAGCAGGTGACGGGTTTCGTGGACTTCTGCCGCCGGCTCGCGGGATCGAGTAGCTGAGAAAGGAGCGGGAAACACCATGGCGACGACCCTTCCACAGATGCTGGAGGCCCAGCGTTCCGAGCTGACGGAATCGGAGATCTACCGGCGGCTGGCGGACACCGCGCGGGACCCGCACAACGCGGAGGTATTGCGGCGGATCGCAGGCGACGAACAGGCGCACCACGATTTCTGGATGAACCGCACCGATCGCAAGGTAAAGCCCAGGGCGCTGATGGTTTTCCTCTACGTGCTGCTCGCCCGTCTCTTTGGGCTGACCTTCGCCCTCAAGCTGATGGAGCGCGGCGAGGACTTCGCCCAGCGGCACTACGCGGAGATGGAGGATGTGGAGGGGATCGGCCAGATCATCCTCGACGAGGAGGAGCACGAGAAGGAGCTGATCGACATGCTCCACGACGAGCCGCTGGAGTACGTGGGTTCCGTGGTTCTCGGGCTCAACGACGCCCTGGTCGAGCTGACGGGCGCCCTGGCGGGATTCACGCTGGCCCTGGGCGACGGGCGAACCGTCGCCCTGGCGGGCCTGGTCACAGGGATCGCCGCCTCCCTGTCCATGGCGGCTTCCGAGTACCTCTCCTCCAAGACCGAGCAGCACGGTGGCAGCACCAAGAGTCCCCTGAAGGCGGCCTTCTACACGGGGGCGGCCTACGTCATCGCCGTTGTCCTGCTGATCATTCCCTTCTTCTTCTTCCAGTCGTCCCACGTGGCGCTGGCCGTCGCCCTGACCACTGCGGTGGCCATCATCGCCGTCTTCACCTTTTACACCAGCGTGGCCCAGGACCTGCCCTTCGGATCACGCTTCGTCGAGATGGCGGCCATCAGCCTGGGCGTCTCGGCGATCACCTGGGGCATCACCTGGGTGCTCCGCTCGACCATCGGCATCGATTTGTGATCACCTCACCGCGCGACGGCGCCGGCACGGCGGAGGAGCAATCTGGCCTTGTGCTCCGAGGGCCAGGCCAGGAGCATGAGGACGGCGGTCAGGATGACCTGGAAGAGGGCCGGTGTGGGGCCACTGCCGGAGACGGCCGTGACGACGGCTGCCAGGAGGATGATTTCGAGGCGCACGAGGACCGCCAGGTAAACCCGGAGGTGGTCACGGAGGAGCCGGGCGACGTCACCGTGCTTCTCGTACCGCTCCCGGATGCGCGCCAGCAGCTTCCGGGACCAGCCGTCCGCCGTGAAGGCGAGCCAGAGGCTGACGGCCAGGGTGCCCGCCGTCACGCCCAGGGGAGAGAACCCGCCCAGGGGATGGCGCGGCAGCGTGTAGACTCCGGCTGCGGCTGCGACGACGCTGGCCAGGAAGACCGTCGCAGTCAGACGCATACGCCGGAGATGCTGGCGCAGTAGCAGCTGAAGTTGTTCCCGTTCGATCATGCATCCTCCGAGGGGGAGGGGTCCGGGCTCGTCGTGTCGGGGGCTTCGGCCGGCGTCCTCTGGCCCGTGCGAGCCGTGCCGTTGGCGACGCCCCAGATCAGCCCGACCCAGACGGCGGCCAGCTGGGTGTTGAGGGGCGTCTGGAGCCCGAAGCCGATGAGCTCGTGGAGGGCCGTGGCAACCAGGGCGAAGGCGGCGGCCGCCAGGGCGTAACGGTGCTCGAAGCGCAACCGCCGGACCCGTCCCGGTACCAGCAGCCAGGCCAGCCCGCCCACGAAGGCCAGGAGGATGACGGCCCCGGCGGCCCCGGTGTCGGCCGTCCACTCCAGCCAGTCGTTGTGGGCGTGCCGAAGCTCGAGGGTCCCCGTGGGGGGTTTGTCCAGATCGATGGCGTAACGGTAGGCGCCGGTGCCGCACCCCACGGCGGGGCTCCGGCGCCAGAGCCGCACCGTGCCGGCCCAGAGATCGAGGCGGGTATTGCCTCCGGCGCCCTCCAGGGAGATCAGCTCCTTGAACCGGTCCTGGAGCTCGGGGAGCCGGTTCCAGGCGAGGACGGTGGTGGCCGTTCCCAGAACCAGCACGGCGATCATGGCCCAGATCCAGGGCTGGTGCCGCCCCCGCCGGGACCAAAGTGGGAGGGTCAGGAAGGCGCCGGCCGCCAGGAAGAGGGTGCCCCCGCGGGAGCCGCTGCGCAGCAGAGCGGCCACTCCCACGGCGACGGCCGTGCCCGTCGCCAGGATGGTGACGGCGGCGCCCCGTCGGCTCTCACCGGGAATGCGGAGGTGGCGGGATGCCGCAAGGAGGAGGGCCAGTGCCGCGGGCACCGTCAGCTCCACGGCCACGGCGAAATGGTTCCGGTTGACGAAGGGCCCGTAGGGCCCACCCCCGCCGGCATTGTCCCGGAACATCAGGACCTTGCCCGGCAGGCCGGCCTCCGTGGCGAGACCCAGGAGCCCCAGGAGGGCGCCGGTGGCGGCAAGGACGATCAGCAGGGCCGGGAGGCCGCTCCGGGTCGCCGCCATGCGGGAGGCGGTCAGGGCCAGGACCCCGGCCACGGCCAGGGCCGCGGCGGCCTCCACGGTCGCCCATGGCGCGACCGTCAGGGGCCAGGGGCCCTGAGGGAGGAACGGCGCCAGGCCCGGCTGGAGCAGCCGGTGCACGGTGGCTGGCCAGGGGAAGAGCTGAACCGTGATCAGAACAGCCAGGGCGGCCGTGGCCCATCGGTGAACGCGCGGCACGGCGGGAAGCTGGCCGAGGTCGATGGCCAGAACCAGGGCGGCCACGGCCGTCAGGGCGCGGGTCACCGGATCGACGCCGGCGAAGGCCACAGTGTTGCCCAGCAGCAGGGCCGCCAAGAGTACGCGGTGCAGGCGCAGGCTTGGGTGCATCACTCCGCCGGCTCCGGTGTGAAACGGTAGCCCACACCCCGCACGGAGTGGATGAAGCGGGGATGGCGGGGGTCGTCCTCGAAGTAGCGGCGGAGGCGCACGATGAAGTTGTCGATGGTCCGCGACGAGGTGGAGAAGGCGTATCCCCAGACCCGTTGCAGGATCTCCTCCCGGGAAACGACCTGGGTCTGGCGTTCCACGAGGAGCTTCATCAGCATGCACTCCTTTTCCGTCAGACGGATCGTCCGGCCGCGGGTCCGGGCCTCGAAGGTGCGGAAGTTGATCTCGTTGTCGCCGAAACGGAAGGTGTCGCTCTCCACCGGCGAGCTGGAGTACCACTCCTGCCGCCGGAAGATTCCCTGGATGCGGAGGATTAGCTCCTCGAGGACGAAGGGCTTGGAGACGTAATCGTCGGCGCCGACCTTGAGGCCAAGGATCCGGTCGGCCTCCGAGGCCTTGGCCGTCAGGAAAAGGATGGGGACCCGGCTGCCGGTGGCCCGGAGCCGGCGGCAGACCTCCAGGCCGTCCATCTTGGGCATCATGATGTCCAGGATCACCAGGTCGAAGTGCATGGTCGTCGCCATGTGCAGCCCCTCCTCGCCGTCGTGGGCGACCGTGGTCGAGTACCCCTCGAACTGGAGGTTATGGGCCAGGACCTCGGCAAGATGTTCCTCGTCCTCGACAATGAGAATGTGGCGTTTCATGGTATCTCCTCCGATGGGCCGGCGTGGGGGATGGTCAGGATGAAGACGGTCCCCTCCGGTCCCGACGACTCGACGCGAACCGTGGCGCCATGGGCGGTGGCGATCTGCTGAACCAGGTAAAGCCCGAGCCCCGTTCCTTCCGTGGTTCGGGTCATCTCGTCCCCGCTGCGGAAGAACCGGTCGAAGACCAGCGGGATGTCGCTGGGCGCGATGCCTCTGCCGTTGTCGGCGACCCGGAACACGGCGCGCCCACCCTCGAGATCCAGGGAAGCCCGGACCTCCGGTGGTGTGCCTCCGTACTTGATGGCGTTTTCCAGGAGATTGGAAACGATGATGGGGAAGGCCTCCTCGTCCACCTCGGCCACGATCCCAGGCTCGATCCGGGCTTCCAGCCGGGCGCCGGCCGCCGTGACCCGGTTTCGAAATCGCTCGACGGTTTCCTCGATGAGGGCGCTGAGATTGGTGCGCTGAAGATCGAGGGCGCGGCTTCCGGAGCCGTAGCGGGTGACCTCCAGCACCTTCTGGACGAGGGACTGGAGCCGTTCCGTGTCCTGGAGGGCGTTGGCCAGAAAGTGAAGACTGGCCTCCTGGTCGGCCCGTCCCCGCATGAGGGTCTCCAGGGTCAGCCGGATCGACGCCAGGGGGGACTTGAGCTCGTGGGTGATGGCCGAGAGGAAGTTCTGGTGCTGACGCTCCAGCTCCACCTCCCGGCGGAGGGTCTTCCAGAGGAGCCCCAACATGACGAAGATCAGGAGTGCGAAGAAGGTCCCCTCGGAGACGACCATGGTGATCCGCCGGCGGTAGTGGTCGAGGACCGTGTTCCACCGGCCCTCGTCGGGCCGGAAAGCCCAGTCATCGAAGGGCTTCGGCAGGACGGCGCCGGGGATGCTCCCCCTGCGGGCCGCACCGCGGACGAAGCCCTCGGGTGCCGCCAGGATTCGTTGGATCCAGGCGTTGTCCGGTGTGGCGACGACACAGCCGGCCGGATTGGCCATCCAGAGCTGGAGTGAGGCGCCCACCAGGACCCAACCGGTGCTGCACGGAGATCCCTGGCGCAAATCCATGGTTCGGAAGGGGGCTGGCGGGTTATTGGGGATGGCGCCTCCCGTGGCCAGCAGAGCCTCGGCCGCCGCATCGCGGGCGCGCTCCATCTTGAGGGCGACCCGGGCGGCGGCCAGGCGGCTGGTGGAGAGCATGGCCGCCCGTTCGAGCTCCAGCCGGCTTCGGTTTTCGCGCAGGGCATAGATGATCCACCAGGTCAGCTGGGCGTTGACGACGATCACCACGAGAACGGCCACCGTCAGATGCCGCATGGTCAGGGGTCCTTGCCGCCGCATGGGTCGAGTATAGCGGCATCGGGCTTGACAGCTCTGCTAGCGTGGACTGGGGGTGGAGGATGACGGTGGAAGAGGGTTCGGGCGGCGGGCTCAAGGCGGTCTTCGGGCCGGTACCCTCGCGGCGGCTGGGGCAGTCCCTGGGGATCGATCCCATCCCGCTGAAGACCTGCAACTGGAACTGCGTCTACTGCCAGCTGGGCCGGACGGGCCGCGTCGTCGACGAGCGCCGGGAGTGGGTTCCGGAGGCGGCCATCCTCGGGGAAGTGCGGGAGGCCCTGGAAGGCCGTGAGCCGGGGGAGATCGACTGGATCACCTTCGTCGGCTCGGGAGAGCCGACCCTACACTCAAAGCTGGGCCGGATGATCCGGAAGATCAAGGCGATGAGCTCCATCCCCGTGGCCGTCATCACCAACGGGGCCCTGCTCTACCGGCCCGAGGTCCGGGAGGAGCTGGTCGCGGCCGATGCCGTCCTCCCGTCCCTGGACGCCGGCAGTGAGGAGCTCTACCGCCGGATCAATCGCCCGCACGCCACCCTGAACTTCAAACAGCACGTGCAGGGGCTGGTGGACTTCCGGAACGAGTATGCGGGACAGCTGTGGCTGGAGATCATGCTGATGGACGGCGTCAACGACACCGAGGATGCACTGCGCGACCTGGCGGCCCAGGTCCGCCGCATCCGTCCCGATGCCGTCCATCTCGACGTGCCATCGAGGCCGCCAGCAGAATCCTGGGTCCATCCGGCGACGGAGGAGGGGCTGATGCGCGCGTCAGCCATCCTTGGGGAGCGGGCCCGGGTGGTGCACCCCGTCGAGGGGAGTTTCGAATTCGGAGGGTACGACAACGTCGTCGATGCGGTGATCGGCATCATCACGCGCCACCCCATGCGGGAGGATCAGCTCGAGAGGTCGCTGGAACGCTGGACGCCGGGGCAGGTGCGCGAGGCCCTGGCGCGGTTGCGGGCCGATGGCCGGGCGAAGGTCGTGGAACGCTACGGTGTGCGCTTCTGGAGCGCGGCCGGTGCCCGGTACGTGGACGGGAGGTGGGCGCCGTCGGGTGTTCGTGCCTCTCGCGGAAAGACCACGAGAGGGGGGCCCGCCGATGAGAGTTAGTTGTCCGATCCCGCAGGGGGGTGCGGCGGCTCACAGAACGTGTCCCGAACATGGGGAAGGGGCGAAGAGCCACCCGTTCGCCGACCCCCGCATGGCAGATCCAGAAGGAGGCCGCATATGAAGGTGTTTCGACCAGAACTGAAATGGCTGGAGGATGTGTTGCCGGAAGGTCTCGGTGTTCCGTCCTCGACACTGATCTCGGGTCCGGGCGGATCGGGGAAACCCCTGGTCGGACTGGGGATTGCTGCGGAATGGATCCGGAAGGGGGGGAGCGTAGTGTTCGTTCCCCTCCAGTACCCCGGTCGTGGGGTCGTCGAGGAGGACATGAGGGATGCGTATGGGATCCGTCTGTCGGAGTATGAGGCCTCCACGGCTTTCCTTCGCTTCGACAGGACCATGGACCCGTACAAGAAGAGGATCATGCTTCTGGAGGATGGTGAAATCTGCTCCAACCTGACCAACCCGGACAACTTCTCGAGGGCCATCGATCTTGCCGCCCTCAGTCTTCCCAACGAAGGGCCGGGTACGTTGATCTTTGCCAGCGCCGTCAACCTGCTCCTGTTTTCAGAGAGCTTTGCCGAACCCATGTACGCCCTGCTACGACACCAGCTGCAGGAGGACAGGCGTTTCTCATGGCTGTACACGGCGACGACCAGCACGCTGGTGGAGAAGATCACCGGTCTCGAGGAGGCGGCGGACAACCTGTTGATCTCGGAAAGGTCGGAACCGGAGGGGCGCTTGCTGCTGCGGGTCATCCGGGCGCGCGATGTCCGGTGGCGGGAGGAAGCCGTGGAGCTCCCGCTCGATGCGCAGACCCTCCAGCGGATGAAGCGGCGGGCCGAAGAGTCGAGGATGATCAACATTCCGGCGTTGCGAGAGATCTGAGGCATGACGCTCCAGCTCTGGCAGGTCCTGCAGAAGGCTCTGCTGATCACGGCCTTCGTGGCGGCGATGATGGTCCTCGTCGACTGGCTCAACGTGCTGACGCGCGGGGCGTGGCAGCGGTTGCTCTGCGGTTCACGGTGGCTCCAGTACCTGGCCGCCATAGCGCTCGGGGCGACGCCCGGGTGTCTTGGGGCCTTCGTCGTCGTGGCGCTCTACGTCCACCGGACGGTTTCGTTGGGGGCGGTCGTCGGGTGCATGATCGCCACCAGCGGCGACGAGGCCTTCGTCATGTTCGCCCTGTTTCCGCGCACGGCCCTGCTCGTGACCCTGGGCTTGATGGGGGTCGGCCTGGTGGCCGCCGTTCTGACCGACGCCGTGGTTGCCGAACCGGCGGAACATGCCGGTGGATGCCACTCGCTGCCGCTGCACGACACGGAGAGCTCCTGCCGGTGCCTGGATGGCAGGAGCTTTCTGCCGCAACTGACCCATCCAACCGGGGTCAGGATCGCCCTCCTGGCCGGAACGGCGGCTTTCTTCGTGGCCGTCCTCGCCGGTGTGGTGGGGCCGTCGAGCTGGGGGTGGATTCGCTGGACCCTGGTTCTGGTCTCGGCCATGGCCCTGTTCATCGTCTCCACGGTGCCCGATCATTTTCTCGAAGAGCACCTGTGGGGCCACGTGGTCGTGCGTCACGTACCGCGCCTCTTCGCGTGGACCCTCGGCGCTCTGGCGGCCATCGCTCTTCTCAACGCCCATGCGACGGCCCAGGAGGTCATCCGTTCGAGCCCGCGGGTCGTGGTGCTCCTGGCGGCGTTGGTCGGCATCATCCCCGAGTCCGGCCCGCACCTGCTCTTCGTCACCCTGTACGACAACGGCACGGTCCCCCTGGCGGTGTTGGCGGCCAGCTCGATCGTACAGGACGGTCACGGCATGTTGCCGCTGCTGGCCGAATCATGGAGGGACTTCGTCAAGGTCAAGGCCATCAACCTGGCGGCCGGTCTGATCGTGGGACTTCTCCTGCTCTTCCTCGGGCATTGATCCGGAGGAACTACAACAGCTGACCGGAGAATGGACTGCCGTTGCGGACGAGGAAGACCGTGGGGAGGTCGCCCACCAGGTGCTCCAGGCGGGTGGCGTACCCCTCCTCCTCGCCGGGCTCGGGCTTGTGGAGGCCGAGGAAGACCACATCGGCGTCCCGGGAACGCTTGTGGATGATCTCCGCCACGTCGGATCCCTCGGAGCGCAGGGAGACCTCGGTGCGGGCCTGGATCCGGACCGCCCTCAGCATGCGGCGTAGCTCGGCCGTCGTGTTCTCGCGCATGGCCTCGTCGTTGGCGATGCTGTGGACGTGGATGGTGGCGTGACGCCAGTAGTGGTTGGAGGTCAGCAGGTAGGCGAAGAGGAGCAGCATGTCGCCGTTGTTCTCCAGGCCGCCCCACCAGACGTCGATCCGGCGGGGGCGCTCGGACCAGCTTCGGGGCCGCACGCGGCAGATGATGGTCGACTTTTTCAGTAGGCAGGCCTCCCGGAGGATGCGCAGCTGGGCCACCAGCCGCTCGTGCTTGGAGCTCCACCCGAACATGATGGTGTTGGACGCAATGCCGGCGATACCGTTGGCCTGGGCGACGGCGATGACACCGGACTCGAAGTTCCGGACGACCTCAGCCTCGGGGAAGGCCGTCACGCCCAGCTCGATCAGGTGCCGGTCGATCCGCTGGCGTTCCTCCTCGATTCGTGGCGCCAGCTCCTCCAGGGTTCCCACCAGGAGGTGTGTGACCGTCAGGATGCCCCGCTCCTGGTTGAGCCAGGCGGCCATGCGCACCAGGTCGCCGCGGCGCTCCACGTCCCCGGCGAAGAGCAGAATGTTGGGCCGCCAGTTGCGGGCCGCCACGGGGAGGCTGCGGAGCTGAAGCAGAGCAGCCCGTGTCAGGGACATGAGGGCGCCGTAGCGCAGGTCTCCCCAGGCTGCGGTCAGGGAACGGCGGCGGAGCGCGAAGTAGACGGCCGCCTCGATGCCGATGGCCAGGATGCCGGCCAGATGGTTGATGAGGAACATGACCCAGAAGCAGGCGGCAGCTGCGGCCAGCGCCAGGGGCCACGGCACGCGGAGAGTCGGCCGGAACGAAGGCGCTCCGGAGAGTTGTTCCAGACCGGCCACCAGGTTGACCATGCCGTAGGTCGTCAGAAAGAACATGGTCAGCACGGGGGCCACGGCGTTGAGGTTGCCCAGGCCCACGGCGGCGAGGGCGACCAGGGCCGAGATCAGATGGGCCCGTCCCATCCCCCGGCCGGGCCGGCCGGCGAGGATGGACGGGACGACGCCGTCGTCCGTCAGGGCCTCCAGGGTCCGTGGGGCGCCCAGCATGCTGCCAACGGCCGAGGAGAGGATGGCCCCCCAGAGGCCGGGAAGCACGAGGAGGGGTACTGCGGAGACCTTCATCCAGACGAGGGGATCGGCGACGAGAGTTTCCGCGTCAGAGCCCAGTGCCAGGGCAACGGGAACGATCAGATACACAGCGAAGCCGACGAGGACTGCGGCCAGTGTGCCCCGCGGGATGTCGCGGGCCGGGTTCTTGAGATCTCCCGAAAGGCTGACGCCGGCCATGATGCCGGTGACGGCGGGGAAGAAGACGGCGAAGATGTGCCAGAAGTCCGGTGCGTCGGCGAGCCCCTTCCACACGTCCACGTGGAGGTGGTCGGAGCCGGCGGCCCCCGCCAGAAGGGAGAGGAGTGCCAGGCCCACGAGGACCATGATCGGCAACTGGAGCTTGAGGGCCAGCCCGGTGCTGCGGCCGGAGAGCAGGGCGATGACGAGGACAGTGAACGCGGCGACGGGCACCACGGGAACGGCGGGCCAGACGAAGCGCAGGCTCTCGGCGAAGCCGAAGCAGTAGAGGGTGACGGAAAAGGTCTGGGCCAGGAAGAGGGGGAGTCCGATGGCGCCGCCGATCTCCAGGCCCAGGCTGCGGGAGAGGATGTAGTACGCGCCACCGGCCCCCACGCGCATGTTGGTGGCGATGGCCGAGACGGAGAGGGCCGTGGCCAGGGTGATCAGGTTGGCCAGGGCGACGATGCCCAGGGCCGGGAGCAGCCCGGCGTTGCCCACAAGCCAGCCGGTGCGCAGGAAGAGGATGACGCCCAGGATCGTCAGGATCGAAGGTGTGAAGACGCCCAGGAAAGCGCCGAGCCGGGGTTCGCCGCCCGCCGGGACCGGTTGAGACCTGGAGAATCCAGAGTTCATCACGAGCTTCGAGTATAGTCCGGCGTGCTTTGGCGTCCGTTGGGATGATCGAACGGAGCGTGGCCGGGCGGGCATGGTCCGCTGGCTGCGCCAGCGGCTGCGGGCCGCTCGGTGCGGGCCTTTCGCGAGCGAGCTCGCGACGGCCCTTCCCTCGCGTCCCTGCGTCCCGGCCGCTGCGGCCGGGACGCCCATGCCCGCCTACCCCTGGGCATCGAGGTCGTTTCAGCGGTGTTGCTCCCCCTCTCCCCATCCCCCCCCCTCTCTCCTGTATGGGAGGGATCGGGCGGGATTGCCCTCTCGCGGGCCGGAGCTGCGTCCGCTTCGTCGGGACGGCCATGAGGCCAGTCCCTCCTCACTTCCTCGCTCCGGCTCCGCGAGAGGACGATCCCGCCCGATCCCACTGGGTGCTCCTCGGCGCGGCGCGGCCCTGTGCGGGCTTTCGCCCGCAGGCTGCTTTCGCAGCCCGGCGGGGTGGAGGCGGTCCGTCGCCTCGGCTCGGGGCTGCACCCGTCCCGGACCACGGAGAGCCCGTGCTCGGCAGCTTACGCTCGGAAGACCTCGCGCCAAGCTGCCTGCGCTCGGTCACTCCGCGGCCCTGGGCGGGATGGCCCCTCACCTCGGGCCGGGCCGCCTCCTGCCCCGCCGCAGGGCCCGTTCTTCGGCGCGCTCGGATGGCGGGGCGGGGGTGGTCTTTGTGGACGGTCGTGATCTCGTTGGCTGGGGGCAAAAGGTGCTCAGGGGAGGTGTTCGTTCTGATGCTGCGGGGAGTGATGGGAGCTCGCTTGCTTTGCAAGCATTGCCCGGGTTTTCAGGGGCGGTGCTCGATCTGATGCTCTGGGGCGTGATGGGAGCTCGTTCGCTTCGCGAGCTTGCCCGGGTTCTTTTGGGGGGTGATAGCAGCGGCAGCGGCAGGGATCATTGGCAGCGATCAGCGACAGCGTCAGCGGACAGCGGCAGGGGGCAGGGACAGCGATCAGGGGTCAGCGGCAGAATCCTTGTCAGCGCCCTGGGGCGTCGTCGTTGCTGGTAGGTGGCGCCGGAGAGCCCGTGGGCCGGTATGCGCCTCGCCCGCCGAACTGCGGTGCCGCGGGTGCTGCAACCGGGACGCTGTCGCTGAACGCTGCTCACTGCCGCTGCCGCTGCAACCTGACGCTGTCCACTGATCCTGATCCCTGACGCTGCCCCTGCCATACGGCTATGGCTTACCCGGTAGCCCCGAGCTCCGGGTACTTCACCGTCGCTACGGCTCGCCACTCACGCCACCGGATGCAGCAGCCTCCAGATCATGGCCCGGACTTGGTCGAAGAGCTCGAGAGCTGCTGCGGCTTGCCGGGCATCGACGACGCCGGCACGGACGAGGAGGCGGAGGTGGGTATCCACCT
>CAZXNA010000068.1:0-17423 GCA_964641295.1 uncultured Thermoanaerobaculia bacterium
GGCGGTGTTTTCCGCCCGGCGTCACGTGAACAGGGATGCGGGGATCCATTCGGGAAGGTGCTTCCCGGAGCGAATCAGCGCCAGCGGATCCGGCGGACTCGCGAGGCGATGTGACCGGCCCCCTTGATGGTGCCGTCGATCCGGACCGGGATGCCACTGTCCGGAAGGAGGGTGATCTCCGCCGGACCGTGCATCCCCATGAAGCCGTTGCCGGCGGCCTCGCCCTCGTGCCCGTCGAGCCATCTCGGGACAACGCGGACGGTGGGGGCGTCGAGTTTCCTCTGGAGGGTCCCGGATCCACCGGGCCAGCTCTGCTCGATCCGGAGCTTCGTCCGTTGGGAAGGGCCCCCGATCAGGCGGATCTCCACGAGGTCCTCCTTGACGGGAACGAGCCAGATCCGGGGATCGTATTTCCCGTCGAATCGGGTTCTTGAGAGCAGGTACACCAGGGCGTAGGAGCTGGTGACGACCCTTCCCGCGGGTGGCAGGGTGTCCCAGCGGACCAGGAGCTCCTCGTGTTTGGTCCAGCGCTTCCGGCCGGCCTTTCGTTCCTTCCTGTCCATGGGGGCCTCCCGGACCTGGTGGTACCCATGGGCGAAGAAGCGTCGGAGCTTCCAGTAGTTGCCCCTCCCGTGGACCTCCTTGACCGTCTGGAGCACGGCGCCCGTCAGGGGATCGATCCAGGTGTCGGCGACCTCGTTCTTGCCCGTGGTCATGGTGGCCACCGTGTGGATCCGGTCGACCTCCTCCCCCGTGGGCAGGAGGCCCTCCAGATCACCTCCCGCAGCCACCATTTCCTGGAGGGCTTCGCCTGAGGACAGCTTCTCGACCGTGATCCTGACGGACGCGCTGAAGAGGAACTTCGTCGCCCGGAACTCCAGCTCGATCCACGGAAGATCGGCCTGGAATGGTGATTCCATGTGCGGAGCGGCCCCGGGCGGCACACCGGTGAGAGCCGGTCCTGCGGTCAGTGGAAGTGCGAGGAGAATGGCTGGGAGGATTGGTGCGCTCACGGCATGGATCTTACTATGGTCCGCCGGGCGCCGCCCCAAGGTGATACCATGTGCCTGCTACAGAACGGGGAATGAGGCGCATGGGAGATCAGCGGGAGGAATCATGACGGGAGAGAGGTCCGGTCCGGGAGTCGTACTGCGTTTTCGGGACGGGACGGTCGTCCACGGGGTGCTCGCCGAACCCTTCCAGCCGGGTGACCAGACCGTCGAGGCTGTGACTGAGGATGGCGTTCGGAGCACCGTGCCCGTGGAGGAGCTCAAGGCTGTCTTTTTCCTCAAGGATCCGAGGCGGCGGCGCATCGAAGTGGAGTTTGACGTCGGCCAGGAGCAGGATTCCCCCGGCGCTCCGGCGCGGGTCGTCTTCCAGGACGGCGAGATCATTCATGGGCGGGTGGAAACCTATTCCATGGCTGATGGCGGGTTCTTCCTCTACCCGGCGAACAAGGACTCCAACAACGAGAAGATCTTCGTCATCGCCAGCGCCTTGACCTCCCTCGCCATCGAGGGGTAGCGGGCGTTCGGATGAAGGCGTTCGTACGCATCGTCGTGGGCGCGGCATTCGTTGGGCTGGCCGCCGGGCCAGCACTGGCCGCTGGCGGGGAGGGTGCGGCCCAGCCTTCACGCGGTCAGCGGGCCATTGAGCGGCTCGCCTCCCTGGGCGGGGCATTCCGCGCCCGGGCCGTCTGGACCGCCTCCTACCGCCAGGAGTACATCCCGGCGGGGATGAAGGAGGGGGAGTCCGCCTCGGGCTCCGTGTGGATCGCCTGGCCGGACCGGGCCGTTTTCGTCACGGGAAAACCCGCCCGGCGGACCATGGCCCTCGAGGGGAGGACGGTGCGGCTGATCGACCTGGAGTTGGAAACGTGCGAGGAGCACGTGCTCGACGACCAGGAGTGGGAGCGCATCCCGCTGGTGGCCGTGCTTGATCCGCGCCACGCGCTGGATCGTTTTCGGGTCAAGATCGACGCGCAGGGCCGCCTCGTCCTGGAGCCACTGGAACGCGGCGGCGTCGCCCGCGTGGAGGTTGTCGTGGGCGAGTCGGGGTTGCCCTCCAAGGTGACGGTCGTTGACATCCAGGGAGCGGTCAACCACCTGTGGTTCGTCGGCTGGACTGCGGCCACCGGCCCCCCCGGCGGCCGATGGATGCCAGCGCCCCCCACCGGCGTCCGTTGCCAGCCGGACGGCGGCGCAACGGAGGCCCGCTGATCCGGGTGGCCGTCGACCGTTCGACAGACCGAACGATCCGGGTTAGACTTCGCCCGTGGCTGGAAGCGTTCAAGCGATTCGTCAGGCCCGGCAGATCCGGCAAGTTTTCGGAGGCGTCCAGGACAGGCTCCGGGACGTGGAGGTGTTCCTCGACCGGGAGATGGAAAACGCCATGCCCCTTGTGGGGAAGGTTGCCGGGTACGTGCTGGCCAGCGGCGGCAAGCGGATTCGTCCCGCCCTGGTCCTTCTGATCAGCAGGATGCTGGGATACGGCGGCGAACGGGATGTCCGCTACGCCGCGGTCATCGAACTGATTCACACGGCGACCCTGATCCACGACGACATCATCGACCAGTCGGACCTTCGTCGCGGCAAGGCGACGGCCAACAACAGGTGGGGCAACCAGACGACGGTGCTGGTGGGGGACTGGCTCTACACCCGGGCCATGGATCTCTGCCTCGAGCTCGGCGACGTCAACGTCATGCGGATCCTGACGGGCGCGACGCTTCAGATGACCGAGGGAGAGATCCTGGCGGACCAGGTCCGGGGCCGGATCGACGTCGATGACGAGCTCTACATGGACATCACCCGACGGAAGACGGCGGAGCTCTTCGCCGCCGCCTGCGCGCTCCCTGCGCTGTTCCAGCCCTCGACGCTCCACCTGACCGACACCCTCGGCGATTTCGGGCGGAACCTCGGATTGTGCTTCCAGCTCGTGGACGACGCCCTGGATTACACGGCATCCCGGGGCGAGTTGGGCAAGCCGGTCATGGCGGACCTCCGGGAGGGGAGGGTGACGCTTCCCATGATCCTCCTGCTGCCCCGGTTGAGCCGGGAGAAGCGCCGGCGGATCGAGGAGGTCGTCAAGAACCGGAGCTTCGATTCGATCTCCGAGTCCGAAGTCCTGGAGATGATCAAGACCTCGGGTGTCCTCGAAATCTGTCACGAGAGGGCCGGGGCTTACGCGCGCAAGGCCGAGGAGTGTGCCGCCCGTCTCCCCGATGGGCCTGAGCGGGAAGCGCTGCTACGGGCCACCGCCCTGCTACTGGACCGGCGTACCTGAGCCGCCGGCGGATCGGCGGGTGCGCCAGTGATCGCCAGGCTGGGACCTCGGAGGGCCGCAGAGGCATGGCTGACCCCGCGTCGCGCCTGGGTGTTCCGCCTGGCGGCGGCCGGGTTGGCCCTCATTGGGCTCTTCCTGTACCTCCGGGGCTTTTACCGCCACGAGCTGTACCACTTCACCGGTGAGGCCCAGTGGATCTGGGTCAGCGATGACGTCCACGTGAATGCCCCCACGGCGTGTGTCTTCTATCGAACCCTGGAATTGCACGAACGGCCACTGGAGGCCGTCGCCAAGGTCTGTGGCGACCGGAGCTACGTGCTGTGGATCAACGGCCAGGAGGCCATGGCCGGCTACAACCGGCCCAGCTACCACCTGGATGTCGTCTCCGTGACCGACCTGCTCAATCCAGGTCCCAACCTTCTCGTCATCGAGGCGAGGAGCCCAACCTCAGTTGGCGGCGTGCTGTTCTCCCTGGATCTCAGACCTCCAGCCGAGGGCCGGCGCGAGGGGGATCCCAGGGGCCGGAGCGTCGTGGTCAGCGATGACCGATGGCGGGTTCTGGACCGTGCCTGGCCCGGTTTCCCCGGCCGGGCCCCCGAGGGCGGCCGGGTTCCCTGGGTGTGGGGCCGGCCCCCCGACCATCCCTGGACCTATCCGGCCCCCATTCGGTACCAGATGCCCCTGGCTCAGGCAGTCTCTGGAACCGGGATCCGGGTGCTTCCCGAGCAGTTCCACCGGGGGAACGACGGGATCTGGCGGCACGAGCTCGACCGGTGGTTCTCAGGACTCCTGTGGCTCGAGGGGAAGCTGCCTTCGGCCGGCGCCATGGAGATCCGCATGGGGGACGGGGGTGTGGAGGAGCGCCAGGCGCCGTTCCGCCCCATCGTGACCCTGCCGGGACAGTCACGCTGGCTGCTGGCCGGGATCGTCCGCGGTGCGGTCCTCGAGTTCAAGTCGGACGCGCCGCCGCCCGTGGTGGTCCTGATGCCCGTCCAGCCGGGCGCGCTGCCCTGAGTGGGAGGCCGTGCCTACTCCCAGACGCCGGGGATCCGGCGGCCGCAGTCGGGGCAGCGGCCGTCCTTGAGGCGATTGGCCAGGATCTGGAAGCCCAGGCGGCGGATCAGGAGAGCGTTGCAGCCCGGACAGTAGGTGCTCTCCCCCGGGTGGGCCGGCACGTTGCCCACGTAGGCAAAGTGGAGACCCTCGGCCTTGCCCACCTTCCACAGGCGCTCGATGGTGGACACCGGTGTGGGCGGCAGGTCGGTCATCCGGTAGGTGGGGTGGAAACGGGTGAAATGGACCGGGACGTCGGGGCCCAGGTTCTTCACGATCCACCGGGACAGATCCCGGGCCTCCCGTTCGGAGTCGTTCCACGTGGGGATGATCAGCACGACGATCTCCAGCCAGATGCCCATCTCCTTGGCCCGGACGAGGGTCTCGAGGACGGGCTTGAGCTCTCCGCGGATCAGCTTCTTGTAGAACCGTTCGCTGAACGACTTGAGATCGACCTTGTAGGCGGTCAGCAGGGGCAGCACTTCGCGCAAGGGCTTTTCCTGGATGTAACCGTTGCTGACCACCGTCGGCCGCAGGCCGGCCTTCTTCGAGGCCTCGGCCACGTCCCGGACGTATTCCCAGAAGATCACGGGCTCCGAATAGGTGGCCGCCGTCAGCCGGGCGCCGCTCTGTTTGGCCAGCTTCACCATGGCCTCGGGCGGTAGCCAGTAGGAAGTGACCTGCTCGGGCCGGAACTGGGAGATCTCCCAGTTCTGACAGAACTTGCACTCGACGTTGCAGCCGGCAGTCGCGTAGGACAGGGCCTTCTCCCCCGGCAGGACGTGGAAGAAGGGCTTCTTTTCGATGGGATCCACGTGGACGGCGCATGCGGAGCCCCAGACCAGGGTGTGGTAGGTCCCGCGACGGTTCTCCCGGGCGCCGCAGGAACCCCGTTCGGCGTCGGCCACCCGGCACTGGCGCGGGCAGAGGTTGCACTCGACCCGATCCCCGTCCAGCTTCTTGTACCAGGAAGCCTCGGGGGCCGGGAACCGGCTGTCCTCGATGCGCTCCCCCGGATGGAGCTGAGTCACGACGCGGGTCCCGGCCCGCGTGGGCAGCGCGGCCGCCAGGGCGCCGGCGGCTCCCAGGACCACCAGCCGTCTCCGGTCGATACCTCCACTCATTCGTGCACCTCCCGGATCTTCGCGGGATCGCCGACGCCGAGGCCGTAGCGGGCCGCTGTCAGGATGGAGCGGGGGGGCCGCTTGTCGGCCTCCAGGGAGGGCTTGCCACGGCGCTTCCGCTCGGCGTCCAGGATCTTCCAGGCCCAGGCGTCGGCGGCCACGGGATCGGTGCTGGCCAACACGCGGCCCAGGGGCCAGGTGAAGGCGGCGTTGAAGGCCGGGCCGCCATGGTACTGGGCGGTGACGCCGTCCAGGACCGTCAACCGGAGCTTGTCGCGGATCCACGGGTGGTTGACCACGTCGGCCACGAAGGGGTCGCAGTTGTCGTCGTGGTACTTGTTGGGATTGTGGATGACGCCGTACCAGTTCTTGAGGCCGGCCGAGACGCCGGCCAGATCGTGGTCCTTGACGACCCCGAAGGAGACCAGGGCCGTGCAGCGGCGGGAGACGATGGTGGCGTAGCAGGAGCCGATCTCGCCCGAGACGACCGGTTTCGGCTCGTAGTCGTTGTCGATGCCCACGCAGCGGTAGTGGGCGTTGGCGCCGGGTGTGAAACCGGCCGCCCGGAGCTCGCGGCTCGAGCGTTCGAAGACGAGGATCCGGTCCGGCGGCACGCCGGCGTTCCCAATCAGGATGGCCAGCGCGTCCACCAGCTCGGGGTGGGGGGAGAGGCGCCGCCCGGCCAGGCAGTTGAGCTTGATGCCGACGGTGTCTCCCGGTGAGAACAGCATGGCGGCCGCCTTTTCGCCGCTGGGAGCCCCGGTGGCCGCTGCCAGGGCCGCCGACATGGCGCGCCGTGCCGCGGCCACTCCGACCCGCCCACGTTGGTCCGGCCGGAGGGAGGCTACCCCGACGATCCCCGGCCGCCTCACGGGCCCGGCGTCCCCGGTTCCGGGGAACGCCCCAGCCAGGGCTCCGGCGCCGGCCAGGCGCGCCAGCTCGCGGCGGGTCAACTTCTTGCCGGTCATTCCTTCCGCCCCTTCTCTTCCTCCTCGGAGAAGACCTGGGCCGTGAACACCTCAAAGCGCGCGCCGCTGCGCCAGGCGTCCGGGGACAGACCCGCCTTGACCGAGAGGTGGGAGAGCAGGGTCGCCCGGTCCCAGCCGGTCTCCGTGGCCACCTGGGGCAGGTACACCGCGCTGCGGCCGGACTTCTCCAGAATGACGCCGTCCCGGCCCAGGACGATTGCCCCGGGGTCGGAAACCCGGCGCAGGGGGGAGAGCACGGAGATCTCGAGGCTCATGGCCGGGAGCTCCCGGGCCTCGAGGGGTGGGAAGCGGGGATCGTGGGCCGCCGAGGCCGCCGCGTGGACCACCGTATCGGCCAGGGGCTCCCGGCCGACGATGGAGCCGATGCAGCCGCGCAGGCGTCCCTCCTCGGGCCGGACCCCGCGCCGATTGATGGTGACGAAGGCGCCGGCGATGGCGGCCAGGTTCCCTCGGACCTCGTGGCCGGCGTACCAGCGGGCCAGCTGGTCCCCGTGCCCCAGGTGGGTCTCCAGGGTCGCCCGGGCAAGCTGGAGGAGGGCCCTCTGCTCAGCGGAGTCGAGGGTGCCGAGCTTCGGGGGCGCCGGGTCGTCCTTCCACGGCCGCCACCGGCCGGTGAACTGGACGGCCGCGTAGGTGACGCTGCGGTCCCACTGCCCCGTCACCTTGCCCGAGGTCGTCAGGCCGGCCACCCGGCCGCTGCCGTCGAAGGCGTGGGACAGGAGCTGGAGCAGGGTCTCGATGGGATGTTCCCCGCAGACCGTGTCGCCGCTGATCTCCACCTGGTTCCAGAAACCCCGCCAGTCCATGGCGGCGGCCCGCTCCGCCGCGGCGCGTCCCAGGGCCATCAGCCGCCGGGGCATGTCGGGCATGCCGGCGAAAGGCGCCCAGCGGTAGGGCTCGCCGTGGTGGGTGAAGTCCGAGGAGGTGACGATGACCGTGCCCTTCCGGAGGAGCGGCGCCAGGGCCCGGGCCAGGCGGCGCGCCTCGTCGGGCCCCGTGCCCGAGCCCACGAGAATGGGCACGATGGTGGCCTTGGGGGCGATGACCTGCAGGAAGGGCAGCTCGACCTCCAAACTGTGCTCGGGGTCGTGGGCCGCCGAAGGCCCGTCGAAGCCGGGTTTCTTCCGCAGGGTCTCCACGGCGCCCCGGTCCAGCTCCACCCGACCGAGAGGGGTGGCGAAGGCCGTGATGCGGGAGGCCGGCAGGGCCGCCCCGACGAAGGCCCGGTGGTGGGAGGGCCCGAGGAGGATGACCCGGTGGATCGTCTGACCTTCGAGGCCCGCGAAGGACGTGGCCGCCGTCGGCCCCGAGAAGACGTAGCCGGCATGGGGGGCGATGATGGCCGAGGCGGGCTTTGCGGGCCGCTCGGCCCTGGCCAGCAGCTCCTGGACCGTCGACCTGAGCTCCTTGGGATCGGCCGGGTAGAAGGCCCCCGCCACCGCGGGTTGCCGCACCGAGGCGGGCGCGGGAAGAGCGACCGCCAGGAGACAGACCGCAACGAGCACCATCGAGCGTCTCACGAGTCCTCCCCGGCCGCCGGAGGCGGCACCCCACACAGAGACCGCGGTCTGACGGTCGTCGTTCATCGTATCTCCTCTGACAAGGAATAGCGCTCCCGGCCCACCGATGCAAGGCCGTGCGGCGAATCGGCCGGAGAGGGGGGCGAGGTGATCCAGGGCAAGAGCGTCATCCCGGAGGAAGAGCTCGACACAAATGGGCCAGGTCGGGGAGGCCCCAGGTGAAGAGACGGGCTGGACCGACTCCCATGGGCGTCCCACCCACCGACAACGCTCATCTTCCCGTCCTCAACGAGAATCTTCCCCTTGCGTCTTGGCGCCTTGGCGACCTTGAGTTTCCCTTTCCTCCCCTCCGATCACCCGAACCGGGAGGAGAACTCAACGCCAAGATGCGGAGACGGGAAGAGCTGAGAGGAAGAGTGTGGAGGGTGTTTGTGTGGAGTAGGATCCGGTCTTCCCGGGAAGCGTGCCTCTCCGGGGGTGCCATGCTGGTGCCGTGGGCGGGGGCTACAATGGGGGATGTCATCGTCAGGGAACTGGAGGCTCCGGTGAATCGCTGTGATGTCGCGCGTGTGCGGGCTCCCGTGAGGGTGCGGCCCTGCCGGCTCGCCGCCAACAGACGAGGCCGTTCGGAGTGCTTCGGATGACCTCTCTCGCGGCGACGGGACGGTTTTCACGGGTTCGGTTGAGGGGGACCCTCCCGAAGGGCTGGGATCTGGCGCGGGAATCGCCGGCTGCGCGGGGCTCCATGACCCTCCACGACACCTTCGATCTGCGGATCTGCCGCGGAGGCCGGGTGGTCGTCTCCGGTGACGACCACGTCCTGGACGGAGAGCGGGCGGCCGTGCACGTGGTTGATGCGCTCGACGCGGACACTCTTCCCAAAAAAATCCGAAAGCTGATCGGGGTCCGGAAGGTCCTTCCCGTGGCGACGGCCCACGTGGAAGCCGCCGCGTTCCAGCTCTGCAACGGAGAGGGGAAGGTCATCGCAAGGGTCCGGTACCGCCTGTTCCGGAGCGATGGGCAACGGCCCCTCTCCGCCGTCCGCGTGGAGGCCCTCGAGGGACACGCCGGCCATGTGAGGCCCTGGTTGAGGAAGCTCCGCGATGGGGGCCTCGAGCCGGTGGAGGAACCGGTGGAGAGATGGCTGCTCTGGAGCCTGTGGCGGGAGCGGGCACCGTACTTCTCGAAACCCATCGTGGCCCTCGAGGGCCGGATGCCGGTTGCGGAAGCCCTGGTCCGTTTCTTCTCGAGGCTCGCCGGCGCCGTCCGGTTGAACCTGCCCGGCACCCTGGACCAGCTGGACCCGGAGTTCCTCCACGACCTTCGGGTCGCAGCGCGCCGAACGCGGTCCATGCTGTCCCTGGCGGAAACCGTGTTCGACAGCGGTGCCATCCGGCCCTTTCGTGCGGGTTTCCGCGAGGTACAACAGCGCACCAACCGGGCCCGGGACCTGGACGTGATGCTGATGGATCTGGAGCTCTTCCGACGAATCCTGGAGGCGGAGGGGGAGGAGGCCCACCTCGAAGGGCTGGAGTCGCAGATCCGGAAGGAGCGGAAGGCCGAGCAGGTGCGGCTTCGCCGTTTCCTGACGAGTCGACGGTTCAACGGTCTTCTGGACTCGTGGGAGAGCTTCCTGGCCGAGGGGTGGAACGCTTCAGTGGGCCTGCCGGCCGGGGGTGCGAGGGTGAGCGACCGGGCCGCGGCCTGGCTCATGGAAGCCCTTCAGCGCGTGGAGAGACGGTACCGGCGGGCGGCCGCTTCCGGCAGGGAGGCCGACATGCACCGCCTGCGCATCGCGTTCAAGCGGCTCCGCTACCTGCTGGAATTCGGAGAGTCCCTCCACGCCCCCGGCGTCTACCGGAAGGTCCACTCCGAGCTCAAGGCGACCCAGGATGTCCTGGGGAGGTTCAACGACCTCGTGGTGCAGGAACGGGCAATCCTTTCCATGGTGGGGCACGTGGATGGGGAGACCGGCGCGGTGCTCGACCGGTTGGCGGCGAAACTGACAGCCCGGCGTCGGGACATGATGGCGGACTGCCTGGCCGTGTCCGAGGCGTATTTCTCCGGCAGCAGCTGGAGACGCTGGAAGAAGCTGAGCGGCCGGTGAGACTTCGGGTCCTCCACAGCATCGAGGGGGCGTCGGCACGACGGCCGGGTCCGGTTGGCATTCGGAGCGCGGTTCCTGGATAATCGGGTCCATGAGCGTACGCATGACGCCGATGCTGCGTCAGTACCTGGATCTCAAGGAGCAGGCCGAGGGAGCGCTGCTCCTCTATCGGATGGGGGACTTCTACGAGCTGTTCTTCGAGGACGCCCAGGTGGCGGCGCCGGTGCTGGGGATCACCCTGACGCGGCGGCGGCACAACAACGAGGTGGAGGCTCCCATGTGCGGCGTGCCCCACCACGCCTTCGACAACTACCTGGGCAAGCTGCTGGAGGCCGGCTTTCGGGTCGCCGTGGCCGAGCAGGTGGAGGATCCCGCCACGGCCAAGGGGCTTGTCCGCCGGGAGATCGTCCGCATCCACACGCCGGGAACGGTCTCGGACGCCGACCTGCTCGAGGGTTCCGAGCACTGCTACCTGGCGTGCATCGGCGGCGATACGGAGCACCCGAGCCTGGCCTGGCTCGAGGTCAGCACGGGGATCTTCGAGGGCCTCCAGTGCAGCGACGAACGTTCCGTGGCGGAACACCTGGCACGTCTGGCGCCTCGGGAGCTCCTGGTCAGCGAGGGCTGGGACGGCTGGCGCTCCATGTGGCCCACCACCCTCCCCGAGCCGACGGTAACCCCCCTGGCGGCCTCCGAGCTCTCGCCGACCACCGGCGAGGAGCGCCTCAAGCGCGTGCTCGGTGTGGTTTCCCTCCGCGGCTTCGGCCTGGCGCCCGGGGAGCCGCTGACGGGTCTCGCGGGCGCCCTGATCGGCTATGCCGAGCTGACCCAGCGTGGCAGCCTGGCCCACCTGCGGGGCTTCGTCCGGCGCCACGACGGTGACTGCCTGATCCTGGACGGCGCCACCCTGCGAAACCTGGAGATCGTGCACGGCGCCGACGGCAGCCGCCGCGGCAGCCTCCTGGACGTGCTGGACACCTGCCGGACCCGCATGGGATCCCGCCTGCTGGGGGAGTGGCTGACCCGCCCCTCCGTGGACCCCGAGGTCATCGCCGCCCGCCACCGGGCCGTGGCCGAGCTGGTGGAGGAGCCGGCCCTCCTGGAGGACCTTCGCCTGGCCCTCAAGGGCCTTCCCGACCTGGAACGGCTCTCGGCCCGTATGGGCCTGGCTCAGGTGACCCCGCGGGAGCTCCAGGGGCTCCGTGCGGGCCTCGACCGTCTGCCGGAGCTGCGGGCCGTCGTCGATCGCGCGGCGGCGCCCAAGCTGTTGGAGCTGGCCTCGCGCGTGGACCTGTTGGAGGACGTGGCCACGACCCTTCACGAGCGGCTGGCCGAGGAACCGGCGCCCCAGCCGGGACAGGGGGTCATCCGGAGCGGTTTCGATCCCGAGCTGGACGAGCAGCGGCAGCTGGCCCGGGGCGGCAAGGAACTCCTGGCGGGCATCGAGCTGGCCGAACGGGAGCGGACGGGGATCGCTTCCCTCAAGGTCAAGTACAACAAGGTTTTCGGCTACTTCATCGAGATCAGCAAGTCCAACCTCGACCGGGTTCCCGAGACCTACGAGCGGCGCCAGACCCTGACGAACGCCGAGCGTTTCATCACACCCGAGCTCAAGGAGCTGGAATCACGGATCCTGGCCGCCGAGGAACGCTCGGTGACGCGGGAACGAGAGCTCTACCGGCAGCTGGTGGAGGACCTCGTGGCCCACGCGCGGCGGGTGGCGGCCACGGCAGCGGCCATCGCCGAGCTTGACGTCCTTGGGGCCTTCGCCGACCGGGCGCGCCGCCGGGGCTACTGCCGGCCCGTGGTCGAGGCCGGCCGCCGGCTCGTGCTCCGCGAGAGCCGCCATCCCGTTCTCGAGGAGCTCCAGCGGGATCCTCCCTTCGTGCCAAACGATTGCAGCATGGATCCGGAGGACCACAACATCATCCTCCTGACGGGCCCCAACATGGGGGGCAAGTCCACCTACCTGCGCCAGGTGGCTCTCATCGTGCTGATGGCACATGCCGGCTCCTTCGTGCCGGCCGCCGAGGCCACCATCGGCCTCACGGACCGGATCTTCACCCGGGTCGGTGCCTCGGACATGCTGGCCCGCGGCGAATCGACCTTCATGGTGGAGATGACCGAGACGGCCAACATCCTCCACCACGCGACGCCCCGCTCCCTGGTCATCCTCGACGAGGTGGGCCGGGGGACGGCCACCTTCGACGGCCTGTCCCTGGCCTGGGCCATCGTCGAGCACCTCCATGACAACCCCGACCACGCCGCCCGGGTTCTCTTCGCCACCCACTACCACGAGCTGACGGACCTGGCCCGGCGTCTGCCGCGGTTGACCAACCGCTCCATGGCCGTCAAGGAGTGGCAGGGGTCGATCCTCTTCCTGCACCGGGTGGTCGAGGGGCCCTCCGACCGCTCCTACGGCATCCATGTGGCGCGCCTGGCCGGCGTTCCCGAGTCCGTTTGCCGGCGTGCCGAGGAGATTCTGGCCGGCGTCGAGCAGCACGAGTTGACGGTGGTGGCGGGGGAGGGAGAGAGACCCGTGGAACGGGTCCAGCAGCTGGACCTCTTCCGCCCGGGTGCCGACGAGATCCTGGACCGTCTGCGCCGGCTCGATCCCAACACCCTGACCCCCATCGAGGCCCTGCAGGTCCTGGCCGAGCTCAAGGAACGGGCCGACCAGTGAAGACCTGGGACTTTCTCCCGATCATTGTCGGCCTCCCCGGACCGGAGCTGTCGGAGGCGGAACGGGCGGTCCTCCAGTCGGTCCGTCCTGCGGGCGTCATCCTCTTCGCCCGGAACGTCGTCGAGCCCGATCAGGTACGGGAGCTGACCAGCACCCTGGACCAGCTCGAGCCGCAGCCCTTCATCTGCATCGACCTGGAGGGAGGCGGCGTCAACCGCCTGGCCGGGTTGTGGGGCGCGCTTCCCTCGCCGTCGCGCGCAGCCGCCGCCGGCCGGCGGGCGGTCCGCGCCCTGGGGGAGGCGGCGGGCGCCGCCTGCTGCGCCCTGGGCATCCACCTGGACCTGGCGCCGGCGATCGATCTCGAAACGCCCTCGGGGTTGCTGGCGCGCCAGGGGCGGACCTTTTCCGACGATCCCCAGCGGGTGGCGACCCTGGCCACCGTCTTCACCGAGGGCCTGGCAGCGTGGTGCGTCGCCGGCTGCCTCAAGCACTTTCCCGGGCTCGGGGCCGTCGAGCTCGATACCCACGAGGAGCTGCCTCGCCTCGAAGCGGACCTGGACGAGCTGGCGCCTCACCTGGCGCCCTTCGAGGCCCTGTCGGAGCGCTACCAGCTGGTCATGACGGCCCACGTGATCGTTCCCGCACTGGGGGACGAGGAGCGGCCAGTCTCCCTGGCGGCCTCGGCGGTTCGGCGGGCCGCGGAGCTCCCGGGCCGTCCCGTCGTCCTCAGCGACGACCTGGAGATGGGTGCCCTGGCGGCCTGGGGGGATCTGGAGGATCGTGCGGTGGCCGCCATCGTCGCCGGGAACCATGGCGTCATCGTTTCCAAGGATTTCGATCGGTTGGAATCCATGGCGGTCCGCCTGAAGCAGGAGGCGGCCGACAACTCGAGGTTCCGGCAGACCCTGGAAAACGCCACCGCCCGCCTTGGGACCTTCCAGAGTTCCCTATTCCGGGCCTCGGTCTCGGTGCCCGTCCCCGATGACGCCACCGTCGCCCAGCTCTGGAAACAGGCGCGTCGCGAGGCCGAGCCGCGATGAGCGACGAAGGTCCCACCACCCGAGCCACCGTGCTCCTTTCCGGTGGACTGGACTCGGCGACGACCCTGGCCATCGCCCGGGCCGAGGGGTTGGAGTGCCACTGCCTGACCGTCGATTACGGTCAGCGTCACCGGATCGAGCTGGAGGCCGCAAGAGCTGTCGCGCAGCACCTCGGCGCCGCCTCGCACCGTGTGGTGCGCCTCGACCTGCGGGCCATCGGCGGCTCCGCCCTGACCGACGAGCTGGAGGTCCCCAAGGACGCCGATCCAGGCGCGGAAGGAGTTCCCATCACCTACGTGCCGGCGCGGAACACCGTGCTGCTGGCGCTTCTCCTGGGCCTGGCTGAGGTCGTCGGCGCCGATCAGCTCTTCATCGGCGCCAACGCCATCGACTACTCGGGCTACCCGGACTGCCGGCCGGTCTTTCTTCGGGCCTTCGAGGAGCTGGCCTCCCTGGCGACCCGGGCCGGGACCGAGGAGGGTGTTCGCTTCCGGGTTCGAGCGCCGCTCCTCCACCTGGGCAAGGCCGAGATCATCCGGATGGGGACGGCGCTGGGCGTCGACTATTCCCTGACCTGGTCCTGTTACGACCCAACGCCCGATGGACTGGCCTGTGGACGCTGCGATTCCTGCATCCTCCGCCGGCGAGGCTTTCAGGAGGCCGGCGTCCCGGATCCCACGCCATACGCCCGCTGAGCGATCCTCGATCGTCCACACCTTCTCCCAACTGCGGGATGCCCGAGGGGTGGCCTACACACCCACCAGGGTCAGGGCGAAGCGGGCGGCCATGGCCAGGCCGATGGCCAGGAGGACGGTCATGGCGCTGATCCACACCGTGTCCTTCCAGCCGACCTCCCGGGCCATGACGGCGACGGTGGCGACGCAGGGGATGTAGAAGACGACGAAGACGACGAAGGTCATCATCTGGACTGGCGTCAGGGCCGAGGCGATGTTCGTGGTCGCCAGGGCCTGCACCAGCATGACGACGGTCAGCTCCTTGCGGAGAACGCCGAAGATCAGGGTGACGCCGACGACCGCCGGCAACCCCAGGAGGGTCACGGTGACGGGGGAGAGCAGGGCGTTGACGGTGTGATCGGCGTGGAGCCATTCCAGGATCCCCAGGAAGATGGACGAGCCGATCAGGATGGGCCAGGCGATGACGATGAACTCGCGCAGGGACAGCCACGTCTTGGCCGCCAGGGTCTTGAAGGCCGGGAGCTGGAGGTCAGGAATCTCGAGAATCAGGCCCGGCGCCCGCCCCTTCATGCGGCTGGACAGGAGACTCCCCACGGCGCCGATGACCAGGAAGTTGAGGATGTAAACGGCGAAGGCCCACCCCGCCCCCATGTAGGCGCCGACCACGGCGTAGATGACCGTCGTCCGCGCCGAGCAGGGGATCAAGACCGTCAGGGCCGTGGTGATTCGCCGGTCGCGGGGCGACTCCAGGATCCGCGTGGCCATGACCGCCGGTACGGAGCAGCCATATCCCAGCATCAGGGGGACGACGGACTTGCCGTGCAGGCCGATCCGGTGCATGAAGTTGTCCAGGATATAGGCCATGCGGGGCAGGTAGCCCGTGTCTTCCAGCACGGCCAGTCCGATCAGGAAGGGTACCAGGTAGGGCAGGACGATGGCGGCACCCCCTGAGATGCCCATGACCAGTCCGCTGGTCAGGGAGCCCAGGAGCGTATCCGGGGGCAGGGCATGGGCCAGTGTGGTGCCCAGGCGATCGAAGGCGGCCACCAGGGGATCCTCGAGGAACTTGCCCAGCCCGAAGACGGCGTAGAAGAAGCCCAACAGGACCGCGACCATGATGGGGCCGCCAGAAACCGGGTGCAGCAGGGCCCGGTCCAGCGTTTCTCTCCAGCCTACCCGCTGACGATGGATCGTGGTGACCTCTTCCTCGATGGCGTGAGCCATGGCGTGCCGGCTCCCGGACACCACCTGGTCGGCCGTCCACCCGTGGGCCGACTCGAGTTCCCGTTTCGCCTCTTCCAGAACAGGCTCGAGATCCGGAAGCTCTCCCTCGATCCTCGACCGGATCTCCGGATCCCCCTCCAAGAGCTTGACGGCGAAGAATCGCGGGGGGGCCGGGAGGGTCACGCCGTTCCTCTCCAGGATGGTGCTGACCCGGGCGATGGCGGTCTCCACCTCGCGGTCGAGGTGGACCGGCCGGGCGGCCTCTCCCTGGAGGGCTGACCGCATGGCCGTCCGGAAGAGCTCCTTCAGCCCACGCCCCCGGCGGCCGATGGTCGGAACGACGGGCACGCCCAGCTCCCGGGAGAGGGCCTCGACATCGATCTCGATACCCTTCCGGCGGGCCTCGTCCAGCATGTTGAGGGCGACGACAACGGGACGTCCCAGCTCCAGGAGCTGGAGCGTCAGTTCCAGGGAGCGTCCCAGACGGCTGGCGTCGATGACGTTGATGATGACATCACCGCCATGCTCGAGCAGGTAGGACAGGGCCTCCCATTCGGCGGCGTCCGTCGATGTCAGGGAGTAGATCCCGGGGAGGTCGACGATGCTGACCTCACGCCCGAGAATCAGGGCGCGGCTGACCGTGTAGGCGACCGAGGTACCTGGGAAGTTCGCCGTTCCGGCCCGATAGCCGGCCACGGCGTTGAAGATGGTGCTCTTGCCCGCGTTAGGCTGACCGGCCAGAACGAAGCGCATCGGCACGAACCTTCACTTTCCTGGCGATTCCCCGCCCAAGGGCGACGCGGGTCCCGTGGATCTCCACGAGGACCGGGCCGCGGAAGGGCGCTCGTTCCACCACCCGGATGACATCCCCCACGTGGATACCGAGGGTATTGAGATGGGACCGCACCCGCCGGCCTCCATCGATCTCGGCTACTGTCGCATCGCGGCTCAGGTCCACATCTTCCAACGTCAACGCTTGTTCATCCTCCGCCGTGGGAGCATAGCGTACCCGGAGTTGATTTTGAACCCCTATCGCAAAATCATTTTTTGGAAATGCCATTCCCCACCTTTCGTTTGCCGGAGACATGGGAAGAACTCTGGCAATCAGGACAACTCTCTTCCTCCGCAATTCATTCCGTTTCGCTACACTGGCCAGCGATGGCAAGCCTATCCGTTACCTTGCGGCTCCTCGGGCTTCTGGCCGCTGCACCTCCGGTCGTCGATGCCTTGGTACGGCTGGCTCTGGCCCGGGCGGCGTCCCGGTGGTCGGACTGCGCGCCGGGGTCCCGGGTGGTGGCACGTTGGCTGGTCGTCGTGCCGGCCCGTGGCGAAGGCGCCGCTGTTGCCGATACCCTTCGGAGCATTGCGGATGCCGCCGGCGGGCGTGCGGTCGAGACGCTCCTGCTCCTGGACGGTCCGGACCCCGAGGCCGCCCGCGTGGCTGAGGAGCACGGCGCCCGCGTCGTTCTCAAGGAACCGGCGGGACCGACCAAGGGTGCCGCCCTGGCCTGGCTGGTCTCCCATCACGGAGACCTTCTGGACGCTGCCGAAGCCGTCCTCGTCCTCGACGTGGGTTCGCGCCTGGGGCCGGACTTCTTTCATGCCGTCGCCTGGCCGGCCGGGGCCGGGGCTTGTGAGCCGGCGCCTCCGCGCGTTGGCGGCGGCCGCGGGGATGCCGCTAGCCCGCCCCGCCGCGCGCGCAGGCG
>CAZXNA010000069.1:0-16983 GCA_964641295.1 uncultured Thermoanaerobaculia bacterium
GTTTCACCACAAAACCTTCCACCAACCGATACCGCGCATGTCAGGAGATGTGGACGAGGGATTGCCAGTCCTCCGTGTCCTCGGGGTAGGAGGCGACCCCGGCACTGGCCCCCGGGAGGGAGTCCAGGCCGGCAATGGGAATGGAGCGCACCGCCACGCCGATGGCCTCCAACATGGAACTGGCCGCTCGCTCGGCGCCCTCGGCGCCCGCCCCCGGAAGGAGAACGCAGAACTCGTCGCCGCCCCAGCGCACGACGAGATCGGTGCTCCGCGCCCGCTCCTTCAAGGCCTGGGCCACGGCGCGCAGCAGGGTATCGCCCGCCAGATGTCCCGCGCAATCGTTGTACTGCTTGAAACGGTCCAGGTCCAGCATGATGACGGAGATGGGGAAGCTGTGCCGCTGGGAAAGGGCCGCATGCCGTTCCAGCTCGATCTCCAGCCGTCGCCGGTTGGCCAGTCCCGTCAGGGCGTCCCGGTTGGCGATATCCAGGAGCAAACGGTTGGCATCCTGAAGCTCGCGGATGCGGGCATCGAGCTCGGCCTGAAGCTCTTTGACCTTCTGCTCCAGCTCGTGCCGCGAGAGCTCCACCTCCTTGGCCGTGGCCCTCAGCCGTCCCACCATGTCGTGGAGCTCGCGGGGACCTTCGAGCTTTTCCAGTCCCTCCGTCTCCCCCCGCAGGGCCCGCCACAGGACACCCTCAAGACCCTGGAGGTAGCGGCGCTGCCTCCCGCCGACCACGAACCCCACACCCGTGGCCGCAAGGACACACGCCAGCCCCGCGAGACCATCCTCGAGGCGCAGCGGCCGGCCGCCCACGGCGATGACAACCCCCACCGTCACGAGGGCGACCAGTCCCATGATCCCTGCCGTCCAGCCGCGGATGGAGCGAAATTTGAACATCCTGGAGTCAATCCGTTGTAGCACGGGAACCCTTCCCGCCGTGAACCCAGGATGCACCCGGCGGCCCCGTTCGTCAAGCGCGACCGTACGAAGGGCGGGATCCTGTCCACCCGCCCCGGGCATCGGGGATCCCCGGAGTGCCGGCTGAGATCGGTGGACCGATTCGCCCTGTCAGTCCTTCGCGGTCTTCAACGACACGTCGCCCGACGAGGTGCTGATCTCCACCCGGAGCTTCGGGTCCGCCGCGGTCAGCTCGAGCACCTTGCCCCGGGCACCCTTCCGCCCGGGGAGATCCGAAGCGATCTCCCCGGAATAGGTGGTCACCGTACCGGCCACGGCAGTTCCGGCGGGTACGGTGAGCCGCACATCGCCGGAGGCCGTCTCGATATCCGCCAGGGAACCCGGACTCACCCGCTCCCACCGGAGGTCCACATCGCCGGAGCTCGTTTCGAGCTCGATCCTCCTGACGGAGCCGCTGACCCGCAGGTCACCGGAGGCGGTCCCGGCCTCCAGCCGCGTCATCTCCCCGGTGACGACCACATCGCCCGACGCCGTTTCCAGCTCGATGGTCCCGGCTGGCCGGCGGAGCCTGAGCCGGACCTCGCCGGAGGCCGTATCGATCTCCGCGTCTTCAACGGTGCCGTCCAGATCGACGTCCCCGGAGGCCGTCTCCACCTCGAGTCCCTTCGTGCCGAGATCTCCTTCGATCCGGCAGTCGCCCGAGGCCGTATCGACGTCCAGATGCCGTCCCGGCGGCAGGAGGATCGTCACCGTCCCGTTCAGGCTGCCCGAGCCCCACCAGTGCCGATGCTCCTGTCCCGCCGAGATCTCCAGGACCTTGCCGTCGACCGTGAAACCGGGCGTGGCCCGGGCCAGGATCTTGTCGGCCTTGGCGCCGGTGCTCCGGGTCTCCAGATCGACGGTCACCTCGATGGTGTCCCCCGGCGTCGCGACCACCCGCACGTCGTGGAAACTGACCTCCACCTTCACCTCTTGGATTCCCGCCGCCGGAAACGACCGCTCGAAATGGGCCGTCTTTCCGGCAATCGCCGGCCCCGACGCAAGAACCACACAGAGAGCCACGACACTGCCAACCATCCACCTCTTCATGGAAACCTCCTCGTGTTCGGCCATTCACCCACCGGACCACACCGCCCCACCTCGCCGGGCGGCGGCGTCCCGCAATCTTGAACGTGAAACGCGGGAAAAGGTTCCGCCTCCGCCGCCAGCAGAACACGCCCTCCCCGGATTGGCGCTACAATACGCCCGTTCAAGGAGGTGGAGATGTCACAGCCGTTGACCGTCGAGCTGAGTGAGCTTCCCGAGCCCAAACCCTTCGAGCCCGGCATCCGGCGTGCCCCGAGCCGTGGTTACGATCTCGATCGCCGGGAGACGATCCTCGCGCTCGGCAACGCCCTCCGCTACGTCCCCGAGGAGCACCACGAGATCGTGGCGCCGGAGTTCCTCGAGGAACTCAGGACCATGGGCCGGATCTACGGCTACCGCTACCGGCCTGCGGGCCGCATCTGGGGCCGTCCCGTCAACCAGTACCGCGGCGCCACCCTTGAGGGCCGCGCCATGCAGGTGATGATCGACAACAACCTGGACTTCGAGGTGGCCCTCTACCCCTACGAGCTGGTCACCTACGGCGAGTCCGGGCAGGTCTGCCAGAACTGGATGCAATACCGCCTCATCAAACGCTACCTGGAGATGGTCACCGAGAACCAGACGCTGGTGGTCAGCTCGGGTCACCCCCTTGGCCTCTTCCCCTCCCGGCCCGAGGCCCCACGGGCCATCGTCACCAACGGGCTCATGGTGGGCATGTTCGACACTCCCGAGGACTTTCACCGGCTGGCCGCCCTGGGCGTGGTCAACTACGGCCAGATGACCGCCGGCGGCTGGATGTACATCGGTCCCCAGGGGATCGTCCACGGCACCTACATCACGCTCCTCAACGCGGGCCGCCTCTACCTGGGTGTCCCCGAGACCAACGACCTGGCCGGCCACACCTTCGTCACCTCGGGCCTCGGCGGCATGTCTGGCGCCCAGGCCAAGGCCCTGGAGATCGCCGGCGGCGCCGGCATCATCGCCGAGGTGGACGCCTCGCGCATTGAGACACGCCACTCCCAGGGCTGGGTCGGCAAGGTCACCTCCGACCTGGAGGAGGCCGTCCGGTGGATGCTCGCCGCCCGGGACAGGGGCGAGGCCGTCTCCATCGCCTACCACGGCAACGTGGTGGACCTTCTGGAGTACATGGACGCCAACGGCGTGCCCGTGGAGCTCCTCTCCGACCAGACCTCCTGCCACGACGTGTACGGAGGCGGCTACACGCCCGCCGGCGTGACCTTCGAGGAGGGGCGCGAGCTCCTGAAGAGCGACCGGGAGCGTTTCCGGGCGCTGGTGGACGAGAGCCTCCGCCGCCACTTCCAGGTCCTCCGCCGGCTCACGGACAAGGGAGCGTTCTTCTGGGACTACGGCAACTCCTTCATGAAGGCCGTCTTCGACGCCGGGGTCACCGAGATTGCGAAGAACGGCCGCGACACCAGCGAGGGGTTCATCTGGCCCTCCTACGTGGAGGACATCATGGGACCCCTCTGCTTCGACTACGGTTACGGCCCCTTCCGCTGGGTCTGCCTCTCGGGCAAGCCCGAGGACCTGGCCAAGACCGACCGCGCCGCCATGGACTGCATCGACCCCAACCGCCGCGGTCAGGACCGCGACAACTGGCAGTGGATCCGCGACGCCGAAAAGAACCGTCTGGTGGTGGGCACCCAGGCGCGCATCCTCTACGCCGACGCCGAGGGCCGCACCCGCATCGCCCGCGCCTTCAACAAGCTGGTCCGTGACGGCGAGATCGGCCCCGTCATGATGGGCCGCGACCACCACGACACGGGCGGCACCGACTCCCCCTTCCGGGAGACCGCCAACATCTACGACGGCTCCAACCTGACCTCCGACATGGCCCACCACTGCTGGGCCGGCAACGCCGCCCGGGGCATGACCATGGCCGTGCTTTCCAACGGCGGCGGCGTGGGCACCGGCAAGGCCATCAACGGCGGCTTCGGCCTCGTCCTGGACGGCTCGGAACGGGTGGAGCGGATCCTCGACACCGCCCTGGAGTGGGACGTCATGTGCGGCGTCACCCGCAGGGCCTGGGCCCGCAACGAGAACGCCCTGGAGACCGTCACCGCCTGGAACATGGCCAACACCGGCCGGGGGCACCTGACCGTTCCCCGCGTGGCCGACCAGGACCTTCTGGAGCGCCTGGTGGACCGTGAAGCACGGGCGTGACCCCGGAGTGTTCTCCGGACGCCGCCGGAGAACCCACGGCATGGTTGACATGAACGCTGTTCCCGGGCTAGGATGCCGACAAGTTATTCAGGAAATTCAGGGAATTCAGGGAATTCACGCTGTCCCGTGGATTTGATCCCGAAACGAATCTACGGTCCGGTACGCGGTGGCCGCGCCGGCACGAAATCGGGAGGTTCCCATGAAGAAGATCGTTCACGTCGTTGCGGCACTCGGTATCCTGGCGCTCCTGGCAGCGCCTCCGGCCGACGCCCAGTCCAGCGCCCCCCCCGGACAACCGGCCCGAGACAACACCGGCGCCGGTACGCTCCCATCCCCCGCCGGTGTCCAGGCCGCCGATCCCCAGGAAGTGGAGCAGGCCTTCGGACCGGACCTCCAGTGGACGTCGGTCTTCGCGAGTCACTTCGTCCCCATCAGCTCGGGCACCCTGCCGCCGAACACTGACGATTACCCCTACGTCTGTGTCAACCCCGGTGACACCGGTCCATTGAGCCAGTACTGGGCCCAGCTGGATCTCCCCAACGGGGCTGAGATCACCTACCTGTACGCCATGGTCAAGGATTCCGCCACGGATTCCCAGTGGAGATTCTGGCTCATCGGGTACGAGTCAGCGTATGCCGGGGAGAGCCCGTACTACGTAGATCACGAGACCGCCGCCACCGATATCGCCGACACTCCCGGCTACGTCTCGATCCCACTCATCGTCGATCCCCCCGTGGTCGTGCGGGAGCACCAGGACCTCGACGGAGACGGGTTCTACCACCTGACGGCAACCGGCCTGGCGCTCCGCGCCGACCCGATTCCAGCCGACTCCTCGCAGATGTGCTTCTTCGGCGCGGGGGTCAAGTGGAGCCGCACCGTCTCGCCCGCACCGGCCTCGGCCACTTTCGCCGACGTGCCCACCGGTCACTGGGCCTTTCGGTTCGTGGAGGCCCTGGTGGACTCGGGCATCACCGCCGGGTGCGGCGGCGGCAACTACTGCCCCGACGACCCCGTCACGCGGGCCCAGATGGCGGTGTACCTCGCCGCAGCCCTCGGCCTACACTGGCCGGAGTGATCCCCCTACTCCGGGCGGACACCGGTTCCGCGGTATCATGGGCCTCCTCTTGGAGGTGGCGACCATGGTCCCGACCCGTCGTATTCGTGCCCTCGTGTTCGCAACGATGCTCCTGCCGGCTCTCATTCTCGCCGGGCCACAGGCCGACCGGGCCGACACCCTGGAGCGGGGGCTCGCGGCCTACGAGGCCGGGGAGTACCAGGAGGCACTGAAGCTCTGGCGCCCCCTGGCGGCCCAGGGCGACCCCGAAGCCCAGTTCCGCCTGGGCTACATGTACGCCACGGGACAGGGCGTCCCGCAGGACCCGGAGCTCGCCCTGACCTGGTACCGGAAGGCCGCCGAGCTGGGGCACGCCAAGGCGCAGTTCAACCTGGGGATCGCCTACCTCAAGGGGACCGTTGTGGAGAAGGACCCGAAGACAGCCGTCAAGTGGTTCCGCCGGTCTGCCTCCCAGGGGTGGGCACCGGCCCAGTTCGCCCTGGGACTGGCCTACACCCAGGGGCTCGGGGTGGAAAAGGAGCCCAAGGAGGCCGCCGCCTGGATGCAGAAGGCAGCGGATCAGGGGCACCCCGACGCCCAGTACGCTCTGGCCATGATGTACCTGGAGGGTGCGGGGGTGGAAAAGAACACGGAGAAGGCGGTGGAGCTCCTGCGTCGCTCGGCCAAGGGCGGCAACCTTGGAGCCATCTACCAGCTGGGAGCGCTCAACCCTGCACGGGGCCTCAAGCCGGACTCCCCCGAGGCCATCGCCCAGATCCGCAAGGCGGCTGAGCTGGGCTATGCCCAGGCACAGTACGACCTGGGGGCCGCCTATGCCAGGGGAACGGGAGGGCTCGAGAAAAACCCCGCCGAGGCCGCCATCTGGTTCGAGAAGGCGGCCCAGCAGGGCCTGGCGGTGGCCCAGTTCGACCTGGGGTGGCTCTACGAGACAGGCGAAGGGGTCGAGGAGAGCCAGGAAAAGGCGGTGGAGTGGTTCACGAAGGCCGCGGACAAGGACCTCCCCCGAGCCCTGTACCAGCTCGGCATGCACTACGCTTCGGGCCGTGGCGTCGAAAAGGACGCCAACCACGCCTTCGAGCTGATTCTGAAAGCCGCCGAGGCGGGCTTCGTCAAGGCCCAGTACGCCGTCGGGGTCATGTACGACAACGGGAACGGCGTGCAGCAGGACTACTCCAAGGCCATGGAGTGGTACAAGAAGGCCGCCGCCAACGGCGACGCCACCGCCATGTTCGCCGCGGGCAACCTGTACGCCAACGGTTACGGCGTCTCCAAGGATTTGAAGGAAGCCAAGAAGTGGTACTGCAAGGCCGCCCGCCTCGGCCTGCCCCAGGCCAAACAGATGCTCGGTGACAACGTCGACGTCGAGGAAGTGTGCAGGGAGAACCGCTGACCCCCTCCCAAGCCGCAGGCTGAGCGGAAGGCCGAGCCGCCCGGGCCGGTCGTGTTGCTGGTGCTCCTCCTCCCACCGCAGGTTCACCCGACCGACTCTTTATGGGCGTTGGATCCTGTGTCGAGAGCCGGACCATTTCCGCCAGAGTTCCTGGATCGGAACGGGCTCGAGCCGCACGGCGTGTGGGCCAGCCTGCCGGCCTTCCCATTGTCCGTCCCTCGGGCCAGACCAGGACCAGGTGAGGGAAGCAGCTTCCGGAAACGATGTAGCCATATAAGAACCCGGTCGAGACGGTCCGCGTCGCATATCTCGTGTGAACGTTCCTGGCCCGGCCCGGAAAAAGGAGGTTTGTTGTGAAGTTCCTGTTCAAACACCTGCCGTTCATGATGGTGTTGGCACTGCTTGCCCTGGCAGCTCCACACGCCGGGGCCCAGAGCCCTGGTTCCCACCTCCTCGGGACACCCGATTCGCCGGAGGCCGGCATGACAGCACCTCAGGCGACGGTTCCCAAGGAGCCCAATGGGTTTGGCACGAATATGCAGTACACCTACATCCACGCGTCGAGTTTCCTCCCCTGGAACCACCAGGTGCTGCCGGACTACGTATCCACCACCGGCTACATCACGCCCCACGACGACGGGTCGAACTACTCTCCGGCATTCTGGGCCCAGATCCATCTTCCGAACGGCGCCCAGATTGACAATGCCTACGTCCGCGCGTACGACAACGCATCCGACGCCTACTGGAAAATGATGTTTACGACCTACGAGCATGACGGAACGCCCAGCTTTGTCACACTCTCGAACACCTCCGCCGGCGAATCCAGCTCCCCCGGATATTTCACCTTCTCCGCCATCTTCTCGTCTCCACCCTTGATCCGTGAGTGGGTCGACATGGACAGCGATGGCCTGACAGGTGACCTGGCTTTCACGGTGAACATGGTCCCCCAGGGCACTTACGTTCAGATTTTCGACAACCTGAGACTTGGAGGCATCAGCATCGGCTGGCACCGCACCATCTCTCCAGCCCCGACCACGGCGACATTCAGCGACGTACCAACCGACCACTGGGCCTTCAAGTTTGTCGAAGCACTGGCGGCATCGGGGATCACCGCCGGGTGCGGCGGCGGCAAGTACTGCCCCGACGACCCCATCACCCGCGGCCAGATGGCGGTCTATCTGGCCGCCGCACTGGGACTCCACTGGTCCCTCTGATCCTCCACCGTTCACGGATCCATGGACGGCGCCCAGACGGCGCGCCTTCTTCTGACTTCCATGCGCTGCACATTCCGGAGCGGACAGGATCGGCCGCTCCGCGGCACCCCCCACCTCGGCCCTCGTCTCGTCCGGTGTCAACGAGGCGGGGCCTGCGGACGGTGGCCTGTGCCAGGTTGATCAACGGCCCCGGCCCGGACCCTGGGCGATGGACGGGGCGTCGCAGGCCGGTTTCCCCCGCCGGCGCGCTCACTCCCGCCCGTTCCGGCCGTACACGTCGATCAGGTCGGCCAGCCGGTCCCGGATCTGCCCGTCCAGCATCCAGGGTGTGACACGGAAGCCCCAGTTCCCGTCCCCGCGGCCGGGCGTGTTCATGCGGCAGTCCGAACCCAGGCCGGCCAGGTCCTGCTGGGGAACGATGGCCAGATCGGCCACGGAAGACAGGGCCAGGCGGATCAGGTCCCAGTGGATCTCGTGGGCATCGCTCCCCAGGTAACGGCGCAGGAGGTCGCGCTCGCCCTCGGTGGCCTCCTCGGCCCACCAGCCCATGGTTGTGTTGTTGTCGTGGGTTCCCGTATAGACCACAAGGTCCCGGGTGTGATTGTAGGGGATGTAGGTGCTGCGCGGCGCCGGGCTGAAGGCGAAGTGAAGGATGGCCATGCCGGGCAGTCCCAGCCCCTTGCGAAGCTCATGGACGTCCTCGGTGATGATCCCCAGGTCCTCGGCGACGAAGGGCAGGCCTCCCAGGGCCGCCTCGACGGCCTCGAAGAACGCGCGGCCCGGCCCGGGAACCCAGCGGCCGGCGACGGCCGTCTCCTCCTCCGCGGGGATCTCCCAGTGGGCGACGAAACCCCGAAAGTGGTCCAGGCGGACCACATCGCAGAGGCCCAGGGCCTGACGTAGCCGTGCGATCCACCACCGGTAGCCGTCGGCAGCGTGGTGCTCCCAGTCGTAGAGGGGGTTGCCCCACCGCTGGCCGGTCTCCGAGAAGTAGTCCGGTGGAACGCCGGCAACCACGGTGGGTCGCCCCTCTCCGTCCAGAAGGAAGAGCTCCCGGCGGGACCAGACTTCGGCCGAGTCCAGGGAGACGAAGATGGGCACGTCGCCCAGAATGCGGATCCCCACGCGCCCGGCATGCTCCTTGAGGGACCGCCACTGCCGGAAGAACAGGAACTGGCCAAAGCGCGAGTAGCCCGTCTCCATGCAGTTGGCGTCGGCCCAGGCCTGGAGCTCTTCCTGCCGATGGTTCCGGAAGGGGTCGGGCCACCGGTACCAGGGCGTTCCGCCGTGGGCTCGCTTGAGGGCGTCGAAGAGGGCGAACTCCTCCAGCCACCAGGCCTGCTCCGCAGAAAAGGCCTCGAACTCCTCGGCCAGTGGATCGGGGTCCCTCTCCACAAAGTTGTCCCACGCCTTGCGAAGCAGTAGCTCCTTGGCGGACACGAGTCGGTCCCAGGCCACGAACTCCGTCGGCAGGCCGGGGTAGTCGTCCAGATCCTCCCGGCTCAGGAGACCCCCCTCCACCAACAGCTCGGGGCTGATCAGCAGGGGGTTGCCCGCGAAGGTCGAGGTGGCCGAGTATGGCGAGAAGCCCGGCCCCGGCGGATTGAGGGGCAGGACCTGCCACCACCGGACGCCCGCCTCGGCCAGCCAGTCCAGCCACAGGTGAGCCGAAGGTCCCAGATCACCGATACCGTATGCCGACGGCAGGCAGGTGGGGTGCAACAGGATTCCAGCGGCGCGTTCGAGTTCCATTGGGCCCTCCTACGCCTCATGGTAGCTTGATCCGGGCCTTCGTGATGCCCCCGTCCATTGCTGCTACTCCGCGGTCTCCGTGGCGCGGGAAACCGCCCGGTGCAGCTTCACGAGCAACGACGAAGTCGGAACCGGGACGGACACGGGATTCTCCCAGCGCCAGCCCGGGGGCGGGACCATCGGCTCGTCGACGCGGAAGACGACCGCACGAACTTCGATCCGGCGAAAGGTGATGGCGTGGCGCACCGGGGGAAGCGTCCGGCCTTCGCCCTCCGCGAAGGGAAGGAGCGCAGCGGCGGTGACGGCCTCCATCCCGGGCGTGGCCCTCATCTCCAGGGGTGGGAGCCACAGGCCCCGAAGCACCTCCCCTTCGTCGATCCGCCGCAGCAGCCAGCGGCCGGCGGAATCGACGGCGACGGCCGCGACCCAGCGGTGCCGTTCGGGAGCGCGAACGGCCCGTGGGGGCGGAATCGCCTCCTGACGGCCCTTCGCCCGCGCACCGCAGTCCCCGCCGAGGGGGCATTCGTCGCACCGGGGCGAGGCCGGCGTGCAGACCGTGGCGCCCAGCTCCATCAGTGCCTCGTTGACGACGTTCGGCGCCTCCCCCACCATCAGCTGGCGCACCCAAACGGCCACGGCCCGGCGCCCACCAGCCGAATGGGGATCGCCCTCCATCTCCAGCACCCTGGCGCCCACGCGGAGGACGTTGCCGTCGAGGACGGGCACCGCCTCGCCGTGGGCCAGCGATGCGACGGCCGCCGCCGTGTACGGACCGATGCCGGGAAGCCGCTCCAGCTCCCGCGCCGTTGCCGGCAGCTCCTCTCCCCGCTCGGACAGCCTCCGGGCCAGGCCGTGAAGGGCCCGGGCGCGACGGTAGTACCCCAGCCCGGACCAGGCCGCCACAACCTCGTCTTCGCCGGCGGCCGCCAGGGCTTCCAGCGAGGGGAAACGCTCCAGGAAGGCCGGGTAGCGCTCTGCGACCCTGGCCACCTGGGTCTGCTGCAACATCAGCTCGCTGACGAGGACACCGTAGGGGTCCCGCGGCTCGGTGCGCCACGGCAACCTTCTGGCGTTCTTGGCAAACCACTGGGCGAGCCGGCGGGCTGGTGTCATGGATGGATTCTACAGTCCGCCGGGGAAGTTGTAGAATTGCACCAGCGTGAAAGCCCCCGAGGCCTGTAACCGGCCGGACAGCGGGACCCTAGAGGAGGAGTAGTGGCCGATCAACATAGACCGGACGAACACCTGGTTGAGCTGATGATCGGGTACCAGAAGGGCAACATGGACGACTTCACCCTCCTCTACGGCGAGCTGGAACAGCCGCTCAAGCGCTACCTGTGGACCTTCGTCCGCGACGGCGCCACGGTGGACGACCTCCTGCAGACGACCTTCCTGCAGGTGCACCGGGCTCGTCACACCTACCAGCCGCCGCGGCCGGTCAAGCCCTGGCTCTACGCCATCACGCGCCACGTGGCGCTGATGCACCTCCGCGGTTCCCGGCGGCGGAAGGAGTCCATCGCCCAGGAGAACCTCCCCGAGGTACCGGTGCCCCCCGAGGTCGAGAGCCTGGGGGAACGTACCCTCGTGCGCCGGCTCCTCCTGGAGCTGCCCCGGCCGGCCCAGGAGGTGCTGACGCTCCACCACCTGCTGGGGCTCAGCTTCGAGGAGGTCGGCCGTATCATTGGGATCAGCGCGGGCGCCGCCAAGGTCCGATCCCACCGGGCCCTCAAGGTGCTGAGGGAACGAGTGGCGGAACTGGACTCGAAGGGACGGACAGAATGAGCGTGAGGCTACCGGACGCCGTGCGGAACGCCATCGAGCGCGACCGTCGTGCCGTGCGGCCCCTGCCGCCCCTGTGGCGGCGCACCCTGGCCGTCGTCATCGTCGCCTTGGCCCTCCTGGCCGCCGTACTCCTCACCCACCGCCTCCGGCCAGACCTTCCCGCCCTCTCCTTCTGGATCGCCTGGGGCGCCACGGCCATCGAGCTCCTCGCCGGCATCGTGCTTGTCGGCCTGGCCCTCAGGGAGTCCGTACCGGGTCAGGCCCTGCCCACCTCCACCGTCGTACTGGCCGTCGCCTCCGCCATGGCCGCCAACGCCCTGGTGGCCCTGGCCACATGGATGGGGACCCACCAGGGGCCCATGGGGTTCCACGGCGGGAGCATGTGCCTCCGAAACGAGCTGTTGATCTCCATCCCCGCAGTGGTGTTGACCATCTTCCTCGTGCTCCGGGCGCTGCCGTTGAGGCCCTGCATCACCGGGCTGCTGGGCGGCGGCGGCGCCGGCCTGGTGGCCGACGGCGTCAACCACCTGCTCTGCCCGGTTTCCGACCTCCGGCACGTGCTTGTCTGGCACACGGGTGCCATCCTCGTGCTCATGGCCCTGGGGTGGGTCGCTGGCAGGGTGTGGGAGCTCCTGCGCTCCCGGAGGATCTGACGCTGCCAGATCCCAACCGGCACCGGCCCGGACTCTTCATGAGTCTTCTGCTGCAAGGGGCGAACCCTCACGAATGATCCGGGCTAGCTCTCCTCGGTGTGATGGACGAAGTGGTTGTACAGCACCAATCCGAGGATGGTGACCACGCCGATGGAGGCGAAAATCAGCCACAGGGTTCGGGGGCGGTTGAGCTGATCGACCCAGTGGACGTAGAGCCTGGCGCCCAGTACACCACCGATGGACGAACCGATGACCCCGTACAGGAAGATGTAGCCCATGTAGGTGGCGACACGGTCCCGTGGGGCGATCTGACCCACGTAGGAGATGAACTTGGGGTGGGCCGTCATCTCGCCGATGGAGAAGACGATGATCCCCGCCATGAACACCCAGATACCCGTCGATATGGCCAGCATGGCCATGCCGATGGTGCCGAAAGCGATCCCCGTGATCATGGTGGGCAGGGCCCTGGTTTTCCGCACGATGGACGAGACCAGGAGCTGGAGCAGGATGATGGTGCCGGCGTTGATCACCGTCACGTGCTCCACATCGAAGCGGAAGATGGGCCCGACCCCGATGGTGTTCAGGATGCCGTTGATGAAGTGGTTGAGGGAGGAGGCGTCCACGTAGGCCTGCACGTACCACAGGACCGAGTCGAACATCTGGAAGTAGAGCACCCAGAAACCCGAGTAGAGGAAGATCAGCAAGAGGAAACGCCAGTGGTCCCGGTAGCGGTCGACATCCTCGAGGTCCATCAGGTAGATGGACAGGACCGTCACGTAGATGATCGAGGAGACCAGGCGGGCGAAGAGGCTGAGGCCCGGGAGCAACCACAGCAGGAGGGCGCCGGCCGCCACGGTGGCCCCGAGGTAGGCCAGCCGCTCCCCCGGGGATGACCGCCGGTAGCGAGGCTGGAGCGTCAGGACGGCCCCGGCCATCAGGAGCAGCAGGGCGATGAAGGGAAGCAGGAAGGGCCGTTTGGCCGCCCGGGAGAAGAGATCGTCCACCACGGAGGCCGGGAGGACCGCCAGCTCGGGTACGGCATGGAGATCGGCAAGGATATCCCGGCGCAGTTCGCCGTAGCGGTCCACGTCGGCGACCTGGATCGTGACGAGTTCCGGCCCCTGGCGGACCACCCTGTAGGCGGCGTCCCCGCCTCGTTCCTCCAGCTGGACCCGGATGGGCCGGGATCCGGCGGCCACCAGCCGCCGCAACTCCCCGGGATCGAGGCCATCCATCCCCAGGGCGGACAGGATCCGGTCCAGCTCCTCCAGGGCCCGCTCCGGCCGGAACACCATCAGCCGCGTGTGGGACGGCTCCCCGGCGTCCCGCTGGACCGTCCACGGCTCCGGGAGCGTCATGTTGCGGGTGACGGAAACCTCCAGCAGCGAACCGCCCACCTGCACCGCCCGGCCCGGAACGGCGACCGTGGCCCCACGGGGGGCCGTGTACTGAAGGACGGCACCCCCCACCAGCACGAGCGCTCCGAGGCCGGTGAGGGCCGCCACCCACCCCTTCCGGCGGGCCGCGCCGAGCAGCAGCACGATCGGCGAATAGATGATCTCGAAGGCGTTGGCCAGGGTCTGGATCAGGCTCGTCCGATCCGCGGCCTCCTTCTCGGCCTCGGCGGCGGGCTCGCGGTAGAGGAAGAGGGTCGGCAGGATCATGGCGCCCGTCCCCAGGGCCGCAGCCACCATGACCCACTTCCATCCCAGGGAGCTCTTGAGAAAGGGCACGAGGATCAGGGGGAAGAGGAAGGCGCCCAGGTTGATGGACCAGTAGTAGATACCAAAGCCGATGGTGCTGTTGGACTGATCTGTTACCCGGGCGATGGTCCCCGAGATGATGGGCTTGAAGGCGCCGGCGCCGAGCCCCATGACGCAGAGGGCCAGGAACACGCTCGAATAGGTGGTCATCTGGGAGGTGAGGGCATAGCCGCCCCCCAGGAGCGTGAAGGCCACCAGGAGGGTCCTGCGGTAGCCGAAACGGTCGGCCAGGGCGCCGGTGATGATGGGCAAGAAGTAGAGCAACGGCTGGATCGTGCTCTTGATCAGGCCCACGTCCTCCTTGGCGAAATGCAGGATATCCGTCAGGTAGACGGAGAGGATGCTCATGACCCCGTAATAGGACCCGCGCTCGAAGAACTCGAACAGAATGACCAGCCAGAACACGGGCCGGAACGACCTCAAGACACCCTTCTTTTCCGCCATGACACCTCCTCACTGGTGCGGGGCGCAGCATAACAGACGCCCCTGCACCACACCGTTGACAAAGCCGGCCTCCGGAACCAGATTGTCTGCACAAAGTGTGCAACGAAGATCCGGGCGGTGTGCCTGGAATGTGTCGCCGGCCGCTCCGGAAAGCTCCTCGCCCGGAAGGGCCCGGGACGAGAGTATCGGGAGCGGCGGTCCTGGAGCCGCGGGGGTTCCGCGCGGCCTGCGGGTTGCCCGCTCCTGCGAGATTGGAGCTTCTCATGCGTATCTTCCTGTCTTCCATCGTCGCGGCGAGTGCAGTCGTGTTGCTGGTGGCTGCACCGGCGAGCGCCCAGGAGAAGGGCGACTCCTTCATCGTCCCGGTCGTCGCCCACACGTCGGGGGCGGGGGTCCCGCCGACCCGATGGATCAGCGATCTGGTCCTGCACAACATGGAGGATTCGAAGGTCACTGTGGGCATGATCTATCTTCCCTTTGAACACGCCAACGATTGGGATGGCACCTTCCCGGTGACACTCGACCTGAGCGGGCGGGAAACCCTCCTCATCGAGGACATTCTCGGAACCCTGTTTCACAAGACCTCCAACACCAAGGGCCTGCTGTTCATCAGCTGCGACCCGGAGTACTTCCCCGCCAACCCCGGCGGCGCCAACCTGCTCCTCACCAGCCGCACCTACAACACGGGAAGTCCCACGGGCACCTACGGCCAGACCGTCCCGTCCAACACCCTCCTCTGGAACGGCTCCGCCACCCCTTCGTACATCGCTGGCGCCCGCAACGATGACCGCTTTCGGTCCAGCCTCGGCATCGTCAACGTTTCCCTGCACCCGGTCACCATTCACTACCGGATCCTCGATGACCGTGGAAACGTCCTCGAGCAGAGCAGCGTCGACATTCCAGCGGCCTCGGGCTGGCAACGGCTCTTCTCCAACCTGGGCCTCGGGAAGGTAACGGGGCCCATGACCCTGGAGCTGTGGCTCGACCCGGCCGACGTGACGCCGAATCCCTGCGACACCGAAGACGTCAGCTACTTCTGGGCCTACGTGTCCAAGGTCGACGGGAACCCCGACGGGACCGGCGATGCCGAGTTCCTCCCGGCCGTTCCCACCGAGCTCCCGCCGGCCGGATTCTCCTGCGACGAAGGCGGCTGAGCCAGCTCCGGGCAGACTCTCCGCCGGGAGCCATCACGGCCGGCAACTTCGCCCGAAGGGGGTTCAATGGGTTGACCCGCACCGTTCACGAGTCTTCTCCTGCAGGGGCGATACGCCGCACCTGGCAGCATTCTCCCGATTCGCTCGCTCAACGTGCCGCAAGCACGCCCGGGCCCGCAAATCTTGCGAGAACGGGGCCACGAACGGCGCCTCGCCCCTTTCGCGACGAACCCTCATGAACGATCCGGGTTGAGGCACGAAGCCGGCGCACTTGCCGGGCCAAGAACAAACCGGGCTTGAACCCGGGTACAATCGGATCGAGGCGAACTGAGATGCGCACAAGACCCGAGGCGATTCCCGCTCGGCAACGGGGAGCTGAGGCTGAGCCTTTGACCTCCAACATGGAAGTCGCCCTGGATCCACAGCCGATCCACGGGGCCGCCATCGTCACGGGCGGCGGCACCGGCCTGGGCCTGGCCATCGCCCGGGGAATAGCGCAGCGCGGGTATCCCGTCGTCGTGACCAGCCGGAATCTCGAGCGCCTCGAGAAGGCCGCCGAGGAGCTTCTCGAGGGGGGCCACAGGGCCTTGGCCGTCCCGTGCGACGTTCGGGATTCGCGGGCCGTGGAGCACCTCTTTGACCAGGCCGTCGAGGCGTTCCAGTTCGTGGAAGCCCTGGTCAACAATGCCGCGGGCAACTTCGTCGTCCGCGCCGAGGAGATTTCGGACGGCGGCTGGGAGGCCGTGCGCGGCATCGTCCTGGACGGCACCTTCAACTGCAGCCGGGAGGCGGGACGCCGCATGCAGGAGCGGGGCGGCGCCATCCTCAACATCATTGCCACCTACGCGTGGACCGGCGCCACCGGCGTCGTCCATTCAGCCTCGGCCAAGGGCGGCGTCCTGGCCATGACACGCTCCCTCGCCCGGGAGTGGGGACCCTACGGTATCCGTGTCAACGCACTGGCCCCCGGCATCATGGTGACGGAGAGCGCCGCGCGGAACCTGGGTTTCGCCGATCCTGCCATCCAGGCCCGGCTGGCCGGTCGCGTTCCCCTTCGGCGCCTGGCGACGGTTGAGGAGGTCGCCCAGCTGGCGGCGGACCTGGTCTCCGATCGCCACCCCTACGTCACCGGGGACTGCTGGACCATCGACGGCGGCCTCTGGCTCGCCGGCTTCCCCGATCTCCGCCGCGCCCTCGATGCCATCAACGAGCCCGAGTAGACCCGGCAGCTCCCACGTCACCCCCAGAGCCTGCTTCTTCCTCCGCGACATCTGCGTACCCTTCGACACCCGTCTCAACACCGTGTCCTCACGCCCGGCCTCCTCCAGACTCGAGATCATCACGCATCCAGAGGGCAAGGTTCGCGAAGCGAACGAGCTCCCACGGCGCCCCGGAGCATTCGATCGAGCACGGCTCCGACACGACCTTGGCAACTCAGCTATGAGGCCAATACCGTCCACTTTCACCAACCTGCTCACCATCGAAGCGCGCAGGAGAAACCGCCCGGCAGGGACTCGTCCGTCCCGAGAGGCAGCGGCCCGTGGCCGTTGCCGGGGGGGTCGTA
>CAZXNA010000070.1:0-16740 GCA_964641295.1 uncultured Thermoanaerobaculia bacterium
GGGGCGCGGAGGGGGAGAAGAGACAGGGGGCCGGGGGGGGAGCCGCGGAGGACGGGGCCGGGCCGGTGGCCAGGAGGTAGGGCGGTCGCAGGGCCTGCGCGGCAGCCGGTCTCACGGTGTCTGCAGGATGGGGAGGGTCTCCACGTGGTGGGTCGAGGGGAAGAGGTCGATGAGCTCCACGTGACGAAGCTCGTAGCCGGCCTCCAGCAGGGCGGCGGCGTCCCGTGTCCAGGTCCCCGGATCGCAGGAGAGCATGAGGATGCGACGTGGTCCCCACGAGATCAGATAACGCCGCAGGCGCTTGGAGAGGCCCGAGCGTGGAGGGTCGGCGATGACCAGCGCCTCCGCCGGGAGCCCCCGGCGCCCGTCGAGGTAGGCTTCCGCGGTGCGTCCAGCGAAGACCCGCGCGCCGGGCAGGTTGGCTGCGGCGGCCAGGGCCGCCGGCCGGAACGGCTCCACGAGGGTCAGCGGCGTGTCCGGTCGGAAACGGGCTGCGGCGGCCAAGAAACCGACGCCGGCGTGGAGATCCCAGATTCCCTCGAACCGGCCGCCGGCCAGCTCCCGGACCCGTCGGAAAAGCCAGGGCACCAGGTGGCGGTTGCCCTGGAAGAAGGCGCCGATCGGGACCGAGAGCGGGGTGGGAAGCTCCATGGTCACGGAGCGTTTTCCCCAGCCGCCTTCGATCTTCCCCGAGCGTGCGAGGATCCATGCGCCCACGATGGGCGCCGGCAGGGAGCCGTCGGGGGGAAGCAGCCCCTGGTCGAGGCGTCGGGGTCCGGACCTCCCAGGACGGAGGCCGATGACGGCCGCCGCACCTTCGAGGTCTTCGAGCCACTCGAGGTCGGCGGGAACGGGACAGGATCGCTCAAGCGCCGATTGAAGATCCGGAAGGATCCGGAGGAGCGTCTCCGAGAGGATCGTGCAGCTGGGGATGGCATGGACTTCCCACGAGTGCGGCGCGTAGAAGCCGAGGACACCGGCCGAGGGATCCCAGTGGAGCCGTGCCCGCAGCCGGTAGGCCGGAGGGGAGGGCATGACGGGCGCTTTGGCCAGGACCTCACGGAGACGTCGATTCCCCCGGGCGGCCCCGGAGGCCACCTGGGCCTTCAGAGCGGCGCCGGCCTTGGCGTCCACGTGTGGCCAGTCACAACCCCCGCACCGCCATCCGTGGGGACAGGGCGCCGCAAGCCGGGCCGGGTGGGTTCCGTCCAACACCTCCGTGGCCTGTCCGTGGACGACTCCTCCCCGTTGGAACACGGGTTCGGCCCGAACCGTTTCGCCGGGAAGGGCTCCGAGGATCATCCATGTGGTGCCGTCTGCATGGGCAACGCCCCACCCGCCGCCAGCGAGACCCGTGCAACGGAGCGTGACGGGGCCTTCTGTCACGGCAGCTCCAGCCGTGGGAGGCCGAGGAGGAGCCGGACCTCCCTGTCCCGGTGGGCCCTGACCGCCCGTTCGGCGGCGGGACCGGTGGCGTCCCCGGCCGCCCGTCGTGCGCGAGCGTCGATCTCGAGCTGCTCCACATGGTCCAGGGCGTTCCAGCAGCCTTCGAGAAGGGCCGTCTCCAGCGAGAAAAGCCCACTTTCGAGGGCCGCCGGATCCTCGGTCTTCACCAGGACCGCCAGGCTCGCACGGATGGATCGAATGCAGTCGGCGACCTCCGGGCGTTCAGCCGCCTGAGCCCCGGCGGCCCGTTCCAGGTGGCGGTCCAGGATTTCCAGTGACTCCCGGTAGTCATCGGGACCGCCGGCGGTCTCGTCCGTGGCGCCGACCCGGCTCTCCGCGAGACGTTTCGCAGCCCTTCGGACAGCGTGCCGGCAGTAGGAGAGGCTGACGACGGGGTCGTCCTCGCCGGCCTCTCGGCGACGTGCGAACACCTCGGTGACTCCGGCCGTGACCGCCGCCAGGGGGACGCCGTCTCGCCACCAGCCCCTCAAGAGCTGAAAATCCCTGGGCGAGAGGACGTGGGGCGTGCCCCGGAGCTCGGCGAAGAGATCCTCGACGGCCCGGTAATACTCCAGCTCGCGTTTCCCCTCGGTCATGTCACGAAGTGTAACCCGGGGGAGGCGAATGGTTGAAGTTCTGGGAATCTGGGGCCGGGACGGGTTACAATCTCAAGGCGTATGAGAAAGGTCCGGTTTCTCAACATCACGGCCGGGGTGGTCCTGGGCTTTGTCGTCGCCGGAACGGCCAGTGCCGGCACCTGGAGCAAGGTGCCGGAGGCCGTCTCACGGCTGCAAGCTCGGCCGTCGGACCCCCAGGCGATCGCCCTGCTTCGCGCTGCCGAGAACTCCTGTCTCGCCGAAGCGAGGGCCGGACACCTGGCGGCAACTCGCGAGCTGGTGGACGCCTACGATGAGCTCGTGGCGCCCGTTCCCTCCGCCCAGCAGTACCAGGATTCTCTCCATCTGAGGGTCGCCAGGGAGCTGGTCGGCTACGGAGACCAGATCCTGTCGAAGGACCCGACGGTGGCGGGAGCGGCCTGGGCCCTCGCTGCGGAGCTGGCGCCGGAATCCGCCCCGGTGGGAAGGTTGCGGCGGCTGTTGCTGCCGCCGGCCAATGGACGTCCAGGCCAGGTCTGGACGTCGCCCATCGATGGGGCGGAGCTGGTCTGGCTTCCTCCCTTCCGCTTCCTGATGGGGTGCACCCGCAAGGATGGTGACTGTCAGCCGGATGAGAAATACCTCCGTTGGGTGACGACCCCCGGGTTCTGGATCGAGCGGAAGGAGGTCACCAACGCCCGGTACCAGCTGTGTGTCGACGCCGGTGCCTGCACGCCGCCGGAGGACTCGCTCTCGTTCGGGGAAAAGGACAAGGGACAGTACGCCGTGGCCGGGATCACCTGGAAGCAGGCGAGGGAGTACGCCGTCTGGGCAGGGAGACGCTTGCCGTCCGAGGCCCAGTGGGAGCGGGCGGCCCGGGGGAAGCGGACCGACTGGCGCTACCCATGGGGCAACTACAAGATGAGGGAGCGCGCCAACGTTCGTGGAACCGGTGGAGCCGATGTGTTTCAGGGGGTTGCCCCTGGGGCCTCGTTCCCGTGGACCGGCTGGGGGCTTTACGACATCGCGGGCAACGTCTGGGAATGGTGCGAGGATACCTATCACGAGGTCCTCGTCGCCGGGCCCAAGGATGGCTCCGCCTGGACCGAAGGCGGGAAGGGCCGAGTCGTTCGAGGCGGTTCGTGGCGCCGGGACATCGAGCTGGCCCGGGTCTCGTCTCGCCGCTGGCACGAGGAGTCCTACCGCGCCGACGATCTCGGATTTCGTTGCGTCGCCGTTCCCTCGGACAGCATCGGTGACGAGGAGACGGTGTCCATTGCGCAGGCCGCCTTTCCCATCCGCGTCCAGGTGGGCAAGGAGCTCGACCGCGCAGCTCTCGATCCCGCCGACAGGAATTATCTCGACCGGCGCGCCGTCACCTGGCTGGCCGTGGAGGGACGCCCCTGGGAGGCCCTCCCGAGGGCCGTCGTGCTCCTGGACCGGAACCCCGACGATCCCGTGGCCGGAGACTTGCTCCAGCGGCTCGAGGGTGATCTGGAGAAACAGGCGTCCCGGGGCGACGTGCGGCAGCTCGAGGGATGGCTCAACCGTTACTCCGAGAGCGTCGGCCGGAGCAAGAACCTGGCCTCTCGGATCGAACGGCTGGACCGGCGGATCACGGAGGCCCTGCGGAGGGCCGGTCTCGAGCGAAAACGTGAGGGCGATCCCGTGGGAGCGGGTGCTTGCTTCCGGATGGCGTTGCGGATCAAGCCGGACGATCAGGAGCTCAAGCGGCTGGCCCATTCGGTCATCCCCAAGCCCGGTGCGCTTCAGATCATGAAGCCCGACGAGCGCGAGATGGTGTGGGTACCCTCCGGGAGGTACCTGATGGGACGGTGCCGCGGGGATGACGATGCGTCTTCCGACGAGCAGCCGGCCCATACGGTGTACATCAAGGGGTTCTGGATTGATCGCCGCGAGGTGACCAACGCGGCCTATCGCCGCTGTGTCGAGGCCGGGGCCTGCACGCCACCCCACAAGGTCAAGGCGTACGATGACCCAAGCTATGCGGACTACCCGGTGCTCTGGGTCGATTGGTTCCAGGCGAGGGCATACGCCAGATGGGCCGGGAAGCGTCTGCCCACCGAGGCCGAATGGGAGTACGCAGCACGGGCCGGAACCACGACCCGGTACCCCTGGGGGACCGACTGGCAACCCGGTCTGGCCAACGCCATCGGTGCGGCCGGTGGGGACCGCTTCTCCGGGCCATCACCGGTCGGCAGCTTTCCGCCCAACGCCTGGGGCATCCTGGACATGATCGGTAACGCCCGGGAGTGGGTTGAGGACGCCTACCACCCCAGCTATGAGAATGCTCCCAACGATGGAAGAGCCTGGAACCAGGTCAGTGACGAAGCCGGCGAGCCTTCGCGGGTGCTCCGCGGAGGTTCCTACGGAGACTTTCCGCAGAAGCAACGCGTTTCGCGCCGTAGCCACAAGTCACCGGAAAAGTGGACCAAGACCACGGGGTTTCGGTGCGCCGCCGACCGCTGATCGGATGAGATCGCCCGCTCAGCTGTTCTTTCGGGGTTCGTAGCGCGGGTAGGGTTCGAGCCGGCCGGAGAGCCCTCCGATCCTCAGGGTCAGGACCATCCCCTCCGGCGTCGCCTCGAGCCACCGGGCGATCTGGCGGTAGAGACGGCGGCGTTCGCCGGTGTCGTACGAGAGCTTGGCACTCGTCAGGAACTCATCGATGAGCCGCACGGCCCGTTGCGTCAGCTCGAACTTCCCTTCTTGACCCCGGAGCAACGGCTCCTTGAACGTGTGCTCCAGGACCAGGGGTGCCATATCGGGAACCTCGACCGCCTCCGGCCCCGAAGGCGCAAAGTCGGAAGCCTTCAGCGGCTGTTCCGGGGAATCGGGGTGCTTCTCCCCGGGCTCGGGCCGGTTCAGGAGGACTTCGATGGCGTCGACGATGGTGATCAGCTCGCCCACCTTCTCGCGTGATCGGGAGGGCACCTCGGTGTCGCGGGCCCCTTCGAGCCACCGGAAGACCTTCTCGAGATAGCTGACAATGGACTGGAGCTTGGAGCGGTCCAGGCTCGTCGCCCCCGGGGGGCCGCTCGGCAGTGGTGTGGAGTCACCTGCGATGCCGTTCTTCTCCGCCAGGGCGCGCAAATGGTCACCGATGGAGAGGGAGAGCCGCCCAATCTCCCGGAGCTGGTCTTGGAGCGCCGGATCGCTGGGCGCGTCCGGAATGGTGGCCGAAAGGTAAAGATAGATCTGCCGAAGGTTGCGATGTGCCTTTTCAACGTCTTCCCAGAGAAGCTCCATACCTTCCAAACCCTCCAACGGCGTGACTGACACAGTGCCGAGTTAACATTCTACCGGCGTTTCACGTGTGGCGGGGGGCCGGCGATGTCACGGGGAGCCGTTCGTGTAAAACATCTGTCAAGACCGCGCACCTGGCGACCTCCGGCTGTGGGTCGGGGTTGCCGCTCCACCATGTAGAATGGAGGGGAGACGGGGGATTCATGGCGTTTCAGAGCACGAACGGCGGCCGGGTGACCCGGCTCGTCCTCATCCTGCTGCTGGCCGGAGCGGCCCTTGTGGAATGCTTCGACGCCGCCGGCTGGGCCCTGTGGAGTGGGCTGATGGCGCGGGTCGAGGCCGAGCCTTCAACTGCCTGCCGGGATGTGCTCTCCACGGCTCTGCTCGCCGTTCCAGCTGCCTCGGCCTGGGGGTGGACTGTGGCGGCGGGACCCATGTTGCGGGAGGCCGGCGAGTGCGGGCAGAACGCGGTGCGCCGTGTTGCGGGAGCTCTTCAACGATGGACCCCCGTCGATCCGCGCGGCTGGACCCTGGGCGCCCGGGCGGAGCTCGTGGCCGGCAGGATCGAGGTAGGAACTGATCTCCTCCGGGAATCCCTGCGCCGGAACCCGACCTCTCCCTACCTGCAGCGGCTGATGGCTCTCCTGAAGATGCGGGCGGGAGACTACGACGGCGCCCTCGAGCTCCTGGCCGACGCCGAGGGGTTGGCCCCCGGATACCGCGTGCCCGTCGTGGAGGTGCTGCCCGGGGACGATCTCTGGATCGAGTTGGAGGGGCTTCGCCGGCGTGCTTCCCTCTATCCCCGTCACCGGGAGGACGCGTTGCTGACCCTGGCGAACAAGCTGTGGTCCCGGGGCCGGCGCGACGAGGCCCGGCAGCTGCTCGAGCCGCTCAAGGACCGGCCCTCGGTCATCATGACCAAGGCGGCGTGGGCCCTCGAAGAGGGGAACGCCCCCGAGGCGGCACAGCTGGCGCAGGGCGTGGCATCCGGTACAGGCTATCCGCGTTCCGTTCGAAGCCGTGCCTACAGCATGCTGGCGCGGGCCTTGGAGGCCGAGGGTCTGACGGACCAGGGCCTGGAGGCTGCCAGGAAGGCGGTTCGGCTCGATCCCGATTCCCCCGAGCCCTATGTGGCGTTGTCCCGCCTGGCCCGCCGGCGGGGGGACACGAAGGCGGCGTTGCAGTACATGCGCTCGGCCTGGGGCGTGGCGCCCTCGGACATTCGCGTGCTCCTGGAGGTGGCGGCGACGGCCGAGGCTGCCGGGGCGGTTTCCGATGCACGGCTGGCGTTGCAGCGCGCCGAGCAGCTTGCCCCCGAGCGCCTCGATGTGGGGGTGCGTCTGGCGGACTTCCTGCTGCGGCATGGAAACTACATGAGGGCGGCGATCGTGCTCTCCCGCCAGCTGGAGCGCCACCCAATGGACCCGCGCCTCATCGCCCTGGCTGCCCGGCTTCAGGGAAAGACCTCGTCCCGGCATTGAGTGGCGGCCCGTCCACGAGCGGCTTCGCGAAGACAAGACGGAATTGGTGAGGTGTGGGGGGCATGTCGGGATGGCCGGGTCAGGCGGGATCTCTGGCGGTCACGTCGCGGAGTCGACGACGGCGAGCCGCTCGCCGGCCCGCGTTTGGTTGCGGGTCGTTCCGCACTGCAGCAGGTAGATGACGAACAATCCGGGTCAGGAATCTTCGTCCTCGCCGGCCCGGGTTTGGGCCGACGCCCAGAGGGTCTGCCGGCAGATGCCGTGGAGGATCGTGACCTCCTCCTGGGTGATCGCGGCCCGGCCCAGGAGGCGCCGGAGCTTGCGCAGGATCCGTTTGGGGTTGACGGGATCGAGAAAGCCGATCTGGAGCAGCGCTTCCTCCATGTGACGCATCAGCTCCTCCACGGCCCGGTGCGTGGCGAGATCACGGGCCCGCTCCTCGGGGGCTTCGAGCTCCATGGCCAGGTAGCCGAGAAGGATGGCGATGGACTGGGCCAGGTTGAGGACGGGGAAGGAGGGCGCTGTGGGGATTCTCACCACGAGATCGCAGCGGTCGAGATCTTCCCGGGAGAGCCCGCGGGTCTCGTTCCCGAAGACCAGGACCGTTCCCTGCGGATCGCGGTCACGGATCTCTCGGACCAGCAGAGGGGGTTCGATGACGGGCAGATTGCTTCGTCCCCGGCCCGAAGCGGTTCCGACGACGGTGGAGTAGGAAGCGGTCGCCTGGTCCAGGGAGTCGTGAACCGAGATCTCCAGGTGCTCATGGGCGCCGCAGGCCCATCGGAGGACCACGTCATCGGCGGGATGGATGCCGGGACGGACCAGGTGCAGCCTGGGAACCCCGAAATTGGCGGCAGCCCGCATGGCGGCCCCGAGGTTCCCCGGGGCAGAGGTCTCGACGAGGGTCACTGCGCTGCACGGCATCGTCGGTTATAGTAGCTGGGAAAGGGTTCCTTTGCGCAGACCAGGAGAAGCGGGGAGGGAATTCCGGCTCCCGTGCCTCGTAGAAAGATGGTGAAACACCGGAGGGGTCGTACCGGATGGAAGCTGTCAGCAACCTCATTCCCCGGAGGCTCTGGAGCCCGGCGGTCGACCCGCCGGGGACCGAGGCGCGGTTCGTGACGGATGCGTGCCGTACGGGATGGTGGGGGTCGGCCGGACGCGATCTCGGCGGGCGGGGGGTGCGGAGGACGAGCGGGGGCTGCCCATGATCATCCCCATCGGCCAGCGGGATTCCACGGTTCGTCGGCTTCCCTGGGTGACCTTCGGCATCATGATCCTCTGTTTCCTCGTCTTCGTGGGGACCCTGGGCGAGACCGGCAGGATCCGGCGGGAGGCGGCCGAAACCCTCGGCCAGGCGTTCAAGTACTGGTCGGAGCATCCCTACCTGGATCCCGGCGAGCGCATGAAGGAAATGTTGACCGGGGGCGCCGGGGAGCAGGAGGAGGTCCTTCGAGAGTTCGTGCGCCAGTTCGGGAAGAAGCCGCCCAGCTCCGCCCGGGAGCGTCGCAAGGAGCAGGCACACCTGAACGAGCTCGTCGACCGGGGCTTCTCACTCCTGCACCAGGTCCCCGCATACCGGTACGGTCTGATTCCTGCCCACCCAACGGCCACGGGTTACCTCACCTACATGTTCATGCACGCCGGGTGGATGCACCTGTTGGGGAACCTCTTCATCCTCTTCCTGACGGGGCCTTTCCTGGAGGACGCCTGGGGTCGGCCGCTTTTCGCCGCCCTCTACCTGGTTTCCGGGATCATCTCGGCCTTCATGTTCGCCGTCCACTATCCACACTTCTCCGGACCCCTCATCGGGGCATCCGGTGCCGTCGCCGGGGTCATGGGTGCGTTCCTGATACGATTCTGGCACCGGAAGATCCGCTTTTTCTACTGGTTCTTCTTCGTCTTCTACGGCACCTTCGAGGCCCCGGCCTGGTTGATGTTGGGCCTGTGGCTCTTCCGCGAGCTGGCCTTCGCCCAGGCCATGGATACGGTTTCCCCGGGGAGCGGCGGTGGCGGAACGGCCCACTGGGCCCATGTCTGGGGCTTTGGGTTCGGGGCCGTGGTGGCCCTGGCGGTCAAGCGCTTCGCCATCGAGGAGCGCTATATCCACCCGGCCATCGAGGCCAAGATCACCGTGGTGGACAACGAGCCCGTCGAACGGGCCATGGAGGCCTTCAAGGCCGGTGACGAAGAACGTGCCATGAGGCTCCTGGAGGCAGAGGTGCGCCGGGACCCGGGCAACATCGATGCCGAACTGGCCCTGTGGAACATGGCGGTGGAAAGCGGCCGGGCTGCCGACGCGGCGGAGCACGCCCAACGGCTGATCCGCACGTACCTTCGCTCGGAGAACGATCAGGGAGCCGTCGTCGTCTGGGCCGATCTCGTGGGGAACGCGCCGGAAGTCCGCCTGGATCCGGCTTCCGCCGTCGGAGTCGCCAGGATCCTGGCAGGGGCCGGACGGCTGGAGGAAGCCGACCTGGCCCTGGAAGTGGTGACGGTCGCTCCCGCCGAGGATGTTCCGGCGGGGCCCCTGGTCCGCGGTGCGCGGCTGGCCGTCGAACACCAGCTTCCCTCCGCACGCTTGATCGTCTCCCGCCTCGCGGAGAACCCCGAGGTGCCTGAAGAAACGCGGAGGGAGCTGGAACGTGCCGTGGAAAAGCTTCCGGAAACACCGGCAACGGCCATGGTGGAGGAAGAGCCGGAACCGGCCGTCCTCGAACCTTTGGAAGCTTCGTCCGGTGGTGGCATGACCCAATGGCCGGTGGAGCAAACGGTTGAGGCCAGGTTCGCCATACCCGTGGCCCTCGAGGAGGACGCCATCGTGTTGCGCATCGGGGAGGGCGAGCGGAGGCTGCGGCTGGATCACCTCAAGGTGGTGGCGGCCGCCGCGGTACCCGGCCCGACGGGCAAGCCGACGGTCGTCGTCGATCTGCTCCTGGACGCACCCTGGGAGGATCGTTCGATCCTCCGGGCCGTTCGCCTCCTGGGGTCGTCCTTCGATCCCCGGACCATCGTGCCCGGGGAGAACCCGGTGGAGTCCCTCCGGAAGATGCTGACCCACATCATCAGCTGGAGCGGAGCAACGGCCCTTCCGGATCCCGAGAGCGCCCGGGGCCGTCCCTTCAGGAGGTTCGCCTCGCTGGCGGAGTACGAGCGGGAGGTCCTCGGCGTCACCCCTTCCTGAGCAACTCGCTCTCCGAGAAGACCTCGGCCGAGAACACCTCGATCCGTGTCGAGGGGTCCTGCCAGCAATCCGGCGCCAGACCGGCCTTCCGGCAGGTGTGATCGAGGAATGTTTCGCGATCCCAGCCGTAGTCGGTGGCCACCTGGGGGAGCAGCAGGCCCCGGAAGGGTCCCTGCTGGATCATGACGCCGTGCACCCCGACCTGGACTTCCTCCGGTGAGTCGATGGGTTCAAGGGGCGTCAGGGCCGACACCTCGATCTCGACGTCGGGGAGCTCCGATGGCTCCAGGGGTGGGAAGCGGGGATCCCGGAAGGCGGCGTTGGCGGCGTTGTCGCGGACCGACCTCCACAAGGGTTCGATGCCCACGACGTGCCCGATGCAGCCTCGGAGCTCGCCCCCCTTTGTCAGGGTGACGAAGGCGCCCCGGGGCTCCGTCAGTGGTCCGGGCCGGGGATCCGGTTGGGGCAGGGGCTTTCCGGCGAGCTGGCTCTCGATGGTTTCCCGTGCCAGCCGGAGCAAGAACACCTTGTCATCGGTTCCCAGGTTGGACGCCATGTTCAGCCTCCACGAGAACGATGGAGTACGGCCGGTGCGTTGTCAACCGTTCAGAGAACAACGGATTCCACGCCGTCCCGGCCCGACCCCTTGGCCCGGTAGAGTGCCTCGTCGGCCAGGCGGATCAGTTCACCCTCGCTGGAGCCCCTCGAGGGGATGGTCGAGGCGACGCCGATGCTGATGGTGATCATGGGAGCCACCGAGGAAGCGGAGTGTTCGATGCCGGCCGCCCGAACGGCCAGCCGGAGCTCCTGGGCCAGGCCAGCCGCGGCTTCGGGCGGTGTGTTGGGAAGGATGACGCTGAACTCCTCTCCGCCGTACCGCGCGATGCTGTCGGTGGCCCTGCGGATCCGCTGGCGCATGATGGACGCCACGGCAACGAGGGCCTCGTCGCCCGCCTGGTGACCGTATGTATCGTTGTACAACTTGAAGCAGTCGATGTCGATCATCAGCACGGACAGCCACAGGCCGTCCCGGCGGCACCGGGCCCAGGACGCCGCCGAGAGCTCGTCGAAGTGGCGGCGGTTGGCGACGCCGGTCAGGGGGTCCTGCCTGGCCAGGTCCTGCAGGCGGCGGTTGGCCTTCTCCAGCTGCTCGCTGGTGCGCCGGAGATCCCGGGTCGCCGCGGCAATCTTGAGCTCGAGCTCGTGGGCTCGGCGCTTGTGGTTGCGGATCCTCGCCCCGGCCAGGGCGGACGCCACCAGCAGCGAGGCGCCGAGGAGGAGAATGTAGAAGGCGGGCCTCTGGGTCAGCCGCGGGCGGACCTCCAGGCGGAGTGGCGCCGAGGGGGGGCCCCAACGGCCTCCAATGCCCCCGCGAACGACGAACTCGTAGCGTCCCGGGGGGAGGTGATCGAAGTAGGCGGCCCGCCGTGCTCCGGCATCGATCCATCGGGTGTGAAGCCCTCGGAGCCGGTACTGGAAGCGCAGATTGCTGGGGCTTTGCAGGAAGAGCACCGTGTAGTCGAGCTCAAGTGGAGGAGCTCCCGGCGGGAGGACCAGCGGCCCAGCTGAACGCGGGACGACCCGGTTGCCCAGGCGAACGGTCTCGAGAACGGCCGGCAGGCTGGGCGAGGCGTTCACTTCCTTCCCGGGATCGAGGGAGACGACCCCTTCCGGGGTGGGGAACCACAGGGATCCGTCCCGGGCCTTCCACCCGCAGGGCTGGCTTCCCCCGTTGCATTCGGCCGTTGGCATCCCGTCCGAGCGGCCGAACACCCTGCAGGTGACGGATGGCGTCTCTCCCCGGGCGCAGCGCCTGGCCTGTTCCTCGGAGACCCGGAATATGCCCCGGTTGGAGCTCATCCAGAGCTGGCCGTCGGCGTCAGCGAGGATCCGGTACATGGTGTCGTCGAACAGGCCATTGTCGCTGGTGATGCAGCTAAGCTCCCCGGTCTCGTAGAGACAGAGGCCGGCGCCCGTGGTGGCCAGCCACAGGCCCCCCGCGACGGCGTCGTGGATGTCGAGAACGGAGACGTTGGCAAGGGCTTCCGAACCCCGGGGACGCGATACGACCGCATCCTTGACGGCGACGAGGCCCCCGCTGGTCAGTCCGGCCCAGAGGACGCCGTCCGGGGTCCGGTGGAGGCAGCGGACGAGGTTGGACGGGAGGCCGGACTCGGTGGAGATGGTGGAGACGGCGCCGTCCCGAAGCAGGGCCAGTCCACCGCCGTAGGTGCCCATCCAAATCCCGCCGTGGCCGTCGCCCTCGAGCGCCCAGATGGTGTTCACGGGAAGGCCGTCGGCGGTCGTCCACGACGTGAGGCGTCCTCGGGAGAGCCGGTAGAGCCCCTCCTCGTAGGTACCGATCCACAGATCTCCTCCGGGATCCTCGTAGAGCGCGAAAACGTCTTTGGCATTGAGCTCCGAGACCGGCTCCGGCCGCCGGCTGACCTCGGGGCCCGGCCGCAACCGGAAGAGGCCGCGACCGCTGGTTCCAAACCAGATGGTGCCGTCGTGGCCCTCGAGCACCACACGCGCCATGGGGGGAGGTTGGCCGGGCCCTCCCCCCCACACGGCGAAACGGCTGTCGCCGAGCTTGTGGAGGCCGCTCCGTTGGGTTCCAATCCAGAGGTTCCCCTCCCGGTCCTCGAGGATGGCCAGGACGGCCTCTCCCTGGAGGTTGGTTCCGCGGGCACTGCCGGTGACGGCACCGCCGCGGACCCGGTCGAGGCCCTCGAAAGTTCCAACCCAAAGGTTTCCCTGACGATCTTCCCCCAGTGAGAGGACGCGGTCCGAACTCAAGCCCTCCCGTGTGCCGAGATGCCCCGTTCTCGTGCCGTCGGGGGAATAGCTGACGAGGCCCCCGCCGAAGGTCCCCGCCCAGATGGTGCCCTCCCGGTCCTCGTGGAGCGCCCAGACGGTGTTTTCGGGAGGGCCGCTGGGGTTCTCGAGCCAGGTGACCCGATCTCCCGAACGGACGATGGCCAGACCGTGGCCCTCCGTCCCAACCCACACGGATCCATCGGAGGCCTCGAGGAGTGCCAGAATACGGTCTCCTGAGAAGCCTGGGATCTCGTCAAGCGTCAACGGATTGGCCGTAGCCGTCCGCAGGAGACCGCTGCCGCGGGTGCCGATCCAGATCCGGCCGTGCCGATCCTGCAGGAGTGCGCGTACCAGGAGCGTCTCCGTCGCGGGCCCGCGGCCGATCCGCTCCACCGTTTCGTCGGGAAAGAGGCGAATCAGGCCGCCGGCACGCATGCCCACGAGCAGGCTGCCATCGGCGGTCGCCAGCACCGAGGTGACGTTGTTGGCCGGCAGGGAAGGTGTACTGCGGGTGTCGAAGACGGTGAAACGGACGCCGTCGAATCGAGCCAACCCTTCCTGGGTGGCCAGCCAGAGGTACCCCACGGGGTCCTGGACGATGGCCTGGGGCGAGCTCTGTGGGAGTCCGTCGGCCGTTCCCCACTGCTCGTGGGTGTAGTGGCGGATGGGCACGGTGGGATCCAGGGCGCTGGCAGTGGGCGGCCAGAACACGAATCCGAGCAGCGCCGCCAGTAGTGCGTGCAGGAGCCGGGCTCGTTCCCGAGAGGACAGGGCGAGGGTCACCTGCGCATTGTCTCATGGCGGGGGCCCAGGAGAGACGGTTTCTGGCCGGATGCAAAGGAAAGGACCGGGGCTTGCCCCGGTCCCGTGAGCGTTCGAGCGGGTGTATCCCCCGGTCACTCCCCCCCGCGCTTGTTGCGCTGGGCCATCAGCGCTTCGCGGACGAGGTTCTCCAGCTCCTGGACCCGCTGCTGCTGCGAGAGGGGACCACGGAGCCGGCGAAGCCGGAGAAGCACATCGCCGAGGCTGTCGTGCTTGGCCCAGTAGGAGTGCTTGAGGATTTCGGCGAACTCGGCCACCAGGGAGGCCAGCTGGAGGCGCGGGGAGGCTTCCTCCCAGCTCCGGGCGAGATCCCGCGCCCGCAGGAGGCGTTTGATCTCGACGAAACCCTGCTTCCCGGTGGGCCGGTAGCGGAGCCGCAGGGTGGCCACCACGCGATGGGAGGGGATCCGGGGCCGCAGCTTGACCTCGTAAAGGGCCGTGACCGTCTGGCCCGCTCCCACCTCTCCGGCGTCGACGGTCGGGTCGCGGAAGCGCTCGTCGGCGATGTCGCGGTTTTCGTAGCCGAGCAGGCGCCACCGTTGGACCGCCCGGGGGTCGAACTCCACCTGGGAGCGTGCGTCGTGGGCAATGGTCAGAAGGGTGCCCATGAGCTCCTCCACGAAGATCCGGTGGGCCTCCTCGAAGTCGTCCACGTAGGCGTAACGGCCGTCTCCCGTGTCGGCCAGGCGTTCCATCAGGGTGTCGTTGTAGTTCCCCATGCCGAAGCCCACCGTGGTCAGCTCAACGCCCTTGCCGGCCTCCTGCCGGATCCGCTCGAGGATGGAGCCCGCTCCGGTCCGCCCGACGTTGGCGACCCCGTCGGAGCAGAGGATGACCCGGACGATGGGCCGCCGGGCGCCCTCCTCCTCCTCGAGCTCGTTGCGAAAGCGGTCGGCCATGCGGTAGGCCAGGACCAGGCCCTCCTCGACGTTGGTGGAGCCACCGGGCTGCAGGCGTTCGATGGCCCGCCGGATGGCCTCGTGATCCCGCGTCGGCTCCAGGAGAACCCGCCCGTTGGAACCGTAGACCACCAGGCCCACCCGGTCATCGGAGCGGAGCTCATCCAGGAGTGCGGCCAGGGCCCGCTTGACCAGGCCCAGGCGGTTCTCCCGGGCCATGGAACCGGAGACGTCCACGGTGAAGATCAGGAGCGCGGGCGGACGGTCGGCCGCGTCCACTTGCCGCGCCGTGACGGCGAAGCGGAGGATGTAAGAGCGCTCCCGGCCACCGAAAGGGTTGGGCGCACCCTCGGCCATCAGCAGGAAGTCGTTGCGGCGTGGCGCCGGATCGTCGTAGTCGAACGCGTTGACGAACTCCTCCACACGGATGGCGGAGGGAGGGGGCAGGTGACCGTCCCGCAGGTAACGCCGCGTGATGGTGTAGGAACCCGTGTCCACGTCGAGGCCGAAGGTCGACAGCCGGTCGTCCTCCGTGTCCACGAAGGGGTTGACCCCCGTGGGATCGAAAAAGACGTCTCCGTAGGGCTGGTCGTTGGGCTCGGCGTTCCCCCCGGTGGAAGGCGCTGCCGCACCTTCCGGCGCACCGCGCAGTTGGGCCACCTGCCGCAGGAGATCCGTCGCCTCCCGGGTCTGCCCCAGAGCCTGGAGCTGGTCCGCCTGTCCCTCGAGGATTGCGATCTCGTCCTGAGGACCATAGATGTCGGATTTCGCTTCGCCGGTGGCTGGCGCACGCGGCTTCGGAGCGAGTTGCATTTTCTCGGGCCGCGGAACCGGTTCCCGTGCGATGGCCGTCGATGCTCCCTTGCCTCCGCCTGCAATCGGCGAGCGCCCGGTGCCATCGGCGACCGTACCTGCACCCGCGGAGGCCGACGGGTAACCGACCGCCGGAGCTTTGGACGTCACCGGGGCCTCCTCCCTGTCCGCGCCGGCCATGGGAACAGGTGCGGTGGATCTTTCCGGTTGGGCCACCGGGGCTGGTTGGGTTTGTGAAACCTCCGCCGTGGGTTTTCCAGATTTCGTACGCGAGGTTGCCACGGTCGGGAAGATGGGGGATGCCTCCCCAGGCCGCCCATTGGGGCTCCGCACCGGGGCGGAGGTGCTCTCCATGTCCTCCGTGCCGGCCGCGGGCACCTCGGGAAGGCTCTGTGTATGGACGAGGATCAACTTGGATTCCCGCCCGGAGTGACCCAGGGGACCCATCTTCCAGGTGACGACACCGGTCAGGGCCAGGACGAGAACGGCCGCCGCGGCCATCCACCACTGGGAACGGGAACCGCGGCCGGACGAGGCCGGCCCGCCGGCGGCGGAAAGCTCCTCGGGAATCTCGGCGATGATCCGCTCCGCCAGGTCTTCCGGCGGGTCGGGAACGGGAATCTCTCGGAGCCTGCGCTCCAGATCGTCGGTGTGTTTCATGATGCTGCCTCCAGGGTGTCCCTGAGGATCGCCAGTGCCTTGCGCAACCTTTTTCGGAGGGCCTGCTGCGAGATCCCCTCGGCCGCCGCCAGCTCCCGGACCGGCACGTCGCCCCAGAAGCGGGCCACGATCAGCCGGCGCTGGGGATCGGGGAGGCCGAGGACGGTACGGCGGAGGTGCTCTTCCTCCTGGGAACGAGCCGCCAGAGTCTCGGCGTCCGGATCCGCCGTGCCGAGCCGGGCCACCACCCGCTCCTCCATGGGGACCACGGGCCGTGGCCTCCTCCGGTGGTTGAGCCAGGTGGTGTAGGCGATGCGGAAGGCCCAGGTGGAAAAGGCGCTGCGGCCGTCGAAGCGTGGCAGGGCGGCCCATGCCTTCCGGTAGGTCTCCTGGGTCAGGTCCGCGGCCAGCTCCTCGTCCCCGCCCGTCAGGCGGAAGAGGAGGGCCCATATCCGGCGGTAGGTGCAGCGGACGAGCTCCTCGGCGGCGTTCCTGTTTCCGTTGCGGAGCTCCGCCAGGAGGGCGCGTTCGTCCGGTTGCCCGGGTCGTGCGCCGGCGTCCGGTTCATGGAGGGGTGGCGACTCGGTCATGGTGGCTGCGATCCTCATAGTACCCCTTTGGCCACGGGGCACCGCACGGGCGATACCCGGGGGGGGGGAGCGCAGCGAAGAAGGCCGCGGCTCGACGCCGACTCGCCCGGCGTGGACGAAGATGACGACGAGCAGCGGATAGGCAATCGAAGCAGCGTGGAG
>CAZXNA010000071.1:0-16645 GCA_964641295.1 uncultured Thermoanaerobaculia bacterium
ATCCCCATTCTCTTGGATCTCGGCCCATTTTGCAGAACTTGACATACACAACTTCCAATCCCCGACGCGCTTCATGGCGGGCCATCCCGGCCCGCGCGGAAGGGGGCGCCGGAGACGGCGGCACACCCTGGCCAGTGGCCCCGGCGTTCGCCACAGGAGCGCGCCGCCCCGACGGCGGCTCCTACGGTTTCCCGTCACATTGCGCCATGAGCCGCTCGATCTCCCGGAGCCGGGCGGGGGTGTCGGGATCGCCCGATGCCGCGGCCTCCCGGGCCAGCTCCCACGCCTTCTCCAGTACGGCACAGCCGGCCTCCTTTTGGCCATCGGCCAGCAGGGCCTCCCCCAGGACAGCCTGGTTCCGCGGGTCGTCCGGGAAGAGCTCGACGGCCTTCCGAGCCTGCTCCAGCCCCTCCTCGGGGTCGCCGGGACCCGCGGGCCATCCCGGTGCCCTCAGCAGCACCAGGGCCAGCACGCGCTCGGGGCCGCCGCGGTCCAGCCGCGGGGCCTCCTCCGTCAGCTCGCGGAGCAAGGTGACCATGCGTCGCACCCCGTCAAGACCGGTCGAAGGCCGCTCGCGGGACTGCTGGCCCAGGGCCAGGGCCAGGCGGTAGCGGCAGCGGGGATCGCCCCCGGCCCGCTGGAGGCAGAGCTGCCCCAGCTGGACTCCCTCTCCGGCCAGCCGCTTCCGGTCGGCCGCATCCTGCACACGCTCCACGAGCCACGCGGTGGCGTCGGCGGCACCGAGAAGGCCTTCCACACAACTCGTGTCACGGCGCGCTGCCGCCATGTACAGTTCCCGGGCACGCTCCACCTGGGAGACGTCGGGACGACGGGCCCAGGCCGCGCGAGCCTGGGCCAGGAGGTTGATCTCGTCCCGAACCGTCTCACGAGGACCGGAGGCACCGATCTCTTCCACGTCCGGCCCCTCGTGGAGGGCCGAGGCGCAGCCCGTGCCCAACAGGCCCAGCGCCAGAAGCGCCCCGGCGACCGCCCGCCTCATGGCGCGACGGGGGCCCCGTCGAAGGCCCGGACAGCGGCGTCCAGTACCTTGGTCTCCACGGGCTCGAAGCCTTTCAGGCGCAACCCGGCCAGGGCCTGGCGCCCATCCTCGCTTCGGGACAGGGCCAGGGCCGCCGTGACGAGCGCGGCGCCGTGGCCATGCACGGTGCAGAGGATCGAGACGGGCAAGGGCGGCGAGCGGTGGAGAATCTCCAGGGAATCGCGGAAGGGCAGGCCGTCCAGAGCCGCCGCCTGCTCACCGTCCAGCAGAACGGCCACCTGACGACCGGCCGCCGCACGCCGGAGGCCCGAGAGGACGGCTCCGGTGAAGCGGATTCTCGTCGACTCCGGCAGCTCCCCCCAGTCCCCCAGGGCGACCCGGCGCACGAAGCGGGGCGAGAAGCCGGCCAGGCTCCTGAGCTCCCAGCCCGCCAGGGCGGCCGGTCCCCGGACCGTGCCGCGTCCGGCGACGAGGACCCAGGGTTCGAGGGCGGAACGCCCCACCGGCACGGCCTGGGCGGCGGGCTCCAGGTCCAGGTCCTTGCGATGCTCGAGGAAGAAGGGCAGGGTCACCAGGGCCAGGGCCGTTTGCGGCGTCCCGATGGCGGCCGCCCCGCCCTCCTCCGTCGCCTGGTAGACCGCCGTGACGCTTCCCGCCGCTCGGTGGGCGGCGGCGGCCAGGGCCACGGCGAAGGCGTCCATGACCGGCTGGGCCTCGGCCGTGGAGCCGGGGTAGCCGGGGGCGCAGACGACGACGCCCGCCGGCGGGGCACCGGCGGCCAGGGACCCGACCATGGCCAGCGCCAGCAGGAAAAGGAACGTCGCGAGCGTTCCCGAATGGGACATGCCGGGTATGATAGCAGCCCGATGGACACCCCACCCGAGCCCCGTTCCCGGCGCGTTTTCCGCTTCGTCGGCCGCCACCCGTGGTGGTTCGTGGCGCCCTACCTGGTGGCGATCCCCCTGGCGGTGGTTCTGCTGCTGAGGATTCCCGAGGCCAGCTCCCTGGAGAGCATGGTGCCCCCCGGCGATCCTGCCGTGGCGGCCACCGAGGCGTTCCGCAAGGTGTTCCCGGAGACCCGGGCGGCCTACCTGATCCTCAAGACCCCGGAGCCCTTCTCCAGCCGTTCCATCGAGACCATGCACCGCCTGGAGGACCGTATCGACGCGATCCGCGGTGTCGGCGCCTACTCTCTGCTGACCATCTGGCGACGCCTCCATCCCGGGGCGGGGGCCGTCCCGACCCCCGACCAGCTCCGGGAAATGGCCACGGGCACCAACTTCTTCCGGAGCCAGGGCCTGTGGGGGGAGGGCTTCCTCGGCCTGGCCCTGGAGCTGGCCTTTCACGGGCCGGCCGAACGGGACCGGATGCTGGCGGAGATCGACCGGGCCATCACCGCCGCCGTGGGGCCCGGCGTCCACGTGGGCCGCGTGGGCTCCCCGTGGATCAACGCCTGGCTCGAACGCCAGTCGGCCGCCTCGACGGTCCGGTTCTTCCCGCTCCTCGGCGTCTCCGTCGTCTCCCTGATCCTCTTCCTCTTCCGGAGCTGGCGGGCGCTGGCGGCGATCCTGATCCCCCTGGCGGTCTCCGTGCTGGTGGGCGTCGCCTTCGGTGGCGCCGCCGGATTCTCCTTTACCATCGTCTCCGGGCTTGTGCCGCTGATGCTGATGGTGACGACGACGGCCGGCCTGGTCTATCTCCACTCGCACTACGTCGATCACCGGGACGCCCTACCCCTCGGGGAACACCGGGCCCGGGCCCTGGCCGAGAAGCTCCTACCCGTCAGCGCCTCGGTTCTGGCCGCCGGAGCCGGTTTCGCCGCCCTGGCCGTCTCGTCCATCCCGCCCATTCGTCAGCTGGGGCTGTGGACCGCAGCCGGGCTCGTCCTCGGCTGGATCGTCTGTTTCACCCTCTATCCGGCCCTCCAGGTTCTCCTGGCGCCCCCCGCCGGACGAAGGCGTACGGTGGGAGGCCAGGCCATGGAGGGGATCGCCGAGAGGCTTCCCGCCTGGTCCTACCGGCGGCGCTGGCCGCTGCTCCTGGTCTTCGGTGTCCTCTCCCTGGCCGGCCTCGCGGCCCTCCTGGGCGTGCCCGGACTGCTGGCGCCCATGCCCCTGGAGACCAACGGCCTGGACTACCTGGACCCCGATCTGCCCGTGGTCCGGGACATCCAGGAATTCTCGCGGGAGGTGCTGGGCCTGGCCCACGGCGAGGTCTGGGTCCATACTCCCGAGTTCGCCGTGCTGGATCCGGAGACGCTGCGGGGGCTGGACGCTTTCGCGTCGGAGCTCGAGGCCGATCCCGCCATCGGCTCCGTGGTCGGCCTGCCCGAGGTGCTGCGCCTGCGCCGCTGGGCTGCGGGCCAGCCGGAGGCGCTCCCCACGGACCAGGCGGAACTGGAGCGCCTGTCGGAGGAGCTGGAGCAGCTCCTTCTCGCCGAGGCCCCCCTGCGGCGCTGGGTGGACATGAAGACCCTGGGCTCCACCTGGTTCTCCATCACCTCGGCCGCCGGCACGGAGCTCGACGCCGCGGAGCTCGGCCGGAGGATCGCTGCTGCGTGGAAGCGGGCCGCCGCCCGGGTTCCCGTTCTCGGGCAATGCTCCTGGCAGCTGGTGGGCAGCGGCGTGCTGGAGGCCTCCATCTCGGCCCACCTGGTACCGACCCTGACGCAGTCCTTCGCCATCACCTTCGCCATCATCTTCGGGACCTTCCTTCTGATCTTCAGAAGCGGCGCCGCCCGCCTCAACGCCATGGTGCCTTCCCTCTTCGCCATCCTGACGACCTTCCTCGTCATGCGCCTGACCGGGATCCCCCTCAACATGGCGACCATTCTCATCGCCACCACCGTGCTCGGTGCCTCCGAGAACGACCAGATCCACTTCTTCCACCACTTCCAGGACGGCCGGCGGCGGCTGGGCCTGGACACGGCCGGCGCCCTGCGCCACACGCTCCGCGTCGCCGGCTACGCCATCCTCCTGGCCACACTGATCAACGCCGGCGGTTTCCTGGCCCTGGCCTTTTCGCCCTTCCCTCCCATGCGTCAGTTCGGCCTCGTCGCCTCCCTGGCCTTCGTCCTGGCCATGCTCGCCGACTTCACCGCCCTCCCGGGAGCACTGTGGATCTTCTTCCGCGAACGGCCCTCCGAGGAAGGGACAGCCGCCCGGTAGACCAGCGGGCCAGCCTGCATTCTCCTTTGGCGTTTCCCCTTTCGTCTCTCCTCTTCCAACCCTTGACGTCGTCGCGAGCCAGTGGCATGCTGGTTGGGCCATCCACACTGCTCCCGGAAGGGGGCAATCCATGTTTGCAACCGTACTGGGCGCGACGCCCCGGGGCGTGGAAGCGCTCTTCGTCACCGTGGAGGTGGACCGCCTCCACTCGGGGCTGCCGGGGGTCATCGTCGTTGGCATGGCCGACACCGCCGTCCGGGAAGCCCGCGAGCGGATCCTGGCCGCCGTCCGCCACCTGGGCTTCCCGCCGGACACGGCCAACATCGTCATCAACCTCTCCCCGGCCGACGAACGCAAAGAGGGGGCTTCACTGGACCTGCCCATGGCCCTGGCCTTCCTGGCGGCCGCTGGCAAGCTGCCGCCCGAATCCGTCGCGGGCCACCTGGCGGTGGGCGAGCTTTCTCTGGACGGCCGGCTTCTTCCCGTCCGCGGCATCCTTCCCATGGTCCTGGCGGCGCGCCGGCGTGGCCTGGACACGGTCATCATCCCCGAGGGCAACGCCGACGAGGCGGCGGTGGTCGATGGGATCGAGGCACTGCCGGCAAGGACCCTGGGCCAGGTGATCCGGCACCTCAAGGGGAACGAGGCCCTCGTTCCGGCCCGTCCCCGGGCCCACGAGGCGGGGGAGGCGCCAGGAACCGGGCCGGACCTCTCGGAGGTCGTCGGCCAGGAGCTGGCCCGGCGCGCCCTGGAGATCGCCGCTGCCGGGGGGCATCACCTGCTCTTCATGGGCCCCCCCGGTGCTGGAAAATCCATGCTGGCCCGCCGCCTCCCGGGGATCCTGCCGCCCCTGAACCGGGAGGAGTCCCTGGAGACCACCAGCGTTTACTCCGTGTCGACTCGGGTACCCCGGCCCAGGGGCCTCCTGGCCGCCCGGCCGTTTCGGGCGCCCCACCACACCATCTCGGCGGCGGCCCTGGTGGGCGGCGGCACCAACCCCCAGCCGGGGGAGATCTCACTGGCCCACAACGGGGTCCTGTTCCTGGACGAGCTGATGGAGTTCAGGCGGGACGTGCTGGAGGCGTTGCGCCAGCCCCTGGAGGACGGCCGGGTGACGGTTGCGCGATCCCGCATGGCCCTGACCTTCCCGGCCCGCTTCCAGCTGGTGGCCGCCGCCAACCCCTGCCCCTGCGGACACCTGGGGGACACCAACCGGCCCTGCACCTGCACCCCCACCACCATCCACCGCTACCGATCACGCCTGTCGGGTCCGCTCCTGGACCGGGTCGATCTCCAGGTCATCGTGCCCGCAGTGCCGTGGCGGGAGCTCTCCGAGTCCCGCCGGGGCGAGCCCTCGGCCGTGGTCGCCGCCCGGGTCGCCAGGGCCCGTCACATTCAGACGCGGCGTCTCGAGGGAACGGGGATTGCCTGCAACGCCGGCATGGGGCCCCGGGAGATCGACCGCTGGGCCCGTCCCGACACGGCCGGCCACCGCCTGCTGGAACGGGCGGCGGCCGCCCTGGGCCTGTCGGCACGGGCCTTCCACCGGATCCTCCGAGTCGCCAGGACCATCGCCGATCTCGACGCCTCGGAGGCCGTCCGGGCCCACCACGTGGCCGAGGCCATCGCATACCGAGCCCTGGACCGGGAGGAGCTCCCCTCACGGACGGTGGCGATGGCGTGAGGCTTGAAGGGTGAGGAGGTGAGGAAGGAAAAGACGAAAGAGGGAGGACCGTGGAAACGGTTGGTTCCTGTGACCCATCGGTGTCCCCTCGCTGGAAGGCGATCGGGTGTTGGGGGGGCCACGCCGCGGTGCGGGGGTACTGCGACCGGCGCGACCGGTCGAAGCGGAGAAGCGCACGCCCCCACCGTTCCTCCACTCCCTTCACGTTGGGACTTTCCCGCCCCTCCACCTCCTCACCTCCCAACACCCCTTCTTCCCGGCTCCCCCGCCCCCCGTTCCTCCTCTCCCCCGGCCCTTCAGGCCGCTGGAACGCGTAGAATGACCCCATGGGGTCCGAGCCGCACCACAGCAACGCACTGGACGCGCTCCTGAGTCGCGATCTTCGAGAGCCGCGCTACCTGACCTCGGAGGAGGTCGCGGGGAAATGGCGGGAGATCTTCCCCGAGGCGGCCCTTTCGGTGCCGGCCCCCTACCCCATCTTCACGCCGGACGAGAGCCACGTGATCACCTATGGGTACCCGATCCTGGTGACGGAGGCTCTGGAGCACCTCCGCCGGGAGCTCGTCACCATCGTGCGAACCGAGGTCTCCCAGCGGCTGGCCGGCGCCGAGGTCGACCGGGAGTCCCGCGAGAAGACCATCGCCTACCGAATGCGCTTCCTCGAACGGATCCGGAAGTTGATGGTCAACACCATGCTGACGGACTGGGGCCGGGGGCTCTTCGAGGTCCTCGTGCTGCACCTCACGGCGGAGGTGGCCGGAGCGGTCAGCAGGATTCCCGTGGTGGTGCGCCGCTCGGCCCCCGGTATGGGGCCGGAGGCCGGAGAGCGGGTGCGCTATCAGCTGGCTTCGGTCTTCGCCGACCTGCTCCAGCGGGCCGGACGCGAGGCCGCCGACCATCTTCAGGGGCTCGCCGGGAGCAGGGAGCCCCCCCGCCGTTCCCGCTTCCTGGCCACGGTCTCCACGGACCTCCTTCCCCTGGCCCGGCAGGGAGTCCCGGTCAAACCCGAGGAGCTCGCCAGCCTCCTAGAGGTGCGCTACCGGGGTGAAGACCCCCGGACGATCCAGGCGGGACAGCGTGCCCTCGAGCGGCTGGGCAAGATCCTGGCCCACCGGCCGGAGCTGGCCGCCGCCCTGCGGGTCGCCACGGGAAACCAGTTTCCCCTGACCGGGGCGACCGCCCTCCTCCAGCCCGCCCTCTGGAAGGCCCTGCGCGAGATGGGCTTTCTGGAAGAGCTGGGGTTTCCAGAACGCTCCGCCGAGCTCCTCTCGGACCTCGGGATGCGGGTCAAGCGCCTCGAGCTGGTGGCCACCCTTCGACGGCACCTGGAGATGATCGCCCCCCACGGCCGGGACTACGTGCTGGCCTCATCACGTCCCCCCAAGGTCATCGCCCGTTCCACGCGCCCCTTTGATTTCGCCCGGGCCGGCGTCGTCGGCACGGCGGTCCAGCGTTTCGGCCTGGTCTACGACCTGACGGCCTTCACGGAGACCCTGGAAGTCGTCCGCAAGCAGGGACCCATGGCCGAGGAGCGGGCCCTTCAGTTCATGTACGTCTTCCAGCAACGCCTCGAGGCCGTCCGGCGCCGCCGCCGGCTGACCTTCGAGAAGTTTCTCGGGGACGGCGCCTTCTACTCCTCGCGTCGGGCCGTCCGGCTCCTGGCCGCAGGCGCGGAGATTCAGGTGGCCTACGACCGGCTGCGCCAGAAGGGCTTCCCGTTCGACCGGGGTCTTCGCATGGCCCTCAACTACGCCACCTACCACCTGCTGCCCATGGTGCCTGCCGGGGAAAGCGTTCCGCGCTTCGAGTTCTTCGGCCACGGGGTCGTCGAGCTGGCGCGCCTGACGACGGGCAAGAGCACCCGTGAGATCGACGAGATCGCCGAGTTCCTCGTCCACGCGGGCTACCCCTCGGCGGCCGTCGAGGACTTCCTGGGGCCGCTGATCCGGGCCCGCCAGGGCACGGCACCACCCAGGGAGCGGGTCTACTCGGCGCGGCTCGACGAACACGGCGAGCTGGTCAACGAGGGGATCGTCCTGACCGCCGCCTTCGTCGAGGAGCTCCAGCGTGAGCTGGGCGACCAACCCCTCCTGGTGGCCGACTTGGGAGACGGCGAGCCCCACGTGGTGCTTTCCCTCGATGAGGAGGCGACAACGCCCATCTTCACCGCCCTCTGCTACCTGGGTGTCGCCCGGCTCAAGGGCCTGCCCCCCATGGAGATCGTCGAGGCGCTCGTGCTCGACGGCCCGCCGGCCCACGTGACCTCGGCGCCCGAGGGCGTCAAGCTGCTGAGCTTCCTGCGCCGGCTGGCCTCCAAGGAGTCCGACGAGGCGCCAGCCGGCCCCAGGGAGGTTCCTTCCGACCTGCTGGTGGCCACCTACCTGGGGCCCGAGGGCCGACGCCTCTGGCTCTTCGGCAGGTACCGGGAGGCCGACGGCCTGCTGGTCGATGCCGTGGAGGTGCCGCTCAAACCACCGGACATGGGGCGCGGGGAGCCCGTCGAGATGTGGCTCTTTCGGCAGCGGGACGACCTCTACCGTCTCTACATGGGCCTTTGCCGCGACAGCGGCGCCACCCTGCCGCTCGAGTCCCTGCGCCAGCGGGAGGGCTACATGGGCTTCTTCCTGTCGGCCCCACACCGCTCGCCGGTCTAACCCGGATTATTCATGAGGGTTCGTCGCGAAGGGCTGGAGACGTTGTGGATGGCTGCGCGCTCACAAGATTCCCGAGCGCAGGCGTGCTTGCGGCACGTCGAGCGAGGAAATCGAGAACGCGCAGCCAGGTGCGGCGTCTCCAGCCATGGAGCAGAAGACTCATGAATAATCCGGGCTAATCCGTTCCGGCTCCGTCCCCTCAGCCGTTCCGCCGGGGCAGCATGCTGGCGGCGCCCGCCAGGATCTCCCGGAAGCTCTCCCGGTCGTCCCGCTCCACCGACGCCGTCAGCTCGCCGATGGCCGTGTGGAGGGCCGCATAGACTTCGCCCCGGTGCGGGTTGAGCCGCTGGATTGTGAAGTAGAGGTCGGGGTTGCCGTCCAGGACCGAGCGGGAGGTGGCCGACTGGCGTTTGAAGGAGGTCGAGGCCACCCGTTCCAGGATGGCCGGATCGTGGCCCGACCGCTCCAGGGCCCGCGCAAAGACCATGCCGGTCAGGTGAGAGAGACCCAGGAGCCAGCCGGCAAGCCGGTCGTGGAGGTCGAAGGGAAGGCTGACGAGATCGAGATATGGGTGCTGGAGGGTTTCCAGGATCCTCGCCCGTTCCGCACCCTCGTCCTCCCAGACCGCATGGATGACGGTCAGGGGCTCGTAGGGGTTCTTCGAGGGGCCGAACATGGGATGGATGGAGACGGCCGGGGTCCCGGCATCGCGCAGGGCGCCGAAGCTCTCCCGCAGGTGGTCCTTGACCGAGGCGATTTCGGCCACCGTGGTCCGGGGCGCCCGCTGGGCCAGCTCCCCGAGAACACCGGGCATGCGATCCAGGCTGACGGAGACGAAGATGGCGTCATAGCGGTCCAGGTCGGGGATCTCCCCGAGGCTGGAGTAGCGTCCCTCCGCCGGGGGCAGGGAGCTCCAGGCCGGATCGACGCCCTCCACCGTGTGGCCGATCCCCTCGAGGAAGCGCCGAAGCCAGCCGCCCATGGCGCCGCCGGCGCCGGCGATCAGGATCCGCGCGCCCCCGCGGGCTTCCCGGGCGACGCCCACACGGTGCTGGCGCTCCACCGAACCCCGGATGATGGCGTTGAAGATGGCTTCCATGACCTCCGGGGACACGCCGCAGAGCTCCGCCGCGTCCCTGGCCCGGCCGAGGACCCGCTGTTCCACCTCCCGAACCACCACGGGGCGCCCCGCCTCGGCCTTGATCTCGCCGACCCGTGCCGCCAGGCGAAAGCGCTCCCCCAGAAGCTCCAGGAGAGCCCGGTCCAGCTCGGCGATCCGGTCTCGCAGGGTTCCGATCTCGTCGCTCATACTCGCCTCCCGCCTGCAACGCTACCACGACGGCGGCCCCGGGGATGATGATGCTCCGGGGTTCCGTTCGGCATCCTTTCCCCGCTGCCGAGGCGCTCCACCTGGGGTGCCGAAGGTGGTACCCTGGCGGCGTCTGCCAGAGGGGAGGTTCACCATGACCCTGGAAAAGCTCAACGCATCGTTGATGGATGAGATCCGCGCCCTCGAGGCCGAGGGCCGCGCCAAGGCTCCCGAGCGGGTCATCACGGGTTACATTCCACCCGAGGGCGGCCGGGGGCCTCGCTACCGCCTCCGGGGTGCCGACGCCCTGTTCATCCGCATGAACTCCAACAGCTACCTCTCCCTCTCCCACCATCCGCGGCTGATGGAAGCGGCGGACCGGGCGACCCACGAGTTCGGCGTCGGCCCGGGCGCCGTGCGCTTCATCGATGGCACCTTCAGCCACCACGTGGAGCTGGAGGAGCGCGTCGCCCGCTTCGTCGGACGGCCGGCCGCCAAGATCTTCAACTCGGCCTACACGGCCAACCTGGGCCAGGCCCTGGCCATCGCCTCGCCAACGACCTACTGGATTGGCGACACCCTCAACCACAACTCCATCATCCGCGCCATGCGGATCGCCGGGGTTCCCCGGGGGAACAAGGCCATCTACTCCCACAACGACATGGACGAGCTCTCCCGCTGCCTGGAGCAGGTTCCCGAGGGGATGGATCGGGTCGTCGTCATCTTCGACGGGATCTTCTCCATGCGGGGCGACTTCGCCCCCGTGGACGAGATCGCCCGCCGCTGCGAGCCCCACCGGGAACGTTTCCCCAAGGGCCTGGTGACGGTCATCGACGACAGCCACGGTATCGGCGCCTACGGCGCCACCGGCCGGGGCACCGAGGAGCACGCCGGAGCGAAAGCAGACATCGTGGTCGGCACCTTCGGCAAGGCCTTCGGGGTCAACGGCGGCTTCGTTGCCTCAAGCGCCGAGGTCATCGAGGCGATCCGCCAGAAGTCCGACACCTACATCTACACAAACCCCCTGGGCGTCGCCGACTGTGCGGCGGCCTCGGCGGCCCTGGAAATCGCCGATGGACCCGAGGGAGCCGAACGCCTCGAGCACCTCCACGCCATGACCCGGCGTTTCCGCGAGGGCGTCACGAGCCTGGGCTGGGAGTCGATCCCCGGCCCCCATCCCATCGTCCCCCTCCTGGTCCGCGACACGGCTCGAACCCGGAAGCTCGTGCAGCACTTCTACGACAACGGTGTGCTCGTCGTGGGCCTGACCTTCCCCGTCGTGCCGCGCGGCGACGAGACCATCCGTTTCCAGATCAACGCGGCCCACACAGAGGCCGACATCGATCACGCATTGTCGGCCCTGGAGTCGTTCAAGGGGTAAGAGCCGCCCATCGTCTCGCCGTCGTTCCATGGTTCGGACGTGCTGCCGGCCGTGGAAAGAGCCTGGAAGAGAGACCATGGGGAGAAGGGCGGCGGACGCCATGGGTGCCGGACGGCGGAGCGTCTCCCCGGGAGCACTCCCGTCCCGGCGGGGCGACGCCACCGTGACCGGGTCGTGGAATGATTCCCGGGCTCTTCGGTGTTACACTGGTTGAACCGTAGATCCGGGGGCGTACCGGATTCGACGGGGAACACGTCCGGCCGACGGCAGCGTGCCGAGGTCCACCGCCTCGTAAAACAGGTGGAACTTTACAGCTGCCAACGCTGACTACGCACTGGCTGCTTAGGTAGCCACGTCGGTCCCGAGGCTCCGCCCACCAGCCTGGGTCCGGCGACGTTCGGTGGGCTGGGCTGCCGTGGCGCCCGGAAGCGGCAGCCGAGAACCTTACGGGCTGGTCCCAAGGGTCGGGGGCCCGCCACCCACCCGACGGACGAGAAATAAAGAGCGGGCTGCGCACGGAGACACCGCCGACCGGAGTTCCTCGGACGTGGGTTCGATTCCCACCGCCTCCACCAACGCCAACACGAGAACCGCCCCTGGGGCGGTTCCTGTTGTCCTGGGCACGATTCCTTCCGCGAACGACCGTCCCAACCGTCACGCCGCACGCCGGACGAAGGCGGACGGCGGCACCTTGTAGAAGGCCCGGAACCGTCTGGAGAAGTGCGAGGGACTCGAAAAGCCCAGCCGTGCCGCCACGCCCGTGACGTTGAACTCTCCGCACTCGAGAAGGCGTCGCGCCTCGCGCATCTTGATGGCGAGGATCAGCTCCTGGGGTGTGCAGTCCAGGGCGAGGGAAAGTCCCCGCTCCAGGGAGCGCAGGGAGACGTTGAGCTCCCGGGCGAGCTCCGCCGGCAACAGGTTCTCCTTCAGATGGGCGTGCACGACGATGATTGCCTGGTCCGCCAGGGGAAGGCCCTTCACGGCCCCCTGCTCCACCAGCCGGTGGATGTGCGTGGTCCTGCCAGCCAACACGTCGCGGGTCAGCTTCCCCGCCGATGACGTCGGTTTCAGCCCCTCTCCCGAAAGACCGGAATCCACGACCTGCGCCCCGTCGGCCCATGTCTCCGTCATGGCCTCGAGACGCTCCAGCCGCTCGAGCAGGGCTCGAAACCTCGTCGCCTGGCGCCGATTGAGGAAGACGGCGATCGAGAGCTCCCCTGCCGCGGGATTCGCGGTGCCGCAGCTTCCACGACCTTCGTGGGAACAACGGTGCGATTCCACCCCCTGGCACCGGAAGCCATGCAGGCGCGGGCGCACGCCACCCCGAACCGGGGGGCGAATGGCCGGGGCAAAGCCGCGCGTCCTGCAACCGGTGGCCTTGGAGGCCAATCGTTGGTAGGCTTGGCGCGGGCCGCCGCCCTGAGGCGGCACCTCCATGCCCGGGGCGGGGGCACCGAACACGCCCCCGCTTCCGGGTCAAGGGTTGCGTGTGAAACGACTGATCGCCTTCTTCGCCGTCGCCGCCGTTTTCCTCGGTTGCCATCCGGTGGCCGCCCAGACCGGGACCGTGTCGTTCCACTACGCCGGCCACGTGGTCCGGACGCCCCGCGTGGGGGCGCGTGTGGAGCTGGTCCCGATCTTCACGCTGCTGGGGGCCGAGGCCAGATTCTCGCCGGCCATGGGGACCTGGGGTATCGAGCTGGACGACCACATGATCCAGTTTTCGCCGGGGCGGCGGGTTGTCCTGGCCGACGGCAAGCTGATCGAGACACGTGAGGCGCCAGTGCCCTCGCCCGGGGGTGTGGCGGCGACCACCACCTTCCTTGACGCCCACCTCCTCTCTCCCCTGGGCTTTCACCTGGAGCCGGTCCCCGATGGCTTCCGCATCGTCCCGGGTGGCCGGCAAGGAGCGCCCCTCTCCGTCCGGGCCACGGCCGCCGACTTCTCGACGACGACAACCCTGGTGCTGACCCTGGGCCGAAGCGTCGTGGCCCAGGTGGAGGAGCGTGAGCCCGGCATCGTCACCATCGCCCTGGCCGACGCCGCACCCCAGTTGGACCGCACCATCGTCTTGAGCTCGCGGCGGATCCGGAACATCGAGCCGACAGGGGGAGCGCTCCAGGTCGTGCTCCAGCCGGGCATAGGCCTGCTCTCGTGGCACGCGCTCTCCGATCCGCCCCGCGTCATCCTCGAGCTCGGCCCCAAGGTGGCAGAGCAAACCTCGGCTCACCAGGAGGCGCCTCCCCAACCGGCCGCACGGAGGGGAATTCGTCCCATCGTCATCGACCCGGGACACGGGGGGAAGGACACGGGGGCTGTTTCCGGAAACGGTCTCCAGGAGAAGGACCTGACACTGGCCGTGGCCAAGCGGCTGGCTCGGGCCCTGCGCGGCATGGGCTTTGCCGTGCGCCTGACCCGGAACGGCGACGAGACCCGGGCCCTGACGGACCGGACCGCCCTTGCCAACCGGCTCGACGCCCTGGCTTTCATCTCTCTCCACGCCAACGCCTCGAGGGCCGCCTCGGTCCGGGGCGCCGAAACCTATTACATGAGCCTGGACGCCGCTTCCGACGAAAACGCCGCCGCCGTCGCCAGGTTGGAGAACGCCGCCGGCGGGACGGCGCGCTCGGGCTCCGAGCTGGACATGATCCTGTGGGACATGGCCCAGGCCGAGGTCCTCAACGAAAGCGCCCAGCTGGCTCTGGCGGTGCAGCGGCGCCTCAACACCCTGCTCAGCCTTCCTGACCGAGGGGTCAAGCAGGCGCCCTTCGTCGTCCTCACGGGCGCCACCATGCCGGCGGTGATGGTGGAAGTCGGCTTCCTCTCCAACCCGAAGGAGGCCCACCGGCTGGCCGATCCCGGCTACCAGGACCAGCTGGCCCAGGCCCTGGCCGCCGGCATCGCCCAGTTCTTGCGATCCGGACCATGAGAGGCCGCTTCCTCCTCGTTCTCCTTCTCCTGGTGGCAGCCGCCGGGTTGGCCTGGTGGGCAATCCACTCGACCGGCCGGGCGCCCGCACCCGTCAAGGAGGCGCGCGAAGCCCTCCCCACGCCGACACCGGGACCCGAGGAGAGGGTCATGCTCCTCTTCCCGGGCACGGACGGCTCCCTCCACCCCGAGCTTCGGAGGGTGGCCCTCCCGGCCGAGCTGGACGAACGGGCCACTGCCATCGTCAACGAGTTGCTCACCGGACCGCGCAGCGGGCTGCTCCCAGCCGTTCCATGGCCGGCCCACCTCCTGGATCTCTTCGTCGACAATTCTGGCATCGTCTACGTCGATCTTTCGGGACCGCCCGAACCCCTGGCCGGCAGCAACGTCGAGCTGATGATGGCCTACAGCATTGTCAACTCCGTGCTCCTCAACTGCCCCGAGCTCCACAGCCTCCAGATCCTCCTGGACGGCCACGAGATCCCGACCCTCACGGGCCACCTGGACCTCTCCCGGCCCCTGGTGCTCAACAAGCGCTTCATCTCCAGGCGATGAAAGCACGGATCGCCTCCCGCCGTCCCATCGGCGTCTTCGATTCGGGCGTCGGCGGGCTGACCGTGCTCCGGGCCCTCCGGCGGCGCCTGCCCGGGGAGTCCTTCCTCTACCTGGGCGACACGGCCCGCCTCCCCTACGGCACCAAGTCGGCGGGCACGGTGCAACGCTACGCCCTCAACGCCGGACGGCACCTGGTGGATCACGGCGTTCGTCTCCTCGTCGTCGCCTGCAATACGGCCAGCTCCTACGCCCTCCCCGAGCTGGCCCAGGCCAGCCCCGTTCCCGTCGTCGGCGTCGTGGAGCCCGGCGTTCGGACGGCCCTCGGGCTCGGCGTCCGGAGGCTCGGAGTCCTGGGCACCGAGGGGACCATCCGCTCCGGCTCCTACCAGAGCACCATCGCCCGCCTGGACGGCGGGGCCGAGGTCCGGGCCGTCCCCTGCCCCCTCTTCGTCCCCCTGGCCGAGGAGGGCTGGGGTGACCACCCTGTTACCGACCAGGTGGCCCGGCACTATCTCCAGCCCCTCCTCGACTGGGGCGTCCAGGCGCTGATCCTCGGCTGCACCCACTATCCCCTTCTCCGCCCCTCCCTGGAGCGGGTGGCCGGACCCGACGTCCAGCTGGTGGACTCGGCGTCGGCCGTGGCCGAGATGGTGGCGGAGATGTGGGGTGATGCGCCATCATCGGGTCCCGGCGAGGTCTACATCCATCTGACGGACGCCTCGGACCACTTTCTCCGCGTCGCCCGCATGATCCTCGAAGGCCCTCCGGAACACCTGGAGGTCGTTACGCTCCCCCGGGTATAGACCAAACCCTCCACCATCCATCCGCAGCGGGGTGGGATGCATCGCACCCGACCATTCGCAACCATATCCGGCGCATGATCCGGGTATAATCTCCATCCCGGTCCGGCAGCACGGACAGGCTGGAGGTTCCCATGCGACCCGACGGAAGGGCGACGGATCAGGTCCGTCCCATCAGCATCGAGACGGGCTTCATCCGCTACCCCGAGGGCAGTGTCCTCTACCGGGCGGGCGACACGGTGGTGCTGTGCAACGTTTCCGTCCTCGACAAGACGGCGCCCTTCCTCCGGGGGAGCGGCGAGGGGTGGATCACCGCCGAGTACGCCATGCTGCCGCGGGCGACGGACACCCGCTCGGAGCGTGAGACCAAGCAGGGGCGTCCCTCGGGCCGCTCCCAGGAGATCCAGCGGCTGATCGGGCGCTCACTACGAGCCGCCGTGGCCCGCGAGCTCCTGGGAGAGCGGACCCTCCACGCCGACTGTGACGTGCTCCAGGCGGATGGCTCCACCCGGACGGCCGCCATCTCGGGCGCCTGGCTGGCCATGGCCCTGGCCCTGGTGCGCATGTGGGAGCAGGGACTGCTTCCCGACTGGCCGCTGCTCCACCAGGTGGCAGGAGTCTCCGTCGGCATCGTTCGCGGCGAGGTTTGCGTCGACCTGGACTACGAGGAGGATTTCGAAGGGGACGTCGATTCCAACCTGGTCTTCACCGGGGACGGGCGGCTGGTGGAGATCCAGGGAACGGCCGAGGGCCAGCCCTTCTCCACCGGCCAGCTCGAGGAGATGGTGGCCGCGGGATGGCGCGGGGCGCTTCAAATTATGGCCCGCCAGGCGGAGGCCCTCGACCCCGTCCTCGAGGGGGCCGGGCTTCCCGCGTTGAAGGTTCCCCTGAAGTAGCGGAGGAGGCCGAATCTTCGGTGGCGCCGGAATCCAGGCGGAACCCGGGCGTACCATGGTGGTATGGAGGGCCTGGAGTTCCGCCCTGTCATGAGTCACTCCCGCTGGCGGCGCGTTGTCGGCTGGTTCCTCGCCATCGTGATCGTCCTTTCCACCGTCCTCGCAGCATGCCTGGTGCTCCTGCCGCGCCACCTGGAGTACCGTGTTGAAAACGGGGAGCTGGTGGTCATCACGGGCCTGGCCCTTGCCCCGAGGGCCCGTCGCTGGCCCC